>JAWLFM010000040.1:0-18447 GCA_041685565.1 Thioalkalivibrio sp.
GTCTCCTCGAGAGAGTTGCCCGTCGGGCTCATCGCCCTGCGGTTCTTCGGGGTTCTGCCCGCCTCCGGCACTCCTCGCGCCGGTTCGCATCGGCGTCCCGCCGTTTTCGGCCACAGAGCGGCAGGCAGGAGTGGCACCGGACCCGGCTCCCCGTGTCGGCCCATCCCTTGAAATTCTAGTCCCGATGCTCAGGAAATGACACGCCTCGTCCTGGTGGTCATGCGGAAGGTTCGGTACCCGATCGCTGCGCCAGAAGCGCCGGCGCGGTGTGGGCAAGTTTGCAATAGGCCCACGATTCCTGCTCTTGCCCGCCTTGCTCTGGCCCTTCTGGCTGTGCTCCATCGTCACCGAACCCTCGGCATGGTCCACTGGGTGCAGAGGCGGGTGTCAAATTTATGTAACATCCCTGTTATCTAATGCCGCCAGGTTCGAAACCGGAAAACTCCGATGACAATCAATATCCTCTTGGTGGAGGACGACGCGGCGGTCCGTGAGGTCCTGGCACTGCCCCTGCAGAAGGCAGGCTTCAATGTGGTCGAGGCCACGGACGTGCGCCAGGCCCGCCAGGCCCTGCTCGAACATGCACCCGACCTCGTGTTGCTCGACTGGATGCTGCCCGACATCAGCGGGGTGGAGTGGGCCCGTGATCTCAAGGCCGCACCGCATACCCGCGATCTGCCGATCATCATGCTCACCGCACGTGGCGAGGAGGAGGATCGCGTGAAAGGTCTGGAGGTCGGGGCCGACGATTACGTGACCAAGCCATTCTCGCCGCGCGAGTTGATCGCACGCATGCGGGCGGTGTTGCGGCGTACGGCGCCTACCACGAGCGATGAACCCGTCGAACTCGGCGGATTGCGCCTTGACCCGGTAAGTCACCGGGTGACGGCCGATGACAGGACCCTGGAGATGGGGCCGACCGAATACCGCCTGCTGCACTTCTTCATGACCCATCAGGACCGGGTGTTCACCCGCGGGCAGTTGCTCGATAACGTATGGGGCACGAACGTCTATGTCGAGGAGCGCACGGTCGATGTGCACATTCGCCGCCTGCGCATGGCCCTGTCCGGCTCCGGGCACGACGGCCTGGTACAGACCATCCGTGGCGCGGGCTACCGTTTCTCGCGGCAGCCCTGAGTGCGGTTTCCTCCCGCTTGGGTCACCGGCTGCCGTCTGCGGATAGGGATGAAGCCCGTTGCGACCTGAGATGAAACCCCGCAATCCCTGGCCTGCGGCCTATGCAAGGCTGGTTCTGGCGCTGCTGGCCCTGGTCCTGATCGGCTGGGGAACCGGCCAGTGGCTGCTCGTGGCCGTGCTGGCAGCCGCCGCGGCCCTGGTCTGGGACTTCATCAATCTGCGTCGGCTGGAACACTGGCTGCGCCTGACCCGGAAGCTGGATCCGCCCCAGTCCCTCGGGCTCTGGGGGGAGGTCTTCGATGGTCTGCACCGCATGCGCATGCGCACGCGGGAGCGGGACAAGCAGCGCCGGAGCCTGGTTCGGAACTACCGTGACTCCATCAAGGCGATGCCCGACGCCACCGTCGTGCTGCGCGCGGACTACCGGATCGACTGGTGCAACCAGGCCGCCCGCGACCTGCTCGGCCTGCAGTGGCCGCGTGACGAGGGGCAACGCATCAGCAACATCTTCCGGCACCCGGAATTCGTCAGCTTTCTGGCCCATTACTCGCGGGAGACCCGGGTGCTGTCGCTTCCTTCTCCTGTCGACGGGCGGCTCTGGCTCGAGGTTCGCCTGGTGCCCTATGCGAAGCGGCGCCACCTGCTCCTGGCCCGGGACACCACCACGCTGCGGCGCCTGGAGACCATGCGCAGCGACTTCGTCGCCAATGTCTCCCATGAATTGCGCACGCCGCTCACCGTGGTCTACGGGGTTGCCGAGACCCTCCAGGACGAGATCGGGGACCACCCCGAGTTGGCGCGTTCGGTGTATCTGCTCAGGGAACAGGCCGAGCGGATGAAGAATCTCGTGGATGACCTGCTCCTGCTCTCTCGGCTGGAGACGGGAGATGCCCCGCGTACCGGGGAGTGGGTGGATGTCCCGGCAATGCTCGGCGGTGTGGTCGAGGAGGCCAGGCTGCTCTCCGGCCAACGGCAGCATCAGTTCGACCTCGCCGTCAGCCAGGGACTGCTGTTGCTGGGCAACGAGCGGGAACTGCGCAGCGCATTCGCCAATCTCGTGTTCAATGCCGTCCATTACACCCCGGAAGGAGGGCAGATCCAGCTCCGCTGGTTTGCCGATGCGGCGGGAGGGCACTTCCAGGTGCGAGATACCGGCATCGGCATCGAGGCGCCGCACATCGAACGCCTCACCGAGCGTTTCTACCGTGTCGACAACGGCCGCTCCAAGAGCCGTGGCGGCACCGGGCTGGGATTGGCCATCGTCAAACACGTGCTCATGCGGCACGGCGCCCAGTTGCAGATCGACAGCGAGCCGGGCAAGGGCAGCACGTTTACCTGCTCCTTTCCCCCGAAGATCCTGCGCCAGCCCCTGGTCACGCGTAAGCCCGTGCGGGCTTGACCCGTCTGCGGCACCGGCCTGCGCCTGGTCTGACCCTCCTTTTCAAGACATTGCCTGACGAGGCCTGTAGATGATGAATCTGATCGACCTTTCGCCGCCGGCTCTGCGCCGATTGGTGCGCCGGTCCGGAATGCGGTTCCTGCTCGGTGTCACCGCGCTTCTGCTGCTATCCATGACCGCTGCCGCCGGGGTTTCCGATGACACGACCGGGCAGGATGCCGAGGCCCGTGCCCATGCCCATATGGCGCTGGAGCCGCCGGACTGGGATGCGGCGCGTGCGGCCTTTGTCGAGGCGGCTGAGCAGGGCTCTTCCAGCGCCATGAGCTACCTCGGCTGGATGTACGAGGAGGGACATGGTGTGGGTCGTGACGCTGAGCAGGCGGCGGAGTGGTATGGCCGCGCGGCACGCGCGGGGGCCCATGACTTCGCAGTCAAACTGGGGTGGATGTACCTGGGCGGCGACGGTGTGGATCAGGACCGGGAGCAGGCCGAGTTCTGGTTTTCGCGCGCGGTCAAGGCCGGACACGGGCCGGGGAAGATCGCCTGGGCCTCGGTGCTGATCGCCGATGCCCAGGGTGGGCGTGACCCCGAGCGTGTGTTCGAGGCGCGGGCGTTGCTCGAGGAGGCCCTGGAGGACGGACTCGTGCTCGCGTCCTATTTCTTGGCCCGTCTGTACATCGAGGGTATCGGCGACCATCCGGTGGAGGATGTGCCCGCAGCCCGGTACACGCGGATTGGCGCCGAGTCGGGGCATGCGCGCATGCAGGGCTGGCTCGCGTTGATGTATCTGGAGGGTCGTGGGGTCGAACAGGATCTCGTGACCGCGGCGCAATGGGCCAGCCTGGCGGCCGCCAACGGGGATACCATGGGGGATCAGGTGCGCCTGGCTCTCGAGGAGCGGCTCAGTCCCGAGGAACTTCGCAAGGCTCGCGAGCGGGCCGTGGACTGGGCGCTGCAACAGCGCTGAGGGAACCCCATGCTTCGTGTCATCCTGTTCAGTCTGCTGGCCCTCGTCGTGGTGTTCGTCGTCGCGCATTCGCTGGGTTTGACGCCCGAGCAGATCGAGGACCAGATCCTGCTCGCGGATATCAACGCGGAGGAGGGCGCCGCGTACCGCGAGGCCAACGCACGTGAACCAGGTGTCGTGACCACGGCCAATGGCCTCCAGATCGAGGTCCTGCTCGCGGGGGACGGCCCGGTCCCCAGGGAGGACGACTGGGTACAGGTGCATTACCGCGGGATGCACATCGACGGACGCGAGTTCGAGAACTCGTGGCGCAAGCGGGAACCCGCCACCGTCGCCGTGGCGGATACCATTCCCGGATGGCGCCAGGCCTTGGTATCGATCCCGGTAGGTACCCGGGTCAGGCTCGTGCTGCCCCCGGAACTGGCCTACGGACGCCCCGGTGGCGGCCATATCGGACCCGAGGAGACGCTGGTGTTCGAGCTCGAGTTGCTGGGGATCGTCGAGCCGGAGCAGCCGAGGGATCGGGATGAGTGGGAAAAGCCCGTTCCGGGCCTGCGCTGACCCGGCGCACCACCGGGACTGACTGAAGCCATGCCGGTTGTGGAACATCCCCCGATGCTGCTGATCGCCTGGATCCTGGGACTGGCGCTAGCGGGCGCCGCGGTGCTGGGGATGCTGTGGCTGCGCCAGCGCCGCATCCGGCTCCAGGTGGAGGCGCGCTACCTTTCCGCGGTGGCCGAGTTCGATACGCCGACCCCCGATGCGGCGACGCTCTTTGCGGGGATTCACGGCGAGTCCGTGCGCGGCCTGCTGCGGGGTCTGATCGGTCCTGGGCTTCCCCTGGGACCCGCCTCCTGGACGTCCAGTGGCTGGCTGCGCTACGACAGCGACGCTCGCGAGCGCACCGTGACGGCCATCACCTACTGTATTCCGGGCGTCTGGTGGGCGCAGATTCGCCGGGTGCGGCTGCGCGGTCTCGGGTGGATCGACGAGATTCACGAGGTCGAGGGCACCAGGGTTTCCAGCGGGTACTGGTGGCTCGGGCTATACCGGGTGGACCGCCCGGGCCTGGGACCCGAGCCGCTCGTGCTGCAGGCGCAGGCGCTCGGAGAAGCCGTGCTCGTGCCCTGGGCTTGGTTCACCGACGGTCGGATCGACTGGGAATGGAACGCCGATGACGGCATCGGCGACGGCCGCGTGGCCGCAACGGGGCATCGGGTTCGGCTGCAACTCGATGCGGCCGGCCGGCCCGCGACCTTCGAGCTATCGGGGACGGAAGATCGGGTTCGAATCGAATTCACCGCCTGGCATTGGTCGGACCGCGCATTGAGGCCGGAGGACCTGCGTCTGATCGAACGGGTGAGTACCGTCAACGAGTTCACGCGCCTGGAAGTGCGTCTGCACGAGGTCCAGCGCGCGCCGGTTCGGGATCGCTCGAAGTCCTGAATACGCGGTGTCGATTCCTGTCACGAGAATGTCATATTACTGTCATATCTTTGTGATGCATGGGTGTGACACTGCCCGTCGCGAATTCAAGGCCCGGGCTTTCATGCCTGTCCTGTTCGTGACCAACATTCCAACCGAGGAAGACCGATCATGATGAAGAAATCCCTGTTCCTGGGCGTCGTTGCCGCCCTCGGCATGTCCGTTGCCACCGTCTCCGCCGAAGTCGATCCCGACCTGCCGTCCTACGAGCGTGTGTCCGGCATCTCCGGCACCCTGAGTTCCGTCGGTTCCGATACCCTGAACAATCAGATGACGCTCTGGGCCGAGGAATTCGCGAACATCTACCCGAACGTGAACATCCAGATCCAGGGTGCCGGCAGCTCCACCGCGCCACCGGCCCTGATCGAGGGTACGTCCAACTTTGGTCCGATGAGCCGTGCGATGCGTGACTCCGAGGTGCGTGAGTTCGAGGAGAAGTACGGTTATCCGCCGACGCAGGTCCCGGTTGCGATCGACATGGTGGCCGTGTACGTGAATAAGGACAACCCGATCGAAAGTCTGACCCTCGAGCAGGTGGACGCGATCTTCTCCGCGACCCGCGCCTGCGGTGCCGACAAGGACATCGATACCTGGGGCGATGCCGGCATGACCGGTGCCTGGGCCGACCGGGACATCACCATCTACGGCCGTAACGCCGTGTCCGGCACCTACGGCTTCTTCAAGGAAAACGCGCTCTGCGGCGGCGACTTCAAGTCGACCGTCAACGAACAGCCCGGCTCCTCCGCCGTGGTTCGTGGCGTCGAGCAGACCCTCGGCGGCATCGGCTACTCCGGCATCGGCTACAAGACCTCTGGTGTGCGTGCCGTCCCACTGAACGGTGTTGAGGCCACCTCAGACAACGCCGTGTCCGGCGATTTCCCGCTGGCCCGCTTCCTCTACGTCTACGCCAACCAGCATCCGAACGACGGCTGGAACCCGCTGGAGAAGGAGTTCTTCCGCATGATTCTTTCCAAGGAAGGCCAGGAGGTCGTGGTCAAGGACGGCTATGTCCCGCTGTCCGCCGCCGCCGCGGAACGCTTCCGGAACGAGAAGAACCTCGACTGAGGTTCACGCTGGCCGGTGTGATCGGGCCCTGTCACCATACGTGGCAGGGCTCTTCTTTCTATGAAACAAGTTCGAGCAATCCGGGGTAGGCCATGTCTGCAACCACGCGCGAAGAACCACTCTCTTCGGGTTCTCTGCTGCCGGCAGCTGATCAGCGCCGGAAACTGCGCAAGAAGCGCGCATTTCGCGATGGCTTCTCGCGCTATGGTGTGGGTTCCAGCGGGATCGGCGTGATCATCGCCCTGGCCCTGATCTTCGTTTACCTGTTCTACGAAGCCTTCCCGCTGCTCAAGCCCGTGAGCGTCGAGTTGGAAACCGAATTCTCAGTGCCGGGGGATGCCGATCGCGCGCCGACCCTGGACCTGACCCTGGACCGTTACGAGGAGATCGGTGCCCGTTTCTCCGGGTCCGGGGTCATTACCTTCTTCGAGGCGGGGACCGGCGCGCTGCGTTCGCGCCTGCAGATTCCCGTTCCGGAGGGTGAACGGATCACCACCTTCGGCAGCGGCGAGAGCCGTCGGCGCCTGTTCGTATACGGCTTTTCCGATAGCAGCGTGCTGCCACTGAAGGTCGATTACACCCAGAGCTTCATCGATGGCATTCGCCAGATCGAACCGGAACTCTCGTACCCGCTGGGCGAGGAGCCAACCGTTCTGGGCGATGGTGCGATCGAGGCCTTTTCCGCACTGACCGTCGTCGAGGGCCGCGGTGGTTATGTCGTCGCCGGCGGGACGGAGGACGGTGACCTCGTGATGGCCCTGTTCACCACGCGCACCAACCTGATGACGGGCGCCGTGCAGAAACAGCGCGAGGACTTCTCGCTCCCCTCGATCGGACGTCCCGTGCGCCAGATCCTGGTCAACGAGTCGCTACGCAACCTGTTCGTGGTCGACGACCGTGGGCAGCTGTTCAACTTCGACATCGTGGACCGCAACAATCCGACCCTGATTGAGGAGGTCGACCTGGTCGATGAGGGCGCGCGCGTCACCGCAGCCGACTTCCTGGTCGGCTCGCGTTCGCTGATCGTCGGCGGCTCCGACGGCAGCGTGCGCCAGTGGTTCCTGGTCCGGAACGAGGAGACCGGTCAGTCGCACATGACCTTCGTGCGCAGTTTCCAGAATCACGCCGGTGCGGTGACCGTGATCGAGCCGGAATACCTGCGCAAGGGCTTTATGACCGGCGACGACCAGGGCAATGTCGGCCTGCACTACGCGACATCCAACGTCACGCTGAAGATGAAGCAGGTGGCGGAAAGCCCGATCGAGCGCATCGCGATGGGGCCGAACAATGGCCGCGCGCTGGTGAAGAGCGAGGACCTCGGAGCGATGCAGGTGCTTGCGATCGATAACCCGCATCCGCAGACTTCGCTCAGCGCGCTCTGGGGCAAGGTCTGGTACGAGGGCCGGGCGGAACCGCAGTTCATCTGGCAGTCCTCGTCGGCCGATGACGCCTTCGAATCGAAGTTCAGCATCGTACCGCTCTCGATCGGCACCCTGAAGGCGGCACTGTTCGCGATGCTGCTGGCGACGCCGCTGGCGATCATGGGGGCCATCTACACCGCCTACTTCATGGCGCCTGCCATCCGCAAGGTCGTCAAGCCGTCGATCGAACTGATGGAGGCGTTGCCGACCGTCATCCTGGGGTTCCTGGCCGGCATCTGGCTGGCGCCCTATGTCGAGAACAACCTGCCCATCCTGGTGACCGGCCTCATCCTGTTCCCGCTGATGATCCTGGTCGCCGCCTTCGCGTGGTCGCGGCTGCCCCAGGCGGTCCGCAGCGCGGTCCCTTCCGGATGGGAAGCCGCATTGCTGGTGCCCGTGGTGATCGGAACCGGCTGGCTGGTCGTGACCAGCAGCCCCTGGATCGAGATCTGGTTTTTCGACGGGTCCATGCGGCAATGGTTTACCGATGTCGGCATTCCCTACGACCAGCGCAACGCGCTGATCGTGGGTCTGGCGATGGGGTTCGCGGTGATCCCGACCATCTTCTCCATTGCGGAAGATGCCGTGTTCAACGTGCCGCGTCACCTCACCAACGGTTCGCTGGCCCTGGGTGCCACGCCCTGGCAGACGGTCACCGGGGTCGTGCTGCTGACCGCCAGCCCCGGGATCTTCTCCGCGATCATGATCGGGTTCGGTCGCGCGGTCGGGGAGACCATGATCGTGTTGATGGCCTCGGGCAACAGCCCCGTCGTGAACTTCAACCTGTTCGAGGGGATGCGCACGCTCGCGGCCAACATCGCCGTGGAACTGCCGGAAACCGCAGTGGGCTCCACCCATTTCCGGGTGCTGTTCCTGTCCGCGCTCGTTCTGCTGGTGTTCACCTTCGTGCTGAACACCGCCGCCGAGATCGTGCGCCAGCGCCTGCGCAAGCGCTATGCCTCCCTGTAAACCCGGATCGGATTCGAGGACGACGAGATGAAAGAGTGGTGGAAAAGCGGCGCCCCGTGGATCTGGCTGAACGGGGGTGCAGTCACCATCAGCATGATCATGGTCTTCGGGCTGCTCCTGCTGATCCTGGTCCGCGGTTTCGGCAACTTCTGGCCTCACGCCATTTTTGAGACCACCTACATGGCGCCGGGCGCGGACGCGCCGGTCCGGATCATCGGCGAACTACGCCGCTCCGAGACCATGACCGGCCAGGCGATGCGGGATGCCGGCGTCGATGTTCCGGAAGACCAGGTCCTCGTGGTGCGGCATCTGGTGAAGATGGGCAACCGCGACGTCACCGGCCGGGATTTCGGATACTTCATCGACGACTTCATGGACGAGTGGCGCTACCCGGAGGACATCGCCGTGCTGGAGCGGCGCGAATGGGGCGATTTCCTCGGCACGCCGGTCCGCCTGCTGGAAAACGACGTCACGGTGGCCACCGGTGACGACCTCTGGTCCGAGTTCCAGCAGCGCCTGGAGCGCAGCAACGATCTCTTCGACGAAATCCGCCAGATCGAGCGCGGCGCGATTGGCAACGTCAATTTCCGGATCGAGCGCGTGCGACTGGACGAGCGCCGCGCCGAACTCCGCGGGACGACGAGTCCCGAGCTGGAGGCGCAGTTTGCGCAACGCCGGGCCGACCTCCAGGCACAGTACCGGGTACTCGAGGAACGCCTCAACCAGTTGTACGAGGACGCGGCGCGCGACAGTCTCGTGCTGCGCGTGGCGGACGGAGAGGAAGTCACCGTCCGGCTCGCCGACATCGTCAAGGCGTGGCAGCCCAACGATATGTCGATTCCGGCCAAGGTCGGTTTCTACGTCAGCGATTTCTTCGGCTTCATCTTCGGCTACCCGCGCGAGGCGAATACCGAGGGGGGGATCTTCCCGGCGATCTTCGGCACGGTGGTGATGGTGCTGGTGATGTCCATCATCGTCACGCCGTTCGGGGTGCTGGCCGCGATCTACCTGCGTGAATATGCGAAACAGGGGGCCTTGCTGAAGACGATCCGGATCTCCGTGTACAACCTGGCCGGAGTGCCGTCGATCGTGTTCGGCGTGTTCGGTCTGGGCTTCTTCGTGTACTTCGTGGGGGGGCAGATCGACCAGGCGTTCTATCCGGAGGCCCTGCCGGCACCGACCTTCGGGACCCCGGGCCTGTTCTGGGCCTCCCTGACCCTGGCCCTGCTCACCCTGCCGGTGGTGATCGTGTCCACCGAGGAAGGCCTTGCGCGCATCCCCTCGACCATCCGGGAGGGCTCGCTGGCATTGGGGGCCACGAAGGGCGAAACTCTCTGGAAGGTGGTGGTGCCGCTGGCCACGCCGGCGATGATGACGGGTCTGATTCTCGCGATCGCGCGGGCGGCCGGCGAGGTGGCACCACTGATGCTGGTGGGCGTGGTCAAGCTCGCGCCGACGCTGCCGATCGACGGGAACTTCCCGTTCATTCACCTCGAACGCAAGATCATGCACATGGGTTTCCACATCTACGACGTCGGCTTCCAGAGCCCGCACGCCGAGGCTGCGGAGCAGCTCGTGTATGCCACGGCGCTGATCCTGGTGCTGCTGATCGTGGTGCTGAACCTGACCGCGATCACCATCCGCAATCATCTTCGCGAGAAATATCGGGCCGAGAGCGATTAGGCTCGGGCCCTTCCCTGAATACCGAGGTACCAACGTAATGGCATCGGAGAACCCCATGAGCCAGAGGAACCCTGCAGCGACGAGCATGAGCGCCAGCCTGTTCGAGGGCAGTAACCGTACGATTCGCTCCCTCGCCGACGAGGACATCGCCATTTCGGTGGAAAATCTGGATCTCTACTACGGGGATACGCAGGCGCTGAAGGGCATCACCATGCAGATCCCGAAGCAGCGTGTCACGGCCTTCATCGGGCCGTCGGGTTGCGGCAAGTCCACCCTGCTCCGCTGCTTCAATCGCATGAACGATCTGGTCGACTCCTGCCGCATCGAGGGTGCGATCAATCTGCACGGGGCCAATATCTATGATCGCAGGACCGATGTCGCCGAACTGCGCCGGCAGGTGGGTATGGTGTTCCAGAAACCGAACCCGTTTCCGAAGACGATCTACGAGAACGTCGCCTACGGGCTGCGGCTGCAGGGTGTGAAGAACAAGCGGGTGCTGGATGAAGTCGTCGAGCGCTCGATCAAGGCGGTTGGTCTCTGGGAGGAGGTCAAGGATCGCCTGCAGAGCAACGCCTTCGGCCTGTCCGGCGGGCAACAGCAGCGTCTGGTGATTGCCCGCGCGATTGCGATCGAACCGGAGGTGATCCTGCTCGACGAGCCGACCTCGGCGCTGGACCCGATCTCGACCGCCAAGATCGAGGAACTGATCGAGGAACTGAAGGAGAAGTACACGATTCTGATCGTCACACACAACATGCAGCAGGCGGCGCGCGTATCGGATTACACCGCCTATATGTACCTGGGCGAAATGGTCGAGTATGCGGATACCATGCACCTGTTTACGAACCCGCGCGAGAAGGCCACCGAGGACTACATTACCGGACGCTACGGCTGACGGGGCCGCACTGCGATCACCACGAAACTGACGATTGGCGACATCAACGAGAGGTCGGGATGGAAAACAAACGGATCGGCGGACACTATTCCCATCGGTATGACTCCGAGCTCGAGGAGGTCGTCAACCGTGTCCTCGCGATGGGGGGGCTGGTGGAGACCCAACTCACGAATGCGCTGCAGGCCTTCATGGAAGGCGATACCCAGGTCGCTCAGGAAGTCAGCGAGAACGATGCCAGGGTGAACAGCTTCGAAGTGAGCATCGATGAGCGTTGCGTCGAGATTCTCGCACGGCGCCAGCCGGCCGCGATGGACCTTCGGCTCATCGTCGCCGTGATCAAGACCATCACCGATCTGGAACGGATCGGCGATCTGGCCGACGCCATCGCGCGCATGGCGATCCGCCAGGCGGAGGGGGACCGGCCGCGCAAGCAATTGTTCCGGGACATCGAAACCATGGGCAACCGCGTGATCACCATGCTGCGCGACGCCCTGGATGCCTTCGCCCGCATGGACGCGGCGGCAGCGGTCCGGGTGGTGCGTCAGGACTTCGCGATCGACAGCGACCACGAGGCCATCCTCCGGCAGAACGTGACCTTCATGATGGAAGACTCGCGCAATATCGGGCGCATGCTCGACATTACCTATGCGGCGAGGGCGCTGGAGCGCGTGGGCGACCATGCCCGTAACATGTGCGAGTACACCATCTACCTGGTCAAGGGGCGCGATGTGCGTCACATCGACCTGAAGGAGATGGAGGCGATCGTCGAGGGTTCGACCTCCGAAGAGAAATGACCATGGGCCGCGTTGCTGCCCTCCGACGTCCACGCCGCCTGAAAGCACACGAATCTGGCCACCCGCAGAGCGTTCGGGGTGATCAGGAAGGGCCGTCCGCATCGGGTCGATGGAGTGGGTGCGACCGCGGGTGCGGATGAGCGGACACCGCTCGCGTCGCAGTCCTCCGGCGGACCTGCTGCTCGTCCTCCAGCCGCTGCGTTCTCAGGAGCAGGCCAGCCGCCTCGCTCGTGCCGCGGGTTGGCTGCTGATGTTCGCGGGAGTGATGGTCGTGCTGCTCGGGTTCCTGATGAACCACACGCCGACGATGATCGAGGCGACGGTGGTGGCCTTGCTCGCACTGATCGCCGGCTGGGCTCGAAACCGCTTCGCGGCAATCCTGCTCACATTGCTGCTGGGGCTGGGCCTGGCAGGCGCGGTAGCGGGTGGCATTGCCACCGGCACGATCGTGTTTCTCCTGATCGCCTTTCTGGTGTCGCTGCGGTTGCTCGAGGCCAGCCTCCGTTTCCGCGCGCCCCACGGAGGCAAAGAGGACGCCTGAGATCACCCGTCTCCTTAGTCATGGCGACCCGCCGCGCCGTTGACGGTTTTACTCAGGGTGCCGGTGGCGTCTTCGGCGAGCGCGCCTTCCGGGCACGCGTTCCGGTCGCCTTGACCGGTGCTTCGCTTGGCCCTTCCTTCTTCGCGCGCGGTGCGGCGCGGTTGGTTCTGGTCTTGGCCGGTGGTGCCTCGGGAGAAGGCTCGGGAATCTTTTCGAGGCGCGGGACGCTCTCGTCCATGGGGTGCTCTCGACCTGCCAGCCATTGCCGGACGAGGCCGTAGGTCGCCTCAGCCCCACGTTCTGCCGTGGCTGCGGCCGACTCCATCGCATGGCGGCCGCGGGCGATCAGGCCTTCCTGCGCCGCCAACCGCGCATCAATCTCGCGTTCGGCCTCCGCCCAGTCTTCTTCCGGGGAGCCGCCGACGAAACCGCGCTGTTCGGCCCGAAGGTAAGCGGCCTCGCGGATGAGCCGTTCCCGCTCCTCGGGGCTGGGGCGGCCATCGAACAGGTTCTGGTGAACCGAATCCGTCAGTCCCTTGATCTTGACCTGACCAGCGTGCACCTCGGCGAGAAAGCGGTTTATCAAGGGAAGGGCCTTGTCGCCCAGACGTTCCGCCGAGAACTCCGCCATTTCCCGGACGCCACGCCCGGCAGCGACGATCTGCTCAAGGCTGGCCTTGAAGAACGGCCGGACGGTTTCGTAGCTCACCGGTTGGTCCTTGTCGTGCTCCGACCCGCTTTCATCTTTCATGTCTTCATCCCTCGCGTTCGACTCGATGGGCCATAGGCAATTCCTACACCATGAATCTAGCATGCGAAGAGTGAAACTTTTGTGAACTCGTGATCCGATCCGCCCTCCGCGCGTTCGGCTTCAACCATGAAGGAATACGATGTATCCGTTCAGCCCCGCAACCCCCAGCAGTACGATGCTGGGCCAGCCGATGGTGCGAAACAGCCGTGTCCGTGGTCGATAGAAGAGGGCGGCGATGACCATCCCGGTCATCATCAGGACTGCAAAGGCGGTGACCGCGTGCGCCGGTGAGGCTGCGGCGAGCAAAGATCCGGGCAGGTAGAACACGTCGTCGATGGCCAGCACCAGCAGGTTGAACAGATTGCTGCCGAGAAGATTGCCGATGGCCATGTCCACCGCGCCAATGCGCAGTGCCGAGAGCGTGACCACGAGTTCCGGCACGGTCGTGACGAAGGCGATGAACAGGGTACCCACAAAGCTCTGGGACCAGCCCATCTGCCGCGCGATGCCTTCCCCGACAAACGGCAGCCACAACGCCGCGCCTACGACGATCATTGCGGCAACGAAATACCGCAGAAGGGCCGCGCGGAGCGTTATCCCCGGGTACTGGTCCGGTTCCGCCTCGGTGAATTCCTCGACATGTGTCGCCTCGTACCGATACACGGCCCGGATCGCGACTGCATAGCCGAGCAGCAACAACGGTGAGTAAAAGGCGATGTGCCCCAGGACCCACCCGGAAGCCACGTCGCCGGTCAGCAGTCCGAAGCCGCTCAGGGCAAGAAGCACCACGCCGAAGCCGGCCGCGAGGATGTGGCTGCGGCTCGCTCCGCGGTAGATGGATTCACGCCGGTGCAGCAGGTCAAGCAGTGCGAGAATGGAGAGATTCAGCACACAGGCGCCGAGGACGTTTCCGACCGCGATGTCGGGGAGGTCCGCCAGCGTTACGGCGCTGATGCCGCTGGCCAGTTCCGGCAGCGAGGTGACTGTCGCGATCAGCACCAGGCCGATCCAGGAACCCCCGATGCCGGTCTTGTCCGCGATCGCATCCCCGTAGCGGGTGAGCTGTACTCCCGCGACACCGATCAGCGCGATACAGGCGGCGAACTGCACCCAGACGGTCCATCCGCTCATCCATCACCCCGTCCGCCTCGATGCCCACAAGGAAAATCGGTCGGCCCCCGTTACCGAGGTGGCAAGCACAGCGGCATCTGTGCCCATACTAACGAACACCCACGGATTCACGGGACGGTTGAGCCTGGCGATCCAGCTCCTCCAACGCGATGTTCGAGCATAGGACAACGGATTCTTCGGCGCTATCGCGCACCAGTTCGCTGAAGATCGGCTCGGCGGTGCCCGGACGGATACGTGTCGCCGTGGCCGGCGTGCAGCGCCGGCCTGATCGTTGCCGGGAACTCATCGAGGCGCTGCGCACCGATGACCGTGTGACGGAGGTCAGCGCCAATCCCCGCACCGGAACGGTGCTGCTGCGGTTCGCGCGCAATGAATCGATTGACGACATGCTCGCCTGGATTGGCGCCTGCGCAGAGCGATTCTTGCCTGCGCGGTCTTCCGAAGCGCTTGGCCGTGCTCCAGCGGCGGCAGGCTGGACCCAACGCCGGCGAGCCCGTGCCGGCGGGACACACGAGCAGCCGCCCTCGGTTGCATGGCACGTTCACGAACCCCGGTCGGTGTTCCGGCACCTACAATCGCGTCCCAACGGCCTGAACCGGGAAGAGGCTCACGAACGTCGAACGCGTTACGGGCCGAACCGTCTGCCTGACCCGGCCGGGCGCTCTGGACTGGCGATGCTGACCGGACAGGTCTTCAATCTCCCGGTGGGGCTGCTGGGCCTCTCCGCGGCGGTATCGGTCGCGACAGGGGGTGTCGTGGACGCCTTCGTGATTGGTGGTGTGGTCTTGACCAATACCGCGATCGGATTCTTCACCGAACGGCAGGCCGAGCGCGTGATTGCGTCCCTGGGCAGCTATGTGCCCAGGGACGCAACGGTGATTCGCTCCGCCCGCTCGCAGCAGGTCGCGGTGGAGGACATCGTGCCCGGCGATGTCGTGCATCTGCGCCCCGGGAGCCACGTTCCAGTGGACCTGCGCCTGTTCAAGGCACGGCATCTGAGCATCGACGAGTCGGCCCTGACCGGGGAGAGCGTGCCGGTTGCGAAACATGCCCGGGTTCTGGCACGGGAGGATCTCCCGCTCGCCGAGCGGCACAACATGGCCTACATGGGCACGCTGGTGACCGGCGGCGATGCCCACGCCGTCGCTGTGGGTACGGGCCTGCAGACCGAGCTCGGCCGCATCCAGTCGATGGTCACCGCGACCGAGTCCCCCGAGACCCCGATGCAGCGGCAACTGGGAATGCTGGGAACTCAGCTGGCGCTTCTTTCGGGAGCGGTCTGCCTGGGCGTCTTCGCGGTCGGTCTGTTGCGCGGCCAGGGTCTGGTCCCAATGCTGAAGTCGGCCGTCTCGCTGGCGGTGGCGGCGGTGCCCGAGGGGCTGCCCGCAGTGGCGACGACGACGCTGGCGCTGGGCATCAGCAACATGGGCCGACACCGTGTCGCGGTGCGTCACCTCGACGCGGTGGAGACCCTCGGCGCGGTGCAGGTGCTGTGCCTGGACAAGACCGGCACACTCACCGAGAACCGGATGACCGTGGTCAGTGCCCATGTCGCGGGCCAGCGGCTGAGCGTGGCGGGATCCCCTCGGGAGGGCGAAGCGGCGGTGATCGATTTCACCGAACGGCCGGAGCTGCGGCGCCTGCTCGAGATCGCCACCCTGTGCAGCGAGGCCGAGGTGCAGGGGGAGGGACCCGAGCCGGTCCTGGACGGTTCACCCACCGAGAGTGCGCTGGTGCGCCTCGCCCTAAAGGCCGGAATCGATGTGCCGGGTCTCCACCGGCGGCACCCGCGTCTGTCGTTGCGGCACCGGGCGGAGGGGCGCCCGTACGTCTACAGTGTGCATCGGCATGAGCGGGGTTTCCTGGTCGCGATCAAGGGCAGTCCGGCAGAGGTCATTGCGCGCTGCAACCGCCAGTACGGAACCGACGGCATCGCGGCCATCGAGGATGACACGCGCCAGCATCTGCTGCGCGAGAATGAATGGATGGCAGGCAACGCACTGCGGGTGCTGGGGGTTGCCTACGCCGAGGTCCACGGCTCCGAGGACCCAAGGCCCGAAGATCTGGTCTGGGTCGGAATGATCGGCATGGTCGATCCGTTGCGTTCAGGAATGCCTGAACTGATGCGCCGTTATCACGAGGCTGGGGTCGAGACGGTGATGATCACCGGAGATCAGGGCGCCACCGCAGCCGCGATCGGGCGCGAGTTGGGCCTGAGCAACGGTAAGCCCCTGAACATCCTTGAAGCGGCACGGCTTGAGGATATCGACCCGCGGTTGCTGGCCGGTCTGGTCAGGAACACGCACGTCTTCGCGCGCGTCAGTCCCGCGCACAAGCTGCAGATCGTGCAGGCCCTGCAGGCAGGTGGCCGGGTCGTGGCGATGACCGGAGACGGCATCAATGATGGTCCGGCACTGAAGGCTGCGGATGTCGGTGTCGCGATGGGCCGCTCTGGCACGGACGTGGCGCGGTCCGTCGCCGATGTGGTGCTCGAGGACGACAACCTGCACACGATGGGTGAGGCCATCGCCCAGGGACGCAGCATCTACGACAACATCCGCAAGACCATCCACTTCCTGCTTGCGACCAACTTCACAGAGATCGAGGTGATGCTGGCCGGACTCGCGCTGGGGCAGGGAGCACCGCTGAATCCAATGCAGCTTCTGTGGATCAACCTGATCAGCGACATCTTTCCCGGTCTCGCACTGTCGATGGAGCCGCCCGAGCGGGATGTGTTGAAGCGCCCGCCGCGGGCCCGCGACGAAAGCATCATCCGCCGGCAGGACCTCATCCATATGGGGATCGAGTCCGGGGTCATCAGTGCCGGCACGATGGCCAGCTATGCCTATGCGCTCAGCCGTTACGGGCAGGGCCCGCGCGCCAGCACCCAGGCGTTCACGACCCTGACCGTTGCGCAGCTGCTGCATGCGTTCGTCTGTCGTTCCCGGAGCCGGGGGATGTTCAACCCCGGATCGCGCCCAGGGAACCCGCGCCTCCATTTCGCACTGGGCGTGTCGCTGGCGGCACAGCTGGCAGCCGGATTGATTCCGGGTATCCGCAAGCTGCTGGGTACCACGCCCCTTGGACCCGCGGATCTGGCGGTTGCGGCAGCTGGAGCGCTGCTACCATTGGTGATCAACGAGGCCGCCAAACTGCGCCGTGGCCCGGACGCAGCAGGCCCACCGGGCCCCAATAACGAACCGGAGAGTTGATCATGTCCAGAGCGTTCGTGTTTGCCTCCGAGTCGGTGACCCCGGGCCATCCGGACAAGCTCTGCGACCAGATCAGCGATGCGATCGTCGACCGCATGCTGGAGGAAGATCCTCTTTCGCGCGTGATCGCCGAGTGCGCGATCGCCTCCAGCATCCTGTTCCTGTCCGTGCGGCACGCGACCGAGGCCCGTTTCGATGCCGGCGATCTGGCGCGCTCGGTGATCGCGGATCTCGGCTACACCGGCGCTGCAGGTTTCAACGCCCGCGACTGCACGATCATGACCAGCATTCAGGAGCTGTCGGGTCCGTCCTACCAGAGGCTGGATGTCGAGCAGTTGGCCGATGATGCCGCTCTTGATGCGGTGCTGGCCTCGCATAACGTCACCGCGTTCGGCTATGCCTGTGGCCAGACCCCGCAGCGGATGCCGGTCCCGGTGATGATCGCGCATCGCCTGGCCCAGGGTCTCGACCAGCTTCGCAGCGACCCGGAGTTCGACTTTCTGATGCCGGACGGGAAGGCCCAGGTGGCCGTCACGTTCGAACAGCGGGTACCGACCCGCCTGCACAGCGTGACGGTGGTCGCTAGTCAGCAGGCGGAGGGACAACCGGATCCCCGCAGGCTGGAGGCGATGCTCAGCGAACGTCTGGTTCACCCGGTGCTGGCCGCGGGCACGCCCGACATGGATCACGAAACGCGGATCTTCATCAATCCCGAGGGGCCGGTCATCGGCGGGGGTCCCGCGCTCCACTCCGGCCTGACAGGTCGCAAGACGGCGATGGACGCTTATGGGGAGTATGCGCGCCATAGCGGTGCGGCCCTCTCGGGAAAGGACCCGTTGCGCATCGACCGCGTGGCGCCCTACGCAGCCCGGCATCTGGCCCGCAATGTGGTTGCAGCGGGTCTCGCATCGGAGTGCGAAGTCCAGCTCACCTACAGCATCGGTTTGCCGGGACCGGTGAGCGTGCAGGTGCACACCTATGGTACCGCGCGGGTGTC
>JAWLFM010000041.1:0-16546 GCA_041685565.1 Thioalkalivibrio sp.
CCGTCCTCATGAACCATGCGGGACCCGGGTCCGAAGGGGGTGACGCCGGGAACCTGATCAAGCCGCGGACCGAAGATGCGTTCCGCCGCGGGGCTCGACGCGATGACCCGGCCATCCGGGGAGTAGTGGATGACACCCTGCGAGATCGCCTCGAAGAGTGCGCGGAATCGTGCCTCAGACGCTTGTAGCGTGCGTTCGCTTCCTTCCCGGGCGGCCGCCTGTATCTTGGAGTGGATCAGCGATGCGCAGATGGGCAGGATCGGATCCAGGGCAGAGATGATCGCATCGTCATACCCACCCGCCCGATTCGCCAATCCGATCACACCGATCGTCACATCTCCCTTGATTAACGGGATACCCAGATACGAATCGAGCGGCGGATGACCGTCTGGAACGCCAGCCGCACGCGGGTCGCTCGGCGGGTCGTGGGAGACAATGGGATTCCTGCTCCGCATGGTCGCGTCGATCAGCGAGCCCGGCGCATGAATCAGGAAATTGCCCGCCTCCAGCTCTTGGTGAAGGGCGCGCGTCTTGGAATTCCAGGCGATGTTGGTGATGGCATGGATGCGGGCGCAACTGCGCTGCTGCCCATCGGTAGTGGTCTCTGCGATAAACCCGAGATGGCTTTGGGTTGTCTGAAGCAGCAGGTCGAGCACCGCCTGGAAGGTACCCCGAAAGTCCATTGTATCGAGAACGTCTTTCTGGAGAAGCGCCAGCGCCTTGAAGATGGTGCCGTCTTGAGAACAGAGGTCGTTGTCGTGCATCGGCTTCATTTGCGGACCTCGCGGGCTGTTGATCCTGGAGCCATCCTGATTCAGAACAACTCGATCCCGCCCTCGTCCATCGAGGTCTGCTGCACCGACCGGTGCGCCGCACCGCGCAACTCCTCGCGCAAGGCCTGCAGCCGCCCACGCGCCTGATCCACCTGCCCGCCGGAACGCTCCGGCTCCACCATGGGCAATTGCCGCAGTTCCGCCGCAAAGCGCTCCATGAACCCGACCCGAAGCCGGGCACGCTCCAGCACCTGGCGCGTGATGTCCTCGAACTGCATCAGCCGCACCGCCGCATTCACACTATCCTGCACCTGTCCCGAGACATCGGCCATGTCGTCGAGGCCTGCCTGCATCGTCTCGTCCACGCGCTGCATCTGCTGCATCATCCCGTCCATGGCGCTCTTTGCATTGATGGCATCGGTCATGTCGTAGGAACCCATACGCCCCACGACCTCCCGGGTATGGGCGAAGACCTGGGTGGCCTGCTCCACCTCGGCGCGGATCTGCTCGTTGAACTGGTCGGAATTCTGGGAGAGCTTGCGCACCTCCTGGGCCACGACCGCGAAGCCGCGCCCGGCCTCTCCGGCTCGCGCCGCCTCGATTGCCGCGTTCAGCGCCAGCAGATTGGTCTGCGAGGCAATGCGCTTGGTGTTTTCCACCAGGCCAAAGATCCTTTCAATCCGTTTGGAGAAGTCCTCGAACTGATGGGCGACGTCAATGCTGCTCTCCTGCATCCCCTTCAGCAGGTTGATATTCTGCTCCAGGACATTGCGGTTCTCGGCCATGAACTGCTTGAGGTCGACCCCCTGGGAGTCCTCCAGGCGACCGCCCATCGTTCCGACGAGACGCAGCACCAGCTCCTGCTGTGTCTGTGAACTTCCGTTCAGTTCGTTGAAGCTTGCCTCGAGATCATCGGCGGCCTGCTGCACCAGCCGACTGGCCTGCCCGACGAGTTCGCGCATTTCCGCGACCTCATCGACGATCAGTCCGTCGATCTCCAGCACCAGGTTCCACAACTCCCGATCCGATTCCAGTGCTGCCGCCTGCGCCGCCTCGATGGCATCCCGGTTGCGTGCCCGGACCCGTGCCTCCACGGCCACGATGGACACGGGCCACGCCAGTGCCACAAGCAACAGGCTGGCCATCGCAGGCAGGCGCTCGGGCCAGAAGAACCACAATCCAAGTACGGCCAGGGTCACCAAGCCAGCCAGCCAATGGGTCCGAAGCGATGCCCACGTCCCCTCTCCCGGGAACATGGCCGTGACCGGCGCACCGCCCTTTTCCGGAGATTCCGCCCGCCGGCGCGAGAACAGACCATTCTGAAGCACGGAGATACCGAGGTTGATCATCTGAACAGCTCCACGTCGCCTTCGACCCTGGATTGACGCAGCTTGGCCTGGTAGCTGCGCTCGCGTTGCACGATGGTGTCGTTGTGCAGGCTGCGCAGCTTCTTCACCAGCACCCGCCCGTCCGCGGGAAAGAAATACACCTTGCGCGGGTAGCTGCCGAGCAGATCCCGCGACACCACCGGGATCCCCTCCACCCCCAGATAGTCCGTCACGAACTGCGCATTGCGCTCGCCCACCACGTTGTGACTGAACCCCGGCAGCACGTTGCCGCCGCCGAAGACCTTCGCCTCCAGCCGCTCCCGCCGCGCCCCCAGCTTCAGCAGCTGGTTGATCAGGATCTCCATCGCATAATCGCCGTAGCGCATCGCGCTGCCGACCCGCTGGTCCTCGTTGCGCCGGTCGTCCGGCAGCATGAAGTGATTGATGCCGCCGATCCCGCTCACCCGGTCGCGTACGCAGGCCCCCACACAGGATCCCAGCACCGTCACCATCAGCAGGTTCCGGCTGGAGACGTAGTATTCCCCCGGCAGGATCTTCACCGCGTCGATGTCGAAATACCGGTCGTAGTACAGGTTCGGCGCCAGGATCTCCTCGAAGTCGTCGCTCATGCCGCACGCTCCCGGGCCACCGGCGCGCACACCGTCTTGCCGCGCAGCCGGAACAGGTCCGCGGCATGGGCCACGTTCTCCGAATGTCCGAGAAACAGCAGCCCCTCGGGATGCAGCAGCGGGTGAAACCGGGACAACAGCCGGTACTGCGTCGGCTTGTCGAAATAGATCAGCACATTGCGGCAGAAGATCGCGTCGAACGGACCGCGGATGGGCCACCGCGGCCCGAGCAGGTTCAACGGCCGGAACGTCACCAGATCCCGCACCTCGGGGCGCACCCGCACGAACCCGGCCTGCGCACCCTTGCCGCGCTGAAAGAACCGCCGCACGTCGACCTCCGACAGGGCCGCCACCCGCTCCAGCGGATACACCCCCCGCGCCGCCCGCTCCAGCACCTGGGTATCCAGGTCGGTGGCCAGGATCCGCACCGGCGGCGTGAAGCTGCCCAGGGCGTCGATCGCCGTCATCGCCATCGAATACGCCTCCTCGCCGCTGGAACACGCCGATGACCACAGCGACACCGGACCGCGCCGCCGCGCCGCCGTCACCCGTTCCGCCAGCACCGGAAAGTGATGCGCCTCGCGGAAAAACGAGGTCAGGTTGGTGGTCAGGGCGTTCACGAAGTGCTGCCATTCCTCCGACTCCGGTTGCAGTTGCTCCAGGTAGGCACCAAAGGCGCCAATCCCCAGGGCGCGCAGCCGCCGCGCCAGCCGGCTGTACACCATGTCCCGCTTGCCCGGGTTCAGGGCGATCCCCGCATGGGCGTGGATCAGGCCCCGGATCCGGTCGAAATCCCCGTCGGTGAAGACAAACTCCCGATCCCGCGCCTGCACCGACGGTTCCCGCTCCATCGCCAATCAGAACTCTTCCCACTCGTCGTCCGTCCCGCGCCGGGCACCCGCCTTCGGCGCCGGCAGCGGTGCCGCCTTCTTCGCCGCCCGCGGCTTGCCAGGGCCCGAGTGGACCAGCGAGGGCGCCTCGGGCTGGCGCGGCGGCGTGTCGCCGGATGCCTGCCTCGGCCTGCCGGCCCCGGAGTTGTCCGCCGCCCGGAATGCGGAGGCCTCCTCCACCCGGAACATGCTCACGGCCTGCATCAGCTCCTGCGCCTGCTCCTCCAGGGACTCGGCAGCGGCCGCCGCCTCCTCCACCAGCGCCGCGTTCTGCTGCGTGACCTCGTCCATCTGCGTCACCGCCGTATTGACCTGCTCGATGCCGGAACTCTGCTCGTCCGAGGCCGCGGAGATCTCGCCAATCAGGTCGGAAACCCGCTTCACGTGGTTGACGATGTCCTCCATCGTCTGGCCCGCCTCCAGCACCAGCTTGCTGCCCTTCTCCACCGTCTGCGCGTCCTCCGCCAACAGGGCCTTGATCTCCTTCGCCGCCGTCGCGGAACGCTGCGCCAGGTTGCGCACCTCGCCCGCCACCACCGCAAAGCCGCGACCCTGTTCGCCCGCCCGCGCCGCCTCCACCGCCGCATTCAGCGCCAGGATGTTGGTCTGGAAGGCAATGCCGTCGATCACGGTGATGATCTCCGCGATCTTCTCCGCGCTGGCCGTGATCTCGTTCATGGACTTCATCGCGGCACCGGCCTTTTCGCCGCCCTGGGCCGCGACGTCGCGGGTGGCCGTCGCCAACTGGTCGGCCTGGCGCGCATTGTCGGCGTTCTGCTTCACCGTCGAGGTCAGCTCCTCCATGCTGGAGGCCGTCTCCTCCAGACTCGAGGCCTGCTCCTCCGTGCGCTGCGACAGGTCGGCGTTGCCCTTCGCGATCTCGCCGGCACCGGTGTTGATCGCATCCACCGAGGCCCGGACCTGCCCGATCAGCCCGCGCAGCTTGGCCTGCATGTCCGCGAGGCCCCGCAGCGCCCGCCCGACCTCGTCCTTGCGGTTCGCCTCGATGGTCTGGTTCAGATCGCCCTGGCCCATCGCCGCAAAGTGCGCCTGCAATGCCCGCAGGGGCGGCAGCAGGGCCCGCAGCAGCAGGAGGAAGAGAACGACGGCAACGGCCCCCGCAACGCCCGCGATCACCAGGATCTCTCGCTGCGCGGAGGCGGCCGCCGCGTAGGCCTCTGCCGCGAGATCGTTTGCACTCGTGACTACGTATTCCAGCATCTCGATGAAGCTGCCCCCCATCTCCTCGGAGATCGGGACCATGCGCTCCACCACCGCCTGGTAGTCCTCCATCGCGCGCTGGTACTGCTCGGGATTGCGGATCTCGGTCAGGCGCTGGATCAATGCATCCAGCTCGGTATAGATACTCCGCCAGGCCTGATACTGGCCGCGCAGCGCCTCGAACATGCGCTGCTGCCCCGCGGACATCTCCGGTACAAGCGCCTCCAGCCGTTGCCAGTGATCGTCCACCTGCGCCCAGGAACCCTCGCGCTGCTGGGCGATCCGGGTCAGGCCGGTCTTGTCCCGGTAGCCCTCGGTCTGCAGCATCACGTCCAGGGTCTGTGCCCGGATCTCCATCCTCTCCGTATTCAGGGCATTGACCGAGACCAGCTCGGGCACGACGACGTCGCGCACCTCGCGGACATCCCCCCTCCACTCGGTGGCCACGCCATGGCCGTCGTAGGCGACAATCGCAAGGGCGAGCAACAGCACGCCCCCAAAGACGCCCAGCTTGATCGTGACAGAAACGTTGTTGAACCAGTTCATTGCACCACCCCCTCGTCAGGAACCCGTCTGGGCGGGATCCGCCCGGATCTGATCGACCAGCCCCATGTCGCCGCTGGTCATCAGTTTCTCGATGTCCACGACGATCACCATCCGCTCCTCGAGCGTGGCCAGACCATCGATGTACGCGGTGTCCAGCACCGCCCCGAACTCCGGCGCCGGCCGGATCTGCTCCTCCCGCAGCGCCACCACGTCGGACACCCCATCCACCACCATCCCGATCACCCGACCCGAGAGATTCAGAATGATCACCACCGTGAACTGGTTGTATTCCACCGTCCCCAGCTGAAACTTCAGGCGCATGTCGATGATCGGCACGATCACCCCGCGCATGTTGATCACGCCCTTGATGAAGTCCGGCGCGTTCGCGATCTTGGTCACCGCGTCATAGCCACGGATCTCCTGCACGTTGAGGATGTCGATCCCGTATTCCTCCTCGCCCAGGGTGAAGGTCAGATACTCCCGGCTGTCCTCGCCCGTCACCGCGCTGCGGTCCTGCAATGCCTCGCTCATGCCGATACCCCCACTGCTGAAACGGTTCGCGGCGGCGCACTCGCCGCCTGGTTGAGTCGGAGCAGTTCATCGACGTCCAGGATCAGGGCCACACGCCCGTCGCCCATGATGGTGGCCCCCGACACCCCGTCCACCTTGCGGTAGTTGGTCTCCAGGCTCTTGATCACCACCTGGTGCTGCGCCACCAGTTCGTCCACCCGCAATGCCGCTCGGCCGTCCCCGGTGTCGACGATGACCACGATGCCCTGGTCGCTCTCCGGGCTGCCCCGACCCAGCCCGAAGACGTCACGCAGCACGATCAGCGGCAGGTACTCCGACCCCACCTGCAGGACCCGCCCCTTCCCGGCCACGTGCTTGAACTGCTCCGGGCGCGGCTGGATCGACTCCCGGATCGCCGTCACCGGCAGGATGTACAGCTCCGTCCCCAGGCGAACCGACATGCCGTCCAGGATCGCCAGGGTCAGCGGCAGCCGGATCAGGATGCGCGTGCCCTGACCGGGGGCGGAATCGATCTCCACCCGCCCGTTCATCGCCTCGATGTTGCGCCGCACCACGTCCATGCCCACCCCGCGTCCGGAGATGTCCGTCACCTGCTCGGCGGTGGAAAACCCCGCGGCAAAGATCAGCGACCAGACCTCCCTGTCCGACGGGTTCTCCGGCAGCGCCAAACCCCGCTGTGCCGCCTTCGCCAGCAACCGCTCCCGGTCCAGGCCGGCACCGTCGTCGCTGACCTCGATCACCACGCTCCCGCCCTGATGACTCGCGCGCAGGGTGATCTCGCCAGTCTCCAGCTTGCCCGCGGCCCGGCGCTGCTCCGGCCGCTCGATGCCGTGGTCGATGCTGTTGCGCACCAGGTGGTTCAGCGGGTCGGCCAGACGCTCGATCAACCCCTTGTCCAGCTCCGTGTCCTCCCCCACCAGCGTCAGCCGCACCTGCTTGTGCATCGCCGCCGCGGTGTCCCGCACCAGCCGCGGAAAGCGGTTGAACACGAAGCTGATCGGCATCATCCGGATCGACATCACCGCCTGCTGCAGGTCGCGCGAGTTGCGCTCCAGGTTGGACAGCCCGCCCAGGATCCGCTCGTGCTGCACCGGGTCGAGCCCGGCACCCGACTCCGCCAGCATCGCGTGAGTGATCACCAGTTCCCCCACCAGGTTGATCAGCTGGTCCACCTTCTCCACGCTGACCCGGATCGAGGACTCCGCCGCGCCGGTGCGCTTCGGCGCCGACGTCCGTTCCGCCGGCGCTTCCGGCGGCGTCGCCCGCTGCCCGGGACTGCCCGGCGACGGCTCGAAGAAGCCATAGCCGGTCGCCTCGGCCGGCGCGGCATGGCCGGCCTCCTGCAGGCCTTCCGTGCCGGGCGCATCGACAAAGAAGCCGAAGCCCGGATCTTCCGCCTCGGCGCCACCCGGCGCCGGGACGCCGCTGTCCGCCGCGGCCTCCACGCTCACCTCGATCCGCTCCGGGTCGCAGAGGAAGGCGAACAGGTTCAGGATCGCCTCCCGGTCCGCCCCGGCGCTGCACAGCCGCCACAGCACGCCCTCGCCGGCATCCTCCCGCACCCGCTCCAGGGTCCCGAGTTCCTCCAGCGAGGCCGCCAGCGCATCGCGCTGCCCGGCATCTGCGCAGTCCGCCTGCGCCGGATCGAACGCCACCCGCCAGTACCGCAGTGGCGGCGTGGCCGGCGCCCCGTCCGCCGCCGCCCCCGCCAGCGCCTCGAGCCGGCTGCAGACCTCGGCGATCTGCGCGTCCGCAAATGCCACCCCCTCCCGGTGCCCCTCCAGCTGCCGGGTCAGCACATCACTGGCGTCGAGGAAGGTATCCACCATCGCCACCGTCGGCCGCAGCTCCTCCCTGCGCAGCCGATCCAGCAGCGTCTCCAGTTCATGCGTCACCCCCGCCATGTCCTGGAAACCGAAGGTCCCCGCACCCCCCTTGATCGAATGCGCCGCGCGAAAGATCGCGTTCAGCATCTCCAGGTCCGGGCGCGCGACGTCCAGCTTCAGCAACAGCCCCTCCATCTCGGCCAAATGCTCCGCGGCCTCCTCGAAAAAGACCTGATGGAACTGACTCATGTCGTCGCTCATGCCCCTGCCTCCCGGATCCCGCGCGCCTGCCGGCGCGTCAGCCAATCACCTTGCGCACCACCTCGAGCAGCTTCTGCGGATCGAACGGCTTCACCAGCCAGCCGGTCGCCCCCGCGGCGCGCCCCTGCGCCTTCATCGCGTCACCCGCTTCCGTGGTCAGCATCAGGATCGGTACCGATCGGTACGCCGGCAGCGCCCGCAACGACTTGATCAGGGTCAGCCCGTCCATGCGCGGCATGTTCTGGTCCGTGAACACCAGATCGAAACGCCCCCCCCGCGCCTTGTCCAGCCCGTCCTGGCCATCCACCGCCTCGGTCACCGCATACCCCGCACCCTTCAGGGTGAAGGTGACCATCTGGCGGATGGACGCAGAATCATCGACTGTCAGAATGGTCTTCGGCATGCGTGCCTCCGTGTGTTTGCCATGGTCGCGGGAGTGGGAGCGCCGTCCCCGGGCTAACCGTCAGCACTGCGGGAATCGCGGCTCGGGGTCCGGCAGAAGGCCGCGATGTCCTGCGCAGAGACGGCCTTGCTGAACAGAAAGCCCTGCCCGATCTCGCAGCCTGCGCGCTGCAGGAACTCCAGCTGTTCCCTGCGTTCGATGCCTTCCGCGATGACCTCCAGGCCCAGACTCTTGCCCAGCCCGATGATGGCCCGGACGATGTTTTCGTCGTCCGAGCGTTGGCCGATATCGCGAACAAAGGAGGCGTCGATCTTGAGCCGATCAAGCGGCAGCCGTTGAATGTAGCCCAGGGAGGAATAGCCGGTCCCGAAGTCGTCAACGGCCACCAGGACCCCGAGTTTGCGGATCCGCGCCAGGGCGGATATGGCCTCTTCCGACTCGCACATCAGCATCGACTCGGTGATTTCCAGTTCCAGCCGGGGGCCGCTCAAACCGCTTTCCGCACAGAGGCGCTCAACCAACGGCACCAGCTTTTCGGGTTCGAGCTGCCGCACGGACAGATTGACGGCGACCCGCGGCACCACAATCCCTTCCTCATCCCACGCCCGGATCTGTTGACAGGCCTGTTCCAGCACCCACGCCCCGATTTCACTAATGACGCCGAGATCCTCGGCGATCGGGATGAACAGGGCGGGTGAGACCCGACCAAGGGCCGGGTGGTCCCAGCGCAGAAGGGCCTCGACTCCGGCAACGGCACCGGTCCTGAGATCGACCTGAGGTTGGTAGTGCAGATGCAGCTCCCCGCGTTGCAGCGCTCCGCGCAGGGCGCTCTCGATCTTGAGCCGCACCTCCGCGGTGCTACCCATTTCCGGGCGATAGAACTGGTAGGTGTTGCGCCCCCGTGCCTTCGCCTGGCGCATCGCGATGTCGGCGCATTTCAGTAGGCTTCCGCCATCCTCGCCGTCGGTTGGATGGACGCTGACGCCAATGCTGGCGGTGATGAAGAGTTCCTGTTGCTCCAGCACGAAGGGCTCGGCAAAGGCCTGTCCAAGTTTGATGACGATATCGTCGACCCGCGTCAGATCCTTACGGTCCTCGACCAGCACCACGAACTCGTCACTGCCGACACGGGCGAGGGTGTCGCCGAGGCGCAACTGCCGGGCCATCCGTTGCGCCACGGCGCGCAGCAGTTCGTCTCCGATTGCATGGCCCAGGCTGTCGTTGACCTGCTTGAACCGATCAAGGTCGATGAACAATGCCGCGAGGCACCCGTCGGTTTCCCGCGCATGCTCCAGCCCCTGCCATAGGCGATCCATCAGCAGCACCCAGTTCGGCAACTGGGTCAGCCGGTCGTGCTGGGCGAGGAACGCGACCTCGGCCTCGGAATGCCTCAGGATGGAGACGTCCCTGAACACGACGACGCAATGCGTCACCGACCCCGTGTCATCGCTCACCTTGGCAACGGTCACCCAGACGGGGTAGTCCTCGCCATTGCTCCGGCGGTCCCAGGTCTCGCCGCGCCAGCGGTTCTGCTCCCGCAGGCACGCCTGCATTGCCTCGTACGCCTCATTTCCCAGCGAGCGCCTGGACAGCAGCGAGAATTCGCTTCCGATCACCTCCGCTTGCGAGTACCCGGTAATTTCCTCGAAGGCGGGATTGACGGAGACGATCCTGGTTGCCGCGTCGGTGATGACCAGGGCCTCGGTCGCGCTGTCAAAGGCGCTTGCGACCTGGCGCAGCTTGCCGTCGACGTCGAGCAGGCGCTGTTCGGAATCCCGCAAGGCGGTGATGTCGACCAGGACCACCAGGTGGTCCTCGCCAATGGCGGCGGCGTGGATCTGGAACTGGCGCACCGCGCCATTCCGGCAGCCAAGCCGGGTCTCCAGGGGTTGTTTGTCCGCGATCCCCGACACGGCATCGCGCAGGAACCACTCCCACCCCTCCTGCACTTGCCGCCGCCCATTATGCCTCGGGTATACCCGGCGCCAGAACTGCCGGGCATCCTGCATCTCCTCCAGCGTGTATCCCAGCCTTCGGGTGAACTCAGCGTTGACCATCCGCACCCGGTGCTCGGGGCCATGCAACAGCACCATCGCAACCGGCGAACGTTCGAACAGGCCGCGAAGCAGCAGGTTATGCTTGATGGCATCGCCAGCCTGCCGGAGCAGGGTGATATTGCTGACAACGGCAAACGCCCCCTCCAATTCACCCTGGGCGTCCACCAGCGGGGTGGCGGCGATCCGGACCAGCGCCTCGCTGCCGTCCTTGCAACGAAGCCTTCGCTCATAACTTTCGGTGCACTCCCCGGTTTGGCAAGCCATGCGCTGAAGCTGGTCCGCATGGTCGTCCGGGAACATGAAGTCCAGTACCGAGCAGCCCAGCATCTCCTTCCGGGAGTAGCCAAGCATCCGTGCCATGGCCTCGTTGACATGGGTCAGGCGCAGATCGGGGGCAAGCGTCCACACCCCCTCGTGGGTCGTCTCGACGATCCTTCGGTAGCGGGCCTCGTTTTCTCGAAGGGCCTCTTCCGCCTTCCGGCGACGGGCCTTTTCGGTAAACAACTCGATGGCGTAGGACAGGTCGCAGGCGAGTTGGCTCAACAGATCCAGCACATCCTCCGCAAAGGCATGCGGATTCCGGCTGAAGATACTGAGCGCCCCGATGGACCGTCCCCTTTGGCTCAGAGAAAGATGACAAACGGAGAGGTCGCCGGCCGATCCCTGTACTGCCGCGTCTGGGCCGGCCCGCCGGACCCCGATCGAGACCGCAGCCGAGGAGGCCCTGACGACGACGGGCTCGCCGCATTCAAGCGTCGCCCATGGAATCTCGGCAACGGCCGGAGAAAGCAGGCCCGTCTGCGCTACCAGGCGGGCAGCCCCTGTCGTGCCGTCCTTCATGGTCACGGCAACCGCGGCAAAACCACCGAGGGAAACCGCAACCCGAGTGACCCTTGCGAGCAACTGCTCCGTGGATTCGGCGCGGGCGATCGATTGGTTCACGCCACTCAGGATCCCGTACAGGCGGGTCAGACGCGCAGCCCGCTCCTCCGCGGCCTTGCGCTCGGTGATATCCCGATTGACTCCCCGCCGCCCGCGATACCGGCCATCGGTACCGAACACCGGACGACACTGGTGCTCGATCCAGCGTATCGACCCGTCCGACCTGACGATCCGAAGCTCGGCAGGCGCGTGGTGGTGGTGAACACCCGGCTGCCCGGCATCGCCGTCATCAATGATCTCGTCCCAGTGCTGGAGCCACCGCGGCAGGTCATCCGGATGCAACACCCGCTCCATGAACCGGGCATCGGCCAGAAACTCCTGCGCGGAATAGCCACAGATCTCCTCACAGGCAGGGGACACGTACTCATAACGACCGTCGGCATTCAACCAGAAATCCCAATCGGGCGAGAACTCGGCGATGATGCGATAACGCTCCTCGGCATCCCGCAACCCAACCTCACCTGCAGCGCAAGACTCCAGCATGCGCCTGGATGCGTCCGGCGCATCCTTCAACCTGGCGGAGGCCTCTCTTGCCGATGGCCGCACCCCACCGCCCTGGCATTGCAGGGCGTGTGCAGCCGTGTCGGGCGGCATCCTCATCACAATGGGTTCCGCCCACGGTCTGGAAGGGGCGCAGTCAGTCGAAGGGATCGAACAATGGCCAACGTCTTTCTCCTCGTGCGATTACGGTTCAAGACCCACGCGAAATGCGGGCGAAGAAACAAGACATCCCGTTCGAAGTGATGACTTCTGTCCGGGTCAAACAAGGTCCCAGTGAAACTAAAAATCGTTGAAGCGATGGGACCGTCGGATCTCAGAAGAGCACAGGACTCATCCCGGTGTCACCCCAAAGATCTATGCAATAGGCGAAAGCTATATGCATAATCCGATTGCACTTATTATCTATAAGGCAATAGCGATCGCTGGACTGAGATTGCGAATACGCATCGGGGAGGATGCTGTGAGTCGCGGATACCCACATCATAATGACGCTTGTGTGATGCACATGGCATGCAGCACCGAAGTCAAGATCCGCCTTTGGCAAGGCATCGCCATTCGTTGTCCGCATCGGCCGCCCCTTGGGAGGCGAGCCCCCTCGCCGATCCGGGGCTGAGCCTTCCGAGGGGGCTACCTGGCTTTCTGAGCGCGATCGCCCTCGCGCCAGCGCGCGAGGGCATGCAATGCATCCTCAACGGAGGTGCACAGACACACATCCTGTAACCGGCTGTCGCGGGGGAGACTGGCGATTCCGTCACCCCCCGCCCAGATTTCCCGCCCCTCGGTCAATCGTTCCCGCAGATCGCGCAGGGCCGGCAGAATGAGTCGGGTGGGATAGATGCTGCTGAAGGACAGCCCCAGGATATCGGCCTGCTGAGCATCGACGGCCTTGACAATCTCCTCCGGCGGCATTTCCGCACCCAGGGACAGGCAATCCGCGCCCTGCTCCGACAGCGTCGCCGCCGCGAACAACAGCCCCAACCCGTGCCGCTCTTCCGGAAGCGTCGTGAGCAGGACCCGGGGCCGGCCGCGACCCGTGGTGACCGCCGCGATGCCGACGCGCAGGATGCGCCCCATGACCTCCGTGTAGATGTGTTCCTCAAAGACATCCAGCCTTCCCCGGCTCCAGGCATCGCCGACTGCGATGGTCATCGGAATCGCAAGCGTGCGCACGAAGGCCCCGAGCCCTTGCCGGAGCATCTCCGCCTGCAAGGCAATGCTCAGATCATGGACGGCGTGATTCCGCAGCAGATCAAGCATGGCGCTGGCCAATCCCTCCTCTGCGGGAGCGGGGAGCGGTAACCGCTCGTGCAACAGGGTCCGCAGATCCTCCTCGCCCCGTGGGACGACGTGCGACGGCCGCATGCCGAGGTCCAGCAGGCGCTTGATGAGCCGGAGCCGCTCCACCTGCGCCCCGGTATAGACACGCTCACCATGGCCGTTTCGGCCCGGATTCGGGAAACCGTAACGGCGTTCCCATTTCCTGAGCAGATCCTCCGACAGACCGAGATCACGGGCCACCGCACGGATGGCCAATCCCGACCCGTTCGCGTGAGGCTCCCCTTTTGTCCTGGGCATGTTCGCTTGACACCGTCATTTTTGGCGGGATACTCCTCGTTATCACCCCTGCTGTCCAGGACAAACATGTGCCACGCGACGATGGCAACCAATACACACCCACCGCCCGCCACGCCCTCCGTGCAGATTCAGACATTGCAGACCCGGCACGGGGACGAGTTGAGCGCGGCCATGCGCGCGAACGATGTCGAGATCCTGCAAACCAAGCCCGCGCCCGGCGCCTGGTATCTGCATCGGGTGGCACTGTCCGGTGTCGCGGTTCAACACGGTCGACTCGGTGGCCCCGCTCTGGCCCTCGGCGCGGCACACCCGGACCATGTCGAGATCTTGATCCCCTGGCCCGATTCCGCGGCCATCCATTACTGCGGCCAGGACATGACGGGGCGTATTGCCATGTACGCGCCGGGAAGCAGCCATCAGGCGCGCTGCGACGCCTCCCAGGGCTTTACCCTGCTGTCACTCGATACGCGGGCCCTCAGTGGGCGGATCGCGACGCTGGATCCGGATCGGGGTCCGGACATCCCCGCTGGCGGATTCAGCCACTTCGCCCTGCCGCCAACGAAGGAGTTGGCGCTGCGACGGAACATTCTCCAGTTGGTCGCTCGATCCCGGGAGGCAGCCAGTGACTCCGAGCCATGCGCGGCGATACCGGCCCTGGCGGAGGCGATCGTCGGACCGGTGCTGGAGACGCTGCTGCGTGCGCGCGGCGTGGGGCAACGGGAGCGCCCGGAGGCTCCGGCAAGACGGGCCACCATGAACCGCGTGCTAGAATACCTGGCGGCGCATCGCCATCAACCCGTCACGGTGGAAGACCTGTGCATGGCCGCGGAGACGGGGTTGCGAAGCCTGCAGTATGCCTTCCAGGATCATTTCAGCCTGCCTCCATCCCGTTTCCTGCGGTATCGCCGACTGCATCAGGCCCGCAGGCTCCTCGAAGGACGAGCGGCGAAATCGGTCAAGGCCGCGGCGCTGGACAGTGGTTTCTGGGAGTTCGGCCGATTCTCGGTGGAATACCGCCGCTTGTTCGGAGAGTCACCCTCCTCCACGCTGCAACGCGGTCTCATCGCCCATGGCCAGGGTCCACTTCGCCGCCCCCGGCAAGCCGCAGCATCCGCGATCCCGCAGGAACTGTAAGACACCGATCGCCGCTCCCCCCGGGGGGTCTGCACGCTCAGGCCCTTCTGGCGGTGCTGCATCGTCACCAAACCTCCGCATGGCCCACTAGTGCGATGCAGCATATGCGGAATCGATATGCAGAAGACGAAATGTCCCCGCTCTCGTTGGCGCGCCGCCACGACCCATTAGCCTGATTTATCAGTTTTTTCTCTCCGGGGTTGGTTCGCAGAACCGACCGCGCCGGTTTCCATTGAAACAAAATCCATGAATACCTGAACCATAATTGTACATTCAGGCATCGGATCGGCCGCTGCCCGTGGCCCTCGAATGCCACGGGATGTCGGAGGGCAGGCAATCGTGCTGCGTGAAGACCCACATGGAACGATCGGGTTCCACGGACGCGAGGGCAGACTGGGAAGCATACGCAATGCCTCGATTTATTCGACAGGAATGCTCAACTGCAGATGAAATGGGCCTGCCGCTGCGCAACGTCGATGCCGAACTCATCCAAAAGACCCCCAGCATCGATACCTGGTCCCTCAGGGAGATCCTTTGCCCCGATACTCGGATGCAACAGGGGATCATGGGTGCCGATGCGATCACCAACGGTGCCGCGCCTCCGGACACCTACTGCCTCGTCTGGGCCGACCGCGCCGAGCGAGGCGTCAGCTGCAACGGCACCAGCCTTTCGGACGGAACGCTCGGGATCTACGGCCCGGGCGCATCCAACCATGGCGTATTCAACGCCCGAAGCGGCTTCACACTCCTCTCCATCACGGCGACGAATCTGCGGGCGCGACTGGAACGCCTGGGCGCCGATGATGGCCTCTTCACCGAGGGCGCATTCGCTACCGGGCTGATCGAACCGATGCTCCACCATCGTTTGCGGGAACAGGTGCACACCCTGTTCCGGACACTTGATCACGATCGGACAACGGTATTGCCCGGGGGATCGGAGCATCTCATGAATGTGATCGTGGACGGCCTCCTGTTGGGTCTGATGGATCGGCAGCACACGCAAAAGGTGCCGGAACGCCCGCCGGGAGGGATGCAGGAGAGAATCATGGGCCTGATCGTTGAGCATCTGCGAGCGGACAGGGAGGGCCTGCTCTCACTCCAGGATCTCTGTGAGATCGGGCAAACGGGGGCCAGAAATCTGCAATACACCTTCCAGCGGCATCTCGGAGTCACACCCACGCAGTTCCTGCGTCTTCGGCAACTGCACCTGGCGCGCCGCAGGCTGCTGGACGCGTCGACACCTTCGGTGAAGAATGCGGCACTGCATTGTGGATTCTGGGAGCTGGGCCGCTTCTCCGGAAACTACCGGCGCCTGTTTGGGGAATCCCCCTCGGCCACCCTGCATTGCGGAAGGTGTCTGGAGAATTGTCTGGACAAGGCCCCGCCAGACCGCAGAAGGATGAGCTGGCTGCGCGGGGATATCGATTGCCCCTAAACCGGCCGCTTGACGAAGAAGATACGGGCACAGATACTCGCGACCCTGGTGGGCCAGCGCCCCGGGCACTGACAAAGGGACCGACGTGGCATTCGAGATCGTCAATTATTACGAGGCCCTCGTCGTATCGGCTGTTCACCGATACGCCAGGGAGCATCTACCGGGCGAGCCTGTCGATGAGACCACGCTGCAGGATGCCGCCTGCATTGCCCTGAACCAGTTGCCGCCCCGCTATATTCGGCACCATGTCGACGCCGCGTTCTACCTGAGCACCGACGAACGAACAGAGATGGAGGCCGCCGTGGAGGAATCCGTGCGTCATGCCTTCGATCACCTCAGCGGCGAAACGGCGCGTGATCGCTGAACGCGGTCAGGGGTGATGCGATGAACCGGCCCGGGAACAGGCGCCGTTCTCCTTCGGATCGAAGACCATCGCTGCCTGGCCCGACCGTGAAGGACCGGGCGCACCGGGCCGGCACGGGTCAGTGACATGA
>JAWLFM010000041.1:16646-18311 GCA_041685565.1 Thioalkalivibrio sp.
GGCACGGGTCAGTGACATGAAAGGGGATCAACGCGCACATCCCCGCCTGCCCCTGGAAGTGGAGGTGGAACTGCGCTGTCCGGGCGTCCCTGCATGGATCCTTCGCACCGCGGATCTGAGCCATGGCGGACTGCTGGTCAACGACGCTCCGGAGATTCCGGCCCTGGGCACCCCGGTGCGGGTTCAGGTGGTGGGAACCCTCGGCAATGACGAGCGACCGCCGGTAGTCACCGGCCGCGTGGTGCGCCATGTCACGGGAGGCTTTGCGATCGCCTTCGACGAGAACTGAACAGCGGCCATTGCCTCGGTCCCTGGCGGTCATGCCCCATGCGATGCTGCTAGAGTATCGATTCCCTTGCCACCGCTTCGACCTGGGAGCCACCGTTCATGGAATCAGCACTCGACGTCCTGCCATTGCTGGGCGAGATTGAACTGACCCGTGATCTCGACGATTCGGCGCGCGGGGAACTCGCCACGCAGTGCCGCCTGTTGGAGATCCCGCCCCGAAAACGGATTCGGGGAGCGGATGCGGACGGATACCTCCTGTTTCTGGTCGACGGACACATGGCCTGCCTCACCGATGGCGTGACCGACAACCTCGAGAGTCACCAGGGACTGAACGAGCCCCTGCCCCTGTTCGAGGAAAATCCGGAGGCGGCGGTGGCGGCCACCCTGACCCCTTGCCTGCTGCTGCGCATTCCGGCCGCCGCGCTGGATGCGCTACGCCCCAAGGCGCTGGAGGTCGAGGCGATTGAACTGAACGAGACCGGCAGCGAGCTTCTGGCCGAGATCTACGAACTGTTGGCGAGCCGTCGTCTGGAACTCCCGGCGCGCCCCGAGGTGGCGCTGAAGATCCAGCAACTCACCACCGACCCGGAGGCCGGCATCAACGAGTTGACCGAGGTCGTCCAGCGCGACGGCACCCTGGCCGGCGGCTTGCTGCACGCCATCAACAGCCCCTTGTTTCGCGCTGCGGCGCCGATCCAGTCGGTCCGGGACGCGGTGCTGCGGCTGGGCTTTCGCAACACCCGGATGCTGACCACCAACCTGGCGCTGCGCCATGCCTTCACGGCGCGGCACGAGGCGACCCGCCAGGCCATGAAACAGGTCTGGTCCGATGCGGTACTGTGCTCGGCCTTCAGCTTCCTGCTTGCGGATTCCCTGAAGCTCCTGCATCGAGAGCGTGCCCTGCTGGCCGGGCTGGTGGCCGGCATCGGCGCCGTACCCATCATCCAGTTCATCGAGTTGCGCGATCCCGACCCGCGGCCGGAGGCCATCGATGCCCTGCTGGAAGAGTTGCGCGGCATCACCGGCGTGCTGGTCCTCAATTATTGGGGCCTCGGGGAGGATCTGGTCGCGGTGGCGGAGCATTCCGGGCACTGGGACTATCGCGCTGAGCAACCGGACTACGCCAGCATCACCACTCTGGCCCGCTGGTCCGCATTGCAGAGCGAGGGCAGACCGCATCCGCCCGCAGCCAACGTCCCGGCCTTCGAGGTGCTGGACATTCCCCCGCCGCCGCCCGGAGAGGCCATCGCCGCCCTGGCCAGCCGCGAGGACGAATTCCGGGCGCTCAAGGACATGTTCAGCCTGTGACAGCCCGCTCTGGCGGGCCATCGGCAACCAGGGTGCGCCCCTGAGCGGGATGGCGAACGGCGCTGGCGG
>JAWLFM010000214.1:0-4460 GCA_041685565.1 Thioalkalivibrio sp.
GTGGTTGGAGACGGCTCCGACTGGAATCTTACCGAACTCGGCCTGCTCGGCGACATCTCGGTGGCCGTGCCCGTGACCATTTTCGATGACGGCAACCACCACAACCCGGCGCCGCACGATCCGCCGTTTCCGGGGACACTGGTATTCACTCCCGGCGCTCTCTTGCGTAACGGGCTGAGCCACACACCGGCTGACTGGCACGAGGTGACCATGCCCGACGGCCAGTTCTCGGAAGAGGGCTACTTTGGCCTGCACCAGCGCAGGCTGCTCCCGGTCTTCCGCTACATCAACGAGCGAGCCGGCACACCGCGGTCCGCCTTCATCACCGTGCCAGGGCTCGGCTGCGGACAGTTTGCCGGTCCCTTCCAAGGCCAGCTCGGCAGAAAGTTGCAGTCGGTTCTGGAGCGGCTTCTGACCAAGTACGGCAATTCATTCCCGAACATCAGGGCCGTCTACTTTGACCCGTACGACGAGTGCGCAAACGTCCGCACCGAGACTCACGGCATCTCGTTCATGGTCCGCCCGCTCAGGATCGCCGGAAACAGAACGAAGTCCCAGCTCTGCCGCCCCGTCTACTACGCAGAGCGTATCGACGATTTCACCCGGTGCGCGCTCTTTAGCATCGTTGCGTGGGACCACGTGTCATGGCCGGGAAACGACTTCTTTGGCGGCATCCGAGCCACGGACGACGGTGTAAAGGCCGCTGCGACGAATTCCATGTCAGTACTCACGCGCATTGAGGGGCACTATGAAGCCGCGAGCGGCAGGTACCAGCCGCCGTCGCCTTACGCCACTTGGGGGGAGTTGGTCGAAGACGAAACGCGCAAACCCGCGATCCGACTGTGGCGCCATCACGCAGTTTGGCGACCAGATAACGCGGCGTAGCGACCGATTACGCAGCCCATGGACAGAGGATCCCCTGCAAGGACCACCAAGGTCTCTCTGATGGAAAGTCGGTTTCCCCTTCGGACAGGTGCTAGATTCGCATGATTCGCGAAGTGTCCGCCAAGGCTATGCTGTACGGATGCCCTCTGACAACAGCGTTGGCCTGACCCCGCGGCCACACTCAGCCTGGCGTTGGTACTTTGCGCAAGTGATCCACAGGCCGCAAACTGGTTCGCATCCCGTCCTCCAGGCCCTGCAGCTTAGATTCGAACTCGGCCTTGAGCGGTATCGCATATTCCACGTCCATCAGCGCGCGAAGCGTGTAAACACTAGCGTCCATCGCTTCTTCGAGTTCGTCGCGATTCAGCGCCTCGTCAGCCTTCAGGATGACCCACTCGGTACCCAGAATTCCGGTCACGAACACCACCACGCCGCAGCCGATCACGAAGGGGCCGGTCAATCCGCAGACTGTCGCAGTTTTGCCGGCACCCACCCTACCCGCCAAACGGGTTGCAGCGCGCAGACTGGCGGCACGGGCGCTCACCCGCACAATAGCCGAGCTGGCCAACAGACCAACCCCCGCTCCAACCGCCACCTTTTGCCCGATGCGATCCGATTCCAGGATGTCGATCAACTCGGTCTGTAGCCGCGCGTCGAAGTCCACCTTGGTTTCGTCTCGTGGAACCGGGCCGTCATAGCGGTAAGGCGCAAGCTCACGGGCGAGCCAGGCAAGCCACTGCGTCTCAATGACACCGAGTTCTTCACGATACAGGGCCAAGACTTGCTGATCGAACGCATCCAGCTCCCCGCTCCACTCTTCCTCAGGAAATAGGCGCTGCATTACCGCGTCTGCGAAGAAATCGCCCTCGCCATTCCTAAACGGGATGGGTGTCAAAGCCCAAATCCGCGCTGCCCGCCCCAGAAGGGAGTAATACCAGTCCACGAATACAGGTATTCGCTCATGCACCCCCGCGAAGAGCGAATCCAGTTCCCGGTTCACACCCGAGGCGAGACGTTCTGCAGCTTCTGCACCCACCTCGCCAACCCACTGCGGCTGGTTTTGTGACAGACGTTCCAGACGACGCTCCGGGACCCGGTAGACTTGCTCTTGCATCTGAATGTACGTTGGGCTCGGAAACAACCATCCCCAAGGCGAATCGGCGGTAAAGTTCCAGATGAGGAGTGTCATGGCGACCAGCACTGCCGCCAAACGGAGGAGATAAGACCGATTAACCTTCGCAAGTGCCGGTCCGCGGAACATATTCGTAAACCACATGAGAGACTACCTCCCAAAGTAGCAGACATGGCCAGACAAAGAACCACTCCTGAATTAGCACCACGATCCACGCGGCTAGACGGATGCCTAGGCCAGGCGCTCCTTCAAACCAATGCTGCGCGACCCACAGGCGCGCCCCTTCAAAAGCAGCATTCACAGGCAGCAGGAAGTCCAGCAGTGAACTCTCAGCATGTTGGCTATGCGCGTAATAGCGTACCGCTTCGTACAAAGTCACGTCACCGAGGTCCGGGACGGGGCGCCACAACCCCCATGTCGCCAGCGCCACGACCGCCAAGAAGCCGAAGCCCCATGTCAAGACTCTTCCAGTCGTGAGCGGCAGCAGATCTTCATTCACGTGGTGCGACAGATAATGGCCAAGCCCACCCCAGGCTTTGACCCAGACCGGCACGAGCAGAACCGACATAAGCCAAACTGTCGGCGGTATTTCTCGGGACAAGGAGACGAGGAGCGCAACGGTCAATCCCGCCGCCAGAACCGCCTGCCCAAGAAGCATCAGAAGACCGCCGCGTAGCCGCTGAGTCCAAGGGCTCTTTTCCCTCATATGAACCCTCAACCACGCAAGCCGTACCATACGTCGTCGCCAGAACAGCAAGGCCACCAGAACCGCCCAAATTAGCCCAGCGCTTACCAGCACCGGACCGTCCGCCAAAAATGTCAGCCGCGCCTCCAGGAGTGACAACGCTGCTATGACAAAGAGCAGCCCAAGCATGAGTTGCAAATCCCGCTGCGAAAGCCGACGGGCCAGCCAGCCTTGAGAGTCCGCGGTGTCAGAGTTCTGTGGCTTCATCGCCCCCTCTTACCGCCCGATGAATGTGTCGAATGTGAGTCAGTCAACGGTTAGCCCCCTCCGTATCTCAGAGCCAAGGCGGCAGCCTCCGCCGCGATTACTGCGCGCAGGGGCCGTGGACCCAGCACTTCCACCGCCGTGCCTAGGCCCAGGATCCACCAACGCAGCCGCGCGGTCTGCGGTACGGTCGCGGTCAGGCGCGTTCGCCCGTCGTCCTCGACGACAAGCTCCTGATCATCCGAGAGCCTCGCCTCCTGCAGATGATAGGCCAGCGCTGCGTCGACCCGGAGTTCAAGTCTGATCTCGCCCTCTTCCGGGTAGTCGAAGCTCCCGCCGGCAACGAAGTTGTTCAAATCAAACCCGCCGGGCGGCTCCCGCACCGCTTCGTTGGAGATCGTGGCCGACTCGAAACGGTTGAGCGCTAGGTGCCGGGGATCGGTGTACTCGCCTACAGTCGCGACGAGGTAGGTCATGGGCTCGCGCAGCACTAGCGCCAGGGGATGGACGCGGTAGCGGGACAGCGCGCCCTCTTTCGATCGCGACCGGTAATCGATATCGAGGCAGCGACGTTCCAGGAGCGCCTGTTGAACCGTCTCGAACACGCCTTTGGGAATGGGCGGTGGAATGAGCGGCGGAGCCGATGATAGGAGTCTCACCCGCTCGGGCCAGAGCCGCAGCCCGGAATGTTCGCCTGCTGCCGCGAGGACCTCTTCGGCCCGTCTGAGGAGCGGTGCCAAACGCGACCGCGCCACGGGCGGCAGGAGCGAAGCCGCGTGTTCGTCCAGTACGCAAAGAGTCAACGCGGTCTCCGGGTCCATTGCTGGCACGTCTTGAAGCGGCGCGTCCGTGGTCCAGTACCACCCGTAGGGCCGTGCCCGTTCGTCGCGAGCCAATGGCAGGAAAAGCGACAGGTTCTCGAGATCACGCTCGATGGTACGAAGCGTCACATCCAGCCCGCGGTGCGAGAGACCCTCGACCAATTCGGGAGCGCTGCGCTGCCGCGGGTAGCGCGGGATCATGCCCAGCAACAGCATCCGCCGTTGGAGCGTTACACGGGATCCGCGCCCTTCTGTCATCTCGGCCCTCCTGCCCAGAAACGGCCCGTTTCCGGTTGTGGGAACTTGCCAATGTCGCGAGCGATCACGAGGTGTTCCGGAGCCGCGACTGAACCCGGTCAAGCGCGGCAATACTCCCCGGCGATCGTTTCGCAAACTGGCCTTCGATCACCATAAGTGGAACTGATCGAAGCGTCAAAACGTGTCGCGTAAACGCCAAACCGCGGGATGCCGCTACCCGCGTCGGAATGCGCTACAACGAAGATGCCGAGACAACGCCCTACCACTATCCACGGAGTCCGGAGCGATTCTGGGCAACAGGGTCCGGCGAACCATGCGTCAAGAACTGTCGCATGGCTGTGACATGCTTCGCCCCGGTGCCCGACCGGAGAACTGAGATGCCCCTTATTCGCCGCCCCCGCCGTCGCTTCGCCCG
>JAWLFM010000042.1:0-6187 GCA_041685565.1 Thioalkalivibrio sp.
CAGGAACAGAAACACGATGACGGTGGCGATCGCCGACATGATGAACGACGGCCAGAGTACCGAAACCCATTTTCTCATTGCTCGCCCCTTGCGTCGCGGGATTCACACCCGTCGTGGTGGCATGATACGCCCTCACCTTGTTGACCGCTGAGACCGTGAACACGCCTCTGGCCGCCCGCATCGCGTCGGATCATCGTCCGCAGATCGCGGAAATCGAGCCTGCAGCCGTCTGAATAGCACCTTGCCGCCACGAGGGCGGCGATTTTTTGTGTCGGGTTCAAAGCGTGTTAGGGTAAACCCCACGATTCTTCTGGCTGCGCCATCCCGTTTCCTGCGATTCCGCGATTCCGGTGTTGCCACTGGGTGACGATCCGGTTCAGGAAGGCGGCCGTGTCGAGTCGCAGGCCCGCGTGGCCCATGGGTCGAATGGGGCAGCTCTGGAAACAGGCGCTTGCAGGCAGCTTTCTCCTGCGGGTTTCGGGCCCGCATTCAGACTCGCTGTCTCGCGGGTGGGAAAGTCGCGCTGGCCGAGATCTCCCCCGCCGTGAGAAGCCGGGCCGGGCCATCGCCCCCTACGCTCGTTCCCTGTGACCTGAAAAGGAGGTAGCCACGATGGAATCCTACGATTTCACCCATGAACTGGCCGGGATCTATGCCGACAAGGATGCTGCACAGAAGGCCTATCAAGCCTTCATCGAGGCCGGGTTCGATGCGTCGGAAGTCCGGCTGATCACGCCGGACCAGGCCCCCGAAGACAGCGACGCGGTCAGTCAGGATATCGAGCCGGAATCCGGCGGTACGCGGGACCAGATCGTGAAGGATACCGTGGCCGGCACGGCGGCAGGGGGTACTGCCGGCGCTGTTGGTGCCGGTGCCATTGGCCTGATGGCGCCCATGCTGTTTGCGGCCGCTCCCGTGGTGGCCCCACTGATCGTTATGGGATATGGAGCGGCGATCGGGGGCATGGCCGGTGCTATCACAGGCCTTCATGTCGAGAAGACGCGGCTCGCAGGGATCGTGGAGGATGCACTCAAGGGCGGCTTCTGGGTCGTGCTCGTGCATGGCCGTGACGAGGCCGCGTATCGCAAGGCCAGTGAGGTCATGGAATCCACGGTGGTGGAGCGATCCATCAGCGGATAGCCCCTTTGATCAGGAGAGGCGATCGCACCCGACCGCCTTGCCGGCGGTGCCCGTCAACGCGAAGATCAACTGATCTGGCGGCCCATACCGAGCGGGCTGTGGCCGGGGTCGCCGCCGTTGCATATCGGGGAGGCCGTGCGTTCTAATCGGGGTCCCTCTTCTGAATTCAAAAGGACTACCGCCGATATGAACAGACTCAGCAAGGCCCTTCTTCCCGCGTTGCTCATGGCGGCTTCCGCTTCCACCCCCGCCGTGGCCTCCGATCCGATGGTTGTCCAGATCAATCGCCTGAGCATGGACGTGGCTGCGACGATTGCCACCGCGACGGTCGCCGCCTGCCGCGAAAAGGGCATCCCCATTGGTGTGACAGTGGTCGACCGCAGCGGCATCACCCAAGTCCAGATGCGCGACACCACGGCACCGCCGATCACCCTGAACATCAGCGAGAAAAAGGCCTTCACGGCCATCATGTTCAATGCCAAGGGGTCGGACCTCGAGGCGCGGTCCAGCAGCCCTCTGGCGACGCTCGGCGAGGGGCTGGCCTTCATGCCGGGTTCGGTGACGATCGAAGCCGGCGGCAAGATCTATGGTGCCATTGGGGTCAGCGGCGCTCCCGATGGCATGGTCGACGAGGAATGCGCCCAGGCTGGCCTGGACGCTGTCCTGATGGACCTGGAGATGCTCTGATCCGCCTTTGCGCAGGCAGCGCAACGCGCAAATGCTTGGGATCGATCAGTGCCGTTTGGCGGTATGCACCAGGGCCACACCGATGGCGGCCACGGCGAGGCCCAGAATATCGGTCGGGGTCACGGTGTCGCCGAAGGCCAGCCAGGCCATGACCATGGTGACAGGTGGGCTGAGGTAGAACAGGCTGGCCACGCGGGTGGCGTCGCTACGGGCGATGAGGACCCACATCAGGCCATAGGAACCGAGGGAGACCACCAGCACCAGCCATGCCATGGTGGCCATGAAGGGGCCTGTCCAGTCAGTGGCGAGGCCTTCCACCATTAGGGCGGGAATGACCATCGCGATGGCCGTGGCGCCACTCTGGAAAAACATGGCCAGGTCCACGGGCAGCCGGTGGACGGAACTGGAGCGTTCCATGCGCCGCTGGATCAGGCTGGCGGCGGTGATGGCCAGCACCGATAGGAAGGGCAGGAGGTAGGCCACGGTCGGTACCTCTGCCTCCCCCACCAGCCGCGCGCCTACGGCGATCACCACCCCCAGAAATCCGAGCACCAAACCGGCCCATTGGCGGCCACTGGTGGGTTCTCCCACCACGGGGCCGGAAAAGGCGCCGGTGAGCAGGGGCTGCAGAGCGGTCACCAGGGCGATCATGCCGGCGGGAGCGCCCAACTGCAGGGCCAAAAGCACGCAACCCAGCCAACCACCGTGGGCCAGTACCCCCACTAGGGCCGCCAGGCTGGCGGCCGGGGCGCCGGGCCAGCGCAGGCGTCCGCGCACGGCCAGTACCGCGGCGATGAGTCCGGTGAGAAGCAGATAGCGCCATAGCAGCAGGGTAAAGGCGCCTGCGTAGGGCAACCCGTACTCGGCGCCGATGAAGCCCGAATTCCAGGTCAGCACGAAGAGGATTTCCAACGCCAGAAGGGAGCGCCAGGGTGGGATGGACATCAGTCAGTCTGCCGGTAGTCGTTGGGAGCGGGCTGGCAGGCGGTATCAGTCGGGCATCTGGACAACCATCTCCCGGCCGCCATGGCCGTGGAGCGAATCCCGCGCCCGCACCCGCACCTGGGATACTCCGGGCGGGATGGCCACCCCCGTCAGGGAGCGGGTGAAGGGCTGCTCATTCACGTGAGGGTGGTGCAGGGTGCGGGTGGCCAGCACCTCGCCATCATGGGTCAGTAGCTGCCACTGATCGGCGTAGTGATCCCAGCCGCTATCCGCGTGGCGGACGGTGACATCGAAGTGATAGGTGCCGTCGCCGGAGGAGCGCACCTTGACGTCGGTGACATCGGCCTCGCCGGCCAAGGCCATCAGGGGGACGCAGATGATCAGGGCGTAGAGGACATGGCGAGGCTTCATGGGCAAGTGGCCGTTACGATGAGGACGGCTCGCACCTTAACCAGTGCGCGCCCGCAAGGGCAAACCAGACGACACCCGTTTTCTGGCGGGACGCCCGCCTCTTGTGCAAGCACCCGACGCAGCGCTGCGCGCAGCTTGTCCTGAATGGCCTCGCGCTTATCGCCGGCCTTCTGACCAGCCGTTGCGGATGCCGCTTCTGTCGTTGATATCCTCTGCCATGCATCTACTTGGGATTGTCTATGCCCGGAAGCTCGCGTTCCACCTGCCGTTGTTTGCGGTCATCGACGGTTTCGCGGTATGGAGGTCGGCAGGACTGCGGGATATCGGTACCAATGTGGGGCGCGGCCGCTCGGGTGCCTGAAGGCAATGGGCTTCCCGCGCTGGTAACGGGGTTGAGGTGGAGGATGGTCGTTAACAGCGGATTGCGGTCGATGCATGACTGAGTCGATTCCCGGAAGAATGGGTTCCTACAGCCTCGCGGGGCGCACGATTGCGCTGTTGACTCGCCATGGCAAGGAGCGCGTGATCGCGCCCATGCTCGAGCCGGCGCTCGGGTGCCGGGTCGAGGTGGTCGACACCTTCGACACGGATCAACTGGGGACGTTTACACGCGAGATCCCGCGGGCGGGCACACAACTCGAGGCCGCGGCGCGCAAGGCGCGGATCGGCATGGAGCTGTCGGGCTCCTCGTTCGGGCTGGGAAGCGAGGGCGCCTTTGGCCCCGATCCGGGGATCGGACTGATCCCGTGGAATGTGGAATATGTGGTGCTGGTCGACGATGCGCGCGGACTTGAACTCGCGGGCCTGGCGCAGGGGCCTGCGCGACAGGCGCATCGTACGGTCAACACCTGGCAGGCTCTCGAGGGATTTGCGGAAGAAGCGGGCTTCCCCGACCACCATCTGGTGTTGCGTCCCGACAACGAGAACGATCCGCGCATCTGCAAGGGCATCGCGGATTTCGAGACCCTGGAACGGACCTATGCCTGGGCCCGCGAGCAGTCGGCGACCGGAGAGATGTTTGTCGAGATCGACCTTCGCGCTCACTGCAATCCGACGCGCATGCAGATGATCGCCCGTGCCGCCGAGGATCTGGTTACGAGGCTGGGGAGCCCTTGTCCGGAGTGTGGGGCGCCCGGGTTCTGGCTGGTGGAGCGCCTTCCAGGACTGCCCTGCGCCGATTGCGGTGCGCCAACGCGACAGGCGCGCGCCGAGGTGCGCGGCTGCATCCGGTGTCCATGCCGTGAAACACGGCCGGCAGGTCCTGGCCAGTATGCCGACCCGGCGGTCTGCGACTGGTGCAATCCGTGACCGAGTCCGCCGGCGCCTGCGCGCATGGGTCGTTCAGCGCCCGTGTCCAGCCTGTTGCAGCCAGGCGTCCAGGTGCCAGTACAGCAGCGCCCAGCCGAGGCCAAATGCCCAGCCGGCGATGACATCGGTCGGCCAGTGCACACCGAGATAGACGCGAGTCACGCCCACCACCACCGCGAGGAGCGCGGCGAAGGCATAGGCCAGGGTCTGTACCGTCGGGGTCGCCTGTCCCCGCACCAGCACCATGGCGAGCATGAGATAAAACAGCATGGAAAGCATCGCATGTCCGCTCGGGAAGCTGTGGGTGTGGACACTGATGAGGTGGTCGACGACCTCCGGACGTGGCCGTGACAGCGCCAGTTTCATGAGGTGATTCATCAGCATGCCGCTACTTACCGCAACCGCGAAGACCAAACCCCGGCGGTGCTGCCGCGTCAGCAGGAGAAATGCCAATGCCACGATCCCGAAGGTGACGAGCACCCCATAACTGCCCAGCGCGGTGAAATCGCGCAAGGTCCCTTCCAGCCAGATGGGCCCGAGTGGCTCGGCCGGGTTCCCGGCGCTACGAAAGGCCGCGAGCCAACGCGTGTCGAAGGGCGACGGTTCTTTGCGCTGGACACTCCAGGCCAGCATCGCGAAGACGAGAAACGCGAAGGCTGCCGCGATCCACGCTGCGAGCGCAGGGACCCCCGAGCGGCTGGGAAAGGCGGATCGCGATCCCGCCCGCCGCGGGGAATGTTTCGCATCTTCGATCATGGCTGGGTTCCCTTCGCCGGCCCGTTGTCAGTGGGGTTCCTCGAGCCAGTCAGAATGGGATGTAATAACTTTTAATTCAAAGGGTTGCCTTTGTCCTGGCCCGGAGATGGTCATTGACGATACGCCAGCAGTCGCTTTCCCAGCCAGGCCAATCCGGCCAGTCCCAGAACGCCTACCAGGATCAGGGCCACAGCGTGCAGATCGGCCTGGCCGATCAGCGACAACAGTCCCTCGGCAAAGATTGCAAGGGCGATGATGCCCGGAAGCATGCCGACGGTCGTTCCGATCGCGAAGTCACGGAGGCTGATGTGCATGGCGCCGGCCAGGAGATTCAACACGGCAAAGGGCGCGACCGGAACGATGCGCACCGTGATGATCGTCAGGATGCCCCGTCGCCCGAGTCTCTGGCTCAGCTGCCCGATCCGGCCATCGGCGAGGCGTTCGACGAGACTGCGCCCGGTGAAGCGGCCGATGCCGTATCCGATCAGCGCAGAGAGGACGGAGCCGATCAGCGCCACCGAAGCGCCGGTCATCGTTCCGAAGACCAGAGAGGAGGTCAGGATCAATAATGTCACCGGTACCGCCGCGAGACTCGCCGCCACGAAGCCCAATACGCCCAGGGGTATGCCCCAGGGCGTACTGGTGAGACCTCGAACGCCCTCGGCAAGCATCCGGGGTTCGAGCCAGTCACCAACCGGCGTCCACCGCCACACCGCCACCAGGAGCAGTAGCAGGACCACCAGTCCTGCCATGGTCAGAACACGCCAGCGCATAAAGGGTAGGTTCTCCTTTCCGACGACAACATCAGTAATCAACTCGGTACTCAGCGGGCGGTCGGGATCCACTACACGTTCGTCCGGCAGTTGTCGGTCCCACTCGGGATCCGCCAGTCCGTCGAGTTTCTCGAGATGCACGCGCTTACGATCGTCTCGACCTGCGC
>JAWLFM010000042.1:6287-18175 GCA_041685565.1 Thioalkalivibrio sp.
GACCTGCGCCGGAATCCGATTCGGTCAGCGCATCGAGCGCCGCGAACAGACCGCCCCCTTGTTTCCGGGCATGGTCCTCGGCGCGGGCGATGGCTTGCGAATCCACCGACAGGAACATGCCCAGCAGACGTTGGCGCAAGGAGCGAAGGGCCTCACGCTCCTGCGCGTCGCGGGCGATGACGCAGAGGTCGCATTCGCTGTCGAGTCCCATGGAGCGGTTGCTGAGATTGGAAGAGGCGACCCGCAGAACCTGATCATCGCTGATCATCAGCTTGGCGTGAACCATCAGACAACCGGTCTCCAGGCCGGGGACTTCCGGATAGCAGACCCGCAGGCGGCCATGGCGATCCGCCGCGCGCAGCCTTGCCAGGAGCCGCGCCCGAAGGATGTCCATGGTGTGCTGTTCCAGCCAGTGACCGGTCTTCTCCGGGAGGATGATCAGGATCTGCGGTCCCGAATCCTTCTGCAGCGAATGGCACAGGGCATCGCCGATGGTTCGGGACGTCAGGTACTGATTCTCGATATACAGCAATTCGCGGCTCTGCGAGATCGTGTCGAGGTAGAGCCGCTCGACCTCCCGGACTTCGTCATGATCGCGGTATGCCGGCAGGGTGCGCGCAATGCCGACCTGGGCATCGCGCAGTAGCACCTCCGTCGCCTCTGGCCATGGATCGGAGCGGGCGTCGCCCGCGGTACGCTGGTGGCGCAGCGCGTCGATACCGGACAGCGCCCGGATATCCTGGCCGCCGGCGCGCTGCCAACGTTCCAGAAAGATCTCCATGAGAGCTGCTGCCGCGGCTCCGTCCACGAGCGCCTGAATGTCATGAAAGGGGGGATAGGCATCGCCGTTCGCGTCCCGCCTGCGCTCGTTCTTTGCGGAATGCGCCTGGGTATCCCAACGCCACTTGCTCAGGTCGAAGCCGCCGCACCATGCGATCTGACTGTCGATGGCAACGATCTTCTGGTGCTGGCTTGCCCCCACCGGGTGGGCGTCATCGGAAATCAGATGTACGCGCGGGTGCTTGGGACCGTCCCTGAACAGGCTCTTGCCCCAGGGCGGATCTCCGAAGAACAGCGGTTCGCGCTCCAGCGCGTAGATGGGTGCATAGTCCCAGAGCAGGAGGAAGACGTTCAGTGAGGGGTTCCGATCCAGGAGCGCCACCAGGAGTTCTCCCAGCGCCGTGGGCAGGCCATCGTCCGCCGCCGGGCCGAATTCAGCATTGGGCCCGGGCCGGACCAGCTCGATCCGACTGTCGATGTCCCAGGCACTGATGGCGATGCAGCGCTGCGCACGGATCAGGGAGCGCCGGAGCTGGGCGAAGTAGTCCTCTCCGTCGATTGCGACTGCGAAGCGGTTGGCCGTTTCGACGCGCCAGCAGTTGCTACCCGGCTGCAACCTGATGCTCATGGGGCTGGCTGTCTCGTCGGGATCGAAGTTGAATCTGGCAAAGGCACCCCACTGGGTCAGTACGTCGTAGAGTAGACTCGGAGCCGTTAAAATACCGCCGAGGCTGTTTCATCGCCAAACCAGTCATCTCAGGGCGGGACTCGAAAAAAACCCCATGGAACACAACCCGTGACGCTGTCTGACCTGTGCCGCTCTGCTCGCGACCAAGGCTTGCCGCGTTCATGACTCGTCTACGTATCGCCACATACAACATTCATGCGGGGATCGGGCGCGACGGTTGCTTCGATGCACAACGGATTGCCGAGGTCATTAACGAACTGCGTGCCGAAGTGGTCGCACTTCACGAAGTTGAATCCCACGGTGGCGATCTGGGTGCACTCGGCGTGTTGGCTGCGGAAACCGGCCTGCGCGCGCTTGCCGGACCGACCATGCTCCGGGGTGAGGCGACCTATGGTAACGCGTTACTCACCTGTTGTGACTTTTCCGGCATCGAGCGGATCGACCTGAGCGTACCCCGTCGCGAGCCGCGTGGCGCGCTCGATGTCCAACTGCAGTGCCGCGGGAAGCCGCTCCGAGTCGTCGCCACGCATCTCGGGCTGAGCAGGGCCGAACGCGGGAGACAGGTCAGGCTGCTGATGGATCGCCTCGACCCGGCAGATACGATGCCGACGGTATTGATGGGCGACATGAACGAGTGGATCCTGTGGAGCAAGCCTTTGCGGCAGCTGCATCAGCGGTTTGGCAGGACGGTGGCACCTGCTACGTTTCCCGCCGCGTTCCCGCTGTTCGCCCTGGATCGACTCTGGGTCAGGCCCGGGAGTCGGCTGGTCCGGCTGTATCGGCATGTGACACCGCTGTCCCGTATCGCCTCGGATCATCTGCCGCTGATTGCAGAAATCGATCTTTCGCATCACTGAGCTTCATCCCGCCATTGCCAGGATGGTGAGGCACGGGATCCGTGATGCTCAGGCCCGTGATCTGGCCCTTTGGTGCATTCCCGACCGCTTGGCCCCGGCATGGCGGCGTCTTGCCGAGGGGTTGCCCCGGGAGCGGTTCCGTGCCCCTGCGGTCGTGGCAGCAAATACAAGAAATGCTGTCTGCGGTCGTGATTCGCACTCGATGCATGACGAAGGCTTCTTCGACACGCCCGCCTGCCGTCCGGCCTCGGTCCCCGTTACGGAATGCCTGTGCTTGCACATGCGTCCTGTTTATGGTCTCAAACCCGGAGTTCCGCTATGCGTCTTGCTGATCTGTCTTGCCGGCCAAGGGCCGTGATTCGCAATCACCGCGGCCTGGTGATCTCTGCACCCGGAATGGGACAAGGCCGCTGCAGGGGTGGCCGGGGAATGCGCAGTGGTGTACTCGGGCTGGCCCTTGTGGTGCTGGCGAGTCTGCTGGTGACCAACCCAAGCGGTGCCCGCGAGCGGCTGGAGTACCCGGAGTGGTTCGCTCAGACCTTCTATGACCTGCCCGGCGACCTGGACGACGCAGTGGCCCGCGGCAAGCGCGGCATCGCGCTGTTCTTCAGTGCGGAGACCTGCCTGCATTGCGTCGCGATGGCGCGCAGCACCTTCCAGGATCCGGACATCGTGCGGCGCCTGTCCGGACAGTTCGATGTCATCGCGGTCGATGTCTTCAGCGATGTGGAAATGGTCGGTCTGGATGGCCAGATGCACCGTGCCCGCGAACTCTCCGAACAGGAGCGGGCGACCTTCACGCCAACGCTGCTGTTCGTGGATGACTCCGGCGAGCGCATGCTGCGCTACGTCGGCTTTGCCGATGCCGAGCGCATGCACCTGATCCTGGACTATCTGGAATCCGATGCCTGGCGGAGTGAGTCATTGCGGGACTTCGCGGTGCGGGAGATGGAGCAGGCTGCGTCGTCGCCGACCGATGCGGCGGAAACCAGCGCGGCTACCGCGTCCGGTGCCGCCATGGCCGGCTTCCAGCAGGCGCCGGCCGATCTTGCCGCACAGCGGACGGCCAATCCGCGCCCGTCACTGGTGCTGTTCGAGCGCGGTGACTGCGAGGAATGCCGCCGGCTGCGTGAGCAGATCCTGGAACATCCGGAGGTGCAGGAGGTACTCGCGGGCTTCCACGCCCTGCGTCTCAATACCGACGAAGGCGGCAGGGCGGTCCTGCCGGACGGCCGGCACGGCACTGCAGAGGCCCTGGCCGCGGAACTGGCGCTGACCCATCGGCCCGGGCTCGTCTTCTTTGCCGAGGATGGAGAAGAGGCATTCCGGATGGACAGCACCTGGCTGATCGATCACTCGGGGCAGTTGCCCGACGCCACCCGGCCGGACCTGCTCCTGAGCTTCCTGGCGCGACTCGAGTACGTGTCCAGCGGAGCCTACCGCGACTGGCCCCAGTACCAGCGCTGGCGGGCCCAGCGGGACCGCGAGCGCTGATGCCGTCCCGGCCCCGTCGCTCCGCTGGGTAGCGGGCGGGACAAGCCTCCGGTCGCGGGTCCGAAAGGACTCGGAATCCCGGGGTATGCCTGGCAACGTTGGGGGCAGCAGGGTTAGGCTGCACCCTCCGTCACCAGTGAGGAACTCCAGCGAGAGGCCCCGATTGTCTACGAGACGCCGGAGTACACCAACTACGCCTTGGTGGCCCGGGCCGATCTCGGTCCCGAGCTGATCGCCGAACTGCGTGCCGCACTGCTCGACACCGGCAGCACCCCGGAGGGACGTCAGATCCTCGACTACCTGAAGGCCGGCACGTTCATCGAGGCCGACCTGTCGGAGTGGTTCGACTATCGCGATTTACTCGAGTCCGGTATCGGCGTCGGCGGGTGAGCCATGGCCGCGCCGCCGGAGGTGTTCCGCCTCGAGGGTGTTGAACGGAGTTTCGGCGGCAAGACGGTCCTGTCGGATATCGCCCTTCGGGTCCATCAGGGTGAGCGCGTCGCCATCATCGGCCCCTCCGGGGCGGGCAAGACGACGCTGTTCCGCCTGCTCTCGGCCGTCCTGAAGCCCAGCGCCGGCCAGGTGCTCGCGCTGGGCCACGACACCCGTCGCCTGCGCGGCCGGGCGCTGCGCCATCTGCGGCGCGACATCGGCGTGCTCTACCAGAACGACAACCTGATCCCGCATCTGCGTGTGGTACACAACGTGCTCATGGGGCGAATCGGCCACTGGGGCCTTGCCCGCACGCTGCTGTCACTGTTCTGGCCCCAGCAGCTCCCGGTCGCCCGCGCGGCACTGCAGGCGGTGGAATTGCCGGACAAGCTCTGGTCGATGCCGGGAGAGCTGTCCGGTGGTCAACAACAGCGCGTGGCCATCGCCCGGCTGATGGTGCAGCGGCCACGGGTGATGCTGGCCGACGAGCCTGTCAGCCAGCTCGATCTCCGGCTTGGCCGCGAGATCATCGGCCTGCTTGCCGGCATCGCCCGACAGATGGACGCGACCCTGCTGGTGAACCTGCACACGTTGGAGCTGCTGCACGAACACTTCGACCGGGTGATCGCCCTGCGCGAGGGGCGGCTGTTCTGGGAGGGTGCTCCGAAGGGCATCAGCCGCGACCTGCTGCGGGATCTGTACGGCGCCGAGTACAGGGCACTCAGCCTCGACGAGGTGACGCTCGATCGACCGGTGCCCCCGTCAACCGGGGATCCGACCGGGTGAGCAGCGTGCTGGCGTTGCCCGGCGCGGACCGCTACGCGCGGCGCCGGCCCTGGGGCCACTTCGTCGGGCTGGTGGTCATCGCCCTGCTGGTCCTGGCCTCGTTCACTGCCGCTGACTGGGACTTCACTGCACTGATCGATCCCGAGGAGCGGGCGCGGGCCCTGGGCCGGATGGGAGAGTGGCTCGCTGCATTCGGATCCCCTGACTTCAGCCGCGAGTTCCTGGCCCGAAGCTGGGGCCTGACCCTGGAGACCCTGTCTGCTGCGGTTCTCGGCACGGCCCTGGCCGTGGTGTTCGGTTTCGCCCTGGCGATGGCCTCCTCGCGGGCCGTCGCTGTCGGAGAGGAGCATGCAACCGGCTGGCGGCGCAGCTTCATGCTGCGCAGTCCCTCGGCATTGCTGTGTTCGGCCGCGCGCCTGGTGCAGGACGTGTTGCGCGCGGTACCGGATTTCGTCTGGGCGATCATCCTGGTCGCGCTGATCGGGCTGGGTCCGCTGACCGGCGCCCTGGCGCTGGCATTGAACATCACCGGCATCCTCGCGAAGGTTTACAGCGAACTCTGGGACAGCGTCGACGAGCAACGCTACGAGCAGGTGCGCGCGAGCGGTGCGGGCCGCATCAAGGTCTTCTTCTACGGTATTCAACCGCTGGCCGCCAGGGCGGTGCAGAGCTTCACCCTGATGCGCGCGGAATGCGCGATCCGCAATGCGGCGGTGATCGGCGCGGTGGGCGGCGGCGGTCTCGGTGCGGAGATCTGGTACCAGATCCGCTTCGGTGCCTGGGACAAGGTCAGCACGCTGATTCTCTTCACGCTGGCCCTCACCCTGACCGCCGACCTGGCCAGCAATTACATCCGCCGGCAGCTGCGTAGCGACCCCAACCACCCACGAGCCGTCAAGGCGCACTCGGTGTTCGCCGATCTCTCACGTGCCTGGATCGGCTCGGGCTTCGCGGTGCTGATCGTGGTCCTGTTGATGATCATCGCGCTGACCATCCTCATCGACCGCATCTCGCGCTGGCTGCAGTTGTCACGGGTGAGCCGGTAACCGCAACCGCGCACGGTCGGCTCCCGGTGGGTGCGCTGTTCGAGTGCCACCAGGGGGCACCGGCACGCGAGTGGCCGTCTCAGGCATCCAGCATGTCGCGCAGGGTGGTGGCGTTGATGGGCGCGTAGCCATGCTGGTCGTTGTCGAAATAGCAGTAGACGTCAAGGCCCTTGCGGGACCAGGCGGAAAGGGCACCGGCCCAGCCGCTGAGCGTCTGCTGGTCATAGCAGCCCTGGTAGGGGCCGTTCGGCCCATGCAGGCGCACATAGACAAAGTCCGTCGTCACCTCCCGGGGCGAGTCGAAACCATCCAGATCGAAGAAGCAGAGCGCGGCATGGTGCCGGGCCAGCAGCGAGTAGCTCGCCGGGTTGAGCCAGCTGTGGTCACGGAACTCGAAGCCGTAGCGCAGATCCTCGTCCAGCAGATCCAGGAAGCCCTGCAGGCGATCCGCGTTGAATCGCCATCGCGGTGGCAGCTGGAACAGCACCGGTCCCAGCTTGTCGTCCAGGAGACGCGCCCGGGACAAGAAGCGGTCGAGGCCTTCCTGCGGATCCTTCAGCTTCTTCATATGGGTGAGATAGCGGCTCGCCTTGACCGCGAACCTGAAACCGGCGGGAACCTGCGCCCGCCATCGACGAAGCGTTTGTTCCTCGGGCAGGCTATAGAAGGACTGGTTGATCTCGACGCTGCCGAACCGGCCGGCATAGTACTCCAGCCTTTCCGCAGCGGGCAGGCCGTCCGGGTAGAACGGACCTTCCCAGTGGTCATAGGACCAACCGGAGGTACCGATGAAGAGACGCCCGTGTGATTTTTCCATGCCGTGTCACCTTGGCCGAGGCTGTGCCGCTCCCTGGTGGGCCATGCGGGAAGGTATGGCCCACCAGGATGTCTTCAAGGAGTCTAGCGGGCCATGCGGAAGGTTCGGTACCCGATCGCTTCGCCAGAAGCACCGGCGCTGCGTTGGGCACGCTTGAAATAGTTCCACTATTCCTGCACTTACCCGCCGTTCCTGCACTTGCCCGCTTGCTCCGGCGCTTCTGGCTATGTTCCATAGTCACCGAACTTTCCGCAGGGCCCACTCGTGGTCATTGCGCCTGCCCGTAGCCCCTGTGGTTCGGGGCCCCGGGCTGGGGTTCCGCGTTCCAGCCCTCCGCTGCGGTGGGTCCACCTGGTTGCCTTCGCAACGGGACCCGGTATTCTGGGGACGTGCCGGGATCATCGCCGGCCATGGTCTGGTGCGGTGGGCCGAGCCGTGGGGACGTGCTTCGCGGATTCCGGGACGGCGCCAGGATCTCGGCGCGCCCGGCGTGAGAAGATGTCCCTGCAGGCCGGGTGGGGGTCTTTCGTCAGGCCATTGGGCCGCAGCAGAGTCCCTCGTTAATCCTTGTGCGGAGAAGAGACCATGAAGATCACCGTCGATGTGGATTGCACCGCCGAGGAGGCCCGGCAGCTCCTCGGTCTGCCTGATGTCAAGCCCATGCAGGATGCCATGATGCAGGAGATCCAGGAACGCATGATGACCAGCCTGAAGGCGATGGATACCGAAGCGTTGTTCAAGACCTGGCTTCCCGCCCAGATGCAGGGGTTCGAGCAGATGCAGAAGGTTTTCTGGTCCCAGTTCGCGAAGGGCGACCCTGATCAGGGCTCTGGCCGCGATTAGCCGCCGTCGCCCGCCAATGCTTCGGCCATCTTGAGCATTCAGGGCTTCGCCATCCCAGTCGAAATCGGACATGGACGACAAGACCGCAGAATCCGCCCCGTTGCCAGCCGTTTCGGAGGATCTGGCCAGGGCGGCGCATGCCATCCTGAACCGGGATGTCAGCCATCTGCAGCTGATCCCCAGCGTTGCGTTCAAGCTTCTCAAGCTCACCTCTGACCAGGACGCCAGCATCAAGGATCTGTCCCGCGTCATCGAGACAGAACCCGCACTGGCGGCGAGGGTCCTGCGCATTGTCAATTCGGCCGCATTCTTTCTGCCGAAGAAGACCACGTCCATCCGGCATGCGGTCAACATCCTGGGGTTTTCTGCCGTCCGGCAGGCGGCCCTGGATCAGCTTTTTTACAACCGGCTGATCCGGAGCAAGTCCAAGCAGAGATTCAACCAACTGTTCTTCTGGCAGCACTGCATGTTCGTGGCCTCCCTGGGCAAGGCCATCGCCGTCACGTTGAAGCATCCGAATCCGGATATGGTTTACACCGGTGGCCTCCTGCATGACATTGGCAAGGTGGTACTGGAGAGTTGTGGCCGGCTCAGTTACAGCGACTATCTGGCGGCGTACGAGCGCAGCGATTGCTCTTTGATCGACAGTGAAAGGACCTTTTTCGGTCTCACCCACGCCGATGTCGGAATGGTCTTTTCGGCAGACTGGAATCTCCCTCCCGTCATTACCGCAATGATCGCATTTCATCATGAGCTGCCTCCGGTCGATTCCCCGTATGCAGAATTCATTCTGGAAATCGCCATCATCGCATTTGCGAACTATGTTGCATGGGTACAAGGGGTTGGCTCCGGCGAACAGACCTGTGGCCCGGAGTTGGATGAGGCGGTACTGGCTGCGCTCGATATCGAGAGACTGGATCTGGAACGGCTGCTGGAACAGGTGGACGCTGAGATGTCCAACATGCGGACATTCTACGGTATTGAATTTCCGAATCTTTCCAAGCTTCGGGCGACCCTGGTGCAGAACACGATCAAATTGAGCGTGATGGAGGGCAGAACGGGACGCGGGAGCGCGGTCAGCGGGAGTGCTGGCGAGCGGAGCCGACTGGTTTCAGTCCTGACGATGCCTCATCGCAGCCTCGATCCGGATGAGTTTCTGCCTTGGACGCTGGAGGCGATGCAGCAGGAAGCGGGCTGCGACCGGGTCATGATGCTCAGCATCGATCCAAAACGCCGTGGGTTGGTGGCGGAGCATAGCTGGCCCAGTGCCATCGATCCAAAGGCTGAGCGCCCCTTCGAGATCCCGATGGGCGTGGTTTCCGGCAAGCTGCTTCAGTGTCTACGCGAGAAGGCGCCTGTCTTGATCCAAAGAGGCGACCCGGTGGACGAGGAGATGCTGGACAGGATCGGCATGGACGAGTTGATTGCGTGGCCGGTCATGCGAAACAATCGCCTCAGTGGCGTGGTCTGCGCTGATAACTCCCTGACGAAGCGAAGGCTGGATCCCGATGCATTGACAAGAATGATCCCCATCGTCAATGAACTGGGCTTCGCCTTGGTCAACGCGACGCAATATGATATGGCCAGGAAGGAGGCTCAGATCGATTCCCTGACGCGCCTTTACAATCGGAGTGTGATCAATGAATTCCTGCGCCGGAGTTTTGAAGGCGATCCGCAGGAACTTGCGAATACGGTGGTCGGTTTCGTGGATGTGGACCATTTCAAGAGATTCAACGATGTCTGTGGGCATCAGGCGGGGGACGACGTTCTGAAGATCGTCGCGGACATCCTGCGCAATCTGACGCGTCCCGGGGATGTCATCGGGCGCTATGGTGGAGAGGAATTCCTGTTCGTCCTGAGGAATGCCGACCGGGCGGGGGCGCTCGTATGTGCAGAAAGGATAAGAAGTGAAATCGAGCGCCGCGGGAGTACATTGAGCGAGCGGTTTCAACGTCAGAGCCTGACCGTGAGTGTCGGGCTGGCGATGTACTCGCCAAGCCATCGGACTTATCTGGAGCTTGTGGAGGCGGCGGACAGGGCCATGTACCGGGCCAAGGATGAAGGCCGCAACCGTGTCGTGATGCTCTGATCCTCGAGCAGGGGTCAGACTAGCGCAGCGCAGCGGGAGGGGGTGTGCTTGGGGCAGGGGAGAACCCCCTGCCCTCAGCGTTGTGGTCGCTCGCGCGGGTCCAGAGCAGGCTCGGCGTCGCGGTTCGCGGCGTTAACGGCCGGGGCCTCTTCCACCTCGTCCGTTGGCATCTGGTCGCCGTCGACCAGAGGCGGCGGGTTGTCCGGTCGCCACTCCAGCACGCGGGCAGGCGAGGGAAGATCCAGTTCACTCAGCAGCCGCGAGGCCGAGTCCACGGCATTCGGGTTCTGCAGGGTGAGCACCAGCCCGGTGGCGAGAACCAGCAGGCCCAGGCCCAGGCTCGGGTCATTGGTCGTTGTCTTGGATCGGAACATGAAGCGCATCATGCCTGCCTCTTCGCGAATTACGCATTAACAGTACCGTTCCCCGCAATCCCGTTCAAGCATCCGTAGAGGGCTTCCGGTTGCGCGGATCGCGGCGGCCTTCCCAGTGGGCCGCCGGGACGATCCTGGCGTCGCAACAGGCCGGCCGGGGATGGTCCGCGGCATGTGGCGCAAAATCGGCGACAATCACCTGCGCCACCGCGTGCCCATCCGTGCGCGGTTACGGATACTTTGAGAGGACAGTCGTGCAAGAGTTCGATGTGGTGGTGATCGGGGCCGGCGCCGCCGGGCTGATGTGCGCGTGCACCGCCGGTGGCCGTGGTCGCCGCGTGCTGGTGCTGGATCACGCCAACCGGGTGGGCAAGAAGATCCTGATGTCCGGTGGTGGCCGCTGCAACTTCACCAATATCGAGTCCACGCCCGACAACTTCCTCTCTGCAAACCCGCACTTCGCGAAGTCGGCATTGAGCCGGTACACGCCGTGGGACTTCATCGGGATGGTCGACAGGCACCGCATCGCCTGGCATGAGAAGACGCTGGGGCAGCTGTTCTGCGACGTCAGCGCCAAGCTGATCGTGAAGATGCTGACCGACGAGTGCGATGCGGTCGGCGTGGACGTGCGGATCCATACCCCGGTGGCGTCGATCGAGGTGGGAAACCCGCACCGGCTGCGTATTGCGAGCGGCGAGGTCCGCGCCCGTTCGCTGGTGATTGCCACCGGTGGCTACTCCATCCCGCGCATGGGGGCGAGCGGGTTCGGCTTCGATTTCGCGCGCTCGCTGGGTCTGGAGGTGGTGCCCACGCGCCCGGCGCTGGTGCCATTCACCCTCAGCGGCCGGCCGCTCGAGGCGCTGGAGGGGTTGTCCGGCATCGCGGTGGATTCGGTGGCCTCCTGCAACGATGGCCAGTTCCGGGAGGCCATGCTGTTCACCCATCGCGGCCTCAGTGGTCCCTCGGTGCTGCAGGTGTCTTCCTACTGGCGCCCCGGCGACAGCGTCGAATTCGACCTGTGGCCGGGAGCGGAGATTGCGCAGACCATTGGCCAGGCCCGATTGGAACGCCCGAAGGTCGCGCTGCGCACGCTGTTGGCAGAGCGTTGGAGCAGGCGCCTGGCCCAGCGCTGGTGCGAGTTGTGGTTGCCGGACAAGCCGATCGAACAGCTCTCCGGCGTCGAGATCGATCGCATCGCGGCCGCCACGCATCATTGGCACGTGAAGCCGTCGGGGACCGAGGGTTACCGTACCGCCGAGGTCACGATCGGTGGCGTCGATACCCGCCACCTCTCTTCGAAGACCATGGCGCTCCGCGACCAGCCCAACCTGTACTTCATCGGCGAGGTGGTGGATGTCACCGGTCACCTCGGTGGCCATAACTTCCAGTGGGCCTGGGCCTCGGGCCACGCCGCGGGGGAGGTGGCCTGAATGCGTTCGGCGTCCCCGGCGCGGATGCCTGCGGTCGTGCTGGCCGCAATCCTGGCCATAGTAACCATGATGGCTACCACGGCCGCGCAGGGGGATTCGCGCCGACTCTACGTGCAGGCATCGCCGCTGTCCCCTGTGGTGGCGGGCCTTGCCGAGGCACCCGCAGCCGCGCACTTCGACTTCGCGCTGTTGCTGGTCGATGCACTGGTCGCGGCCTACGAGAGCGAACTCGATCCGTCCGGCCTCGAGGAG
>JAWLFM010000043.1:0-18159 GCA_041685565.1 Thioalkalivibrio sp.
CCGCAACCGGCATTGCGCCATCACTGAAGAATGGCCAGGCCCTGCAGAAACGCGAACCATAATGGCAGCGTAACCAGGGATAACGCCGTCGTCAGGGTAACGGCCGCGGCATACAGGCCCGTGTCCAGCCCGAACCGGTCGCAGAAGACGATGCCGAGCACCATCGCGGGCATGGCCGCCTCCAGCACTGCGCCCACCGCGGGAATACCCTGCATCCCGAAACCCACGGTAATCCCCAGTGCAATCAACGGGGCGGCAAGCAGCTGGACCCCTGCCACCACCGCCAGGGCCGGCGCATCCCTGGCGCGAAAGCGATCGAAGACCAGCGCGAGTCCCAGGGAAAAGAGCATCAGCGGCGTCACCGCGTGGCCCAGAAACCCCAGCCACTCATCCAGCCAGACGGGCATGGGAACGCCGAGCAGGTTCAGGGCCACTGCCACCATTGCCGCCCAGACCGAGGGGACCGCGAACAGGCCACGCAACGGGCCAACGAAGGCCTCCGAATGGCTGCCATAGTGGCGCGCGATCAATACGCCGACCGTGAGCAACAGCGGAAGCGCACCGAAGAGGTCATACTGGATGGCCACCGCCCGCCCCGGCTCCCCGAACAGGGTATCCAGAATGGGCAAGCCGAGATAGACGGCATTGGGCCAGGCGGCGGCCAGCAGCATCGCACCCATCGCCGCACGGTTCGGCAGGCAGACGCGGCAGGCCGCCCTGGTCAGGGCAAGCGCCGTCAGCACCGTGAGACCGGACACGGCCGCAATCTGCAGGGACACCAGCCCAAGCGGCGCACCCCACAATACCTTCAGCACCAGGGCGGGCAAGAGCAGGTAGTAGACCAGCGTGGTCAGTACACGCCGGGTCTCTTCAGCCCCAAGCCCCCCCGGCCGCAAACGGCTCCAGGCCACGCCGCAGGCGATCAGCGCACCCATCTGTGTCATGACCCCGAACATGGATGCGCCGAAGGCGGCTTGGGTTCATCCCGTGATCAGGCGTCTCCGCCGGTGCCCTCCTGCTGCTTGCGGATGTCCTCGTGCACCTGGGCCATGTCCAGGGCCTTGACCTTGCCAATCACGTCCTGGAGTTGGCCGGCGCTGAGCATTCCCGGCTGCGAAAAGATGATCACCTGCTCGCGGAAGATCATCAGGGTGGGGATGGAGCGGATCTGAAAAGCGGCGGCAATCGCCTGCTCATCCTCGGTGTTGACCTTGGCGAACACAACGTCATCGTGCTGTTCCGACTCGGCCTCGAAGGTCGGCGCGAAGGCGCGGCAGGGTGCACACCATGGTGCCCAGAAATCGACGATCACGATGTCGTTTCCGGTCACGGTGGGTTCGAAGGTTTCCTGGGTCAATTCCTGAACAGCCATGAACAACTCCTGTTGAGTATTGTGCGGACGATACCAGCACCCAAGCCCGCTGTCAGGGATTCTGCGCGGCCAGCATGGCTGACCGAAGCCGCTGCAACCTTGCCAGGGGATCATCCTCCTCCAGCAGTTCCTGCTTGATGCGCTGATCCAGCGGGAGCAGCTCGGCCAGGCGTCCCGCGACCCACGCCGAGTCTCCGAGCCTCCGCTCCAGATGCGACCAGGGCGCACCCAGCTGATCCAGAAGACGCTCCAGCAAGCCCGCCAGCGACGCATATTCCAGCGGCAGATCCAGCGCCGGCCATTGGGGCAACGGCTCCACATCCCCGACCAGCAGGCCGTCGGTTCGCCGCTCATGCGCGAGGATGCGCACACGCTCGCGCCCGCTGGCAAGGATGCCAAGCAGGCCATCCGGCCGCTGCTCCCAGTCGATGACCTCCGCACGCGTGCCGACTGCATAGAACTGTGCCTCGGCGGAGGTCTCGTGACCTTGGCGGATCGACACCACGACAAAGCCGTTCGCGCCGCCGCGGAGACAATCGCGGATCATGTCGATGTACCGCGTCTCGAAGATGCGCAGGGGCAGCAACCCATCAGGGAACAGCACGGTATTCAGCGGAAACAACGGCACGCGTTTCATCAATCCTCTCCTGCCGTCGATGCCGGAGGCCCACCCCAGCGCGGCATCAGGTCATGGGGGATTTCAAGGTGGTCCAGGATGCGGGCGACCATGAAATCGATCAGATCATCAAGCGTGCGCGGTCGATGATAGAAGGCGGGGTTGGCCGGCATGATGACGACCCCCATGCGCGCCAGCCGCAGCATATTTTCCAGATGCACCTCCGAGAACGGTGTCTCGCGCACCACCAGCAGCAGCTTGCGCCTCTCCTTCAGGACCACGTCGGCGGCGCGCTCGATCAGACTGCGGGATGCGCCGGTCGCCACCGCCGATAGGGTGGCCGTGGAACAGGGACACACCACCATCGCCCGTGGCACCGCGGAGCCACTCGCCACGGGTGCGGTCCACTGCTCCGGCCCGTAGCAGCGGATTTGTCCGGGCTCGGCATGGAAGCGCTCGCTGAAGAAGCGCCCGATCTCTGCCGGGCGACCCGGGACCGACAGGTCGGTCTCGAGGCCCAGGACCACCTGTGCGGGCCGGGAGAGCATCAGGTGGACCGGCACCTGCGCGGAAACCAGGCATTCGAGCAGACGGATGCCATACTGCACACCGGAGGCACCGGTCAGGGCCAGCGCGAGGTCAGGCGCCGCCATGCCACTTCTCCCGAAGGCTTGTCAGCAGGGTCTCATGGATGCCGTCAAAGCCTCCGTTGCTCATGACCACCACCCAGTCGCCGGGACGCGCGCTTGCGGTCATGGCGGCCACCAGTGCCCCGACTTCCGAGGACCGATGCAGGCGCGCCCCCAGTTCCCCGTCCAGGTCCTCCCAAGACCAGCCGAGCCCCTCAGGCAGGGACAGGAAGACCGCATCCGCGAGTTGGAGCGATCCGCCCAGGCTCTTCGCGTGTACTCCCAGCCGCATGGTGTTCGAACGGGGCTCCAGCGCGACCAGGAGACGGGCATCCCGCGGCATCGCCGCGCGCAGGCCGGCCAGGGTCAGCCGAATGGCGGTCGGGTGGTGGGCGAAGTCGTCGATCACCCGGATTCCGTTGACCTCGCCGCGCAGTTCCTGACGTCGCTTCACGCCGGTGAACCCCGACAAGGACTGGACACCCTGCGCCAGCGGCACGCCCGCATGGCGGGCCGCGCCCAGCGCGGCCAGGGCATTGGCAAGGTTGTGCTCGCCGGTCAATGTCCAGGCGACCTCACCGACCGGCCGACCAGCCGCCAGCACCGCGAAACGCGAGGCCTCGGCATTCAATCTCCTGACAGCCAGATCGGCCGGAACGGTCGTCCCGAAACGCACCACCGGCGTCCAGCAGCCCTGTCCGAGCACGCGCTCCAGGGCCGGGCTCTCGGCATTGACCAGGATCTCGCCCTGACCGGGAACGGTCCGAACGAGATGGTGAAATTGCCGCTCGATCGATGCCAGATCCGGATAGATGTCGGCATGATCATACTCCAGGTTATTGAGCACCAGGGTTCTTGGCCGGTAGTGCACGAACTTGGCACGCTTGTCGAAGAAGGCGCAATCGTACTCGTCCGCCTCGATCACGAAGAATGGACCGTCGCCCAGCCGCGCACTTACACCGAAGTCGCGCGGCACGCCCCCGATCAGGAACCCCGGCTTCATTCCGGCCGCCTCGAGCAGGAAGGCAAGCATGCTGGCGGTGGTCGTCTTGCCATGGGTCCCCGCCACCGCCAGCACCCAACGCCCCTGCAGCACCTTCTCGGCCAGCCATTGCGGCCCGGAGGTGTAGGCGAGCCCCCGGTCCAGCATCGCCTCTACCACCGGCAGGCCCCGGCGCATCACGTTACCAACGACGATCAGCGCATCTTCGGGCAGATCCTCGGGCCGGTAGCCCTCGCGGTAGGGGATTCCCGCCTGCCGCAACTGGCCATCCATGGGTGGATAGAGATTCTCGTCAACACCCGACACCGGCACGCCCGAGGCCGCGGCCAGTTGGGCCAGCCCGCCCATGAAGGTGCCGCCAATCCCGAGCACATGGATCGGGCGAGTCATCCGTTCGCGAGTCCGAGTGCGAGCTGCGTCAAGACGCTGGACAGGATCAGGAATCCCAACGCGATGGCCACGCCGGTCATCCTGCCCGCCAGATCGAGGGCCTGCTGCAGGATGTGTCCAAAGACCAGGAGCAGCCAGACCAGCAGCGCGAGATAGGCGATCAGGGCCGGCGGGGAGGCCTGCTCCTCCGCAAAATCGGGGGGGAAGGCCCAGAGCAGCGCCGCCATCACCAGGCCGAGCAGGGCGCTGGTCCCGACCAGGCCGATGTAGGTCTGCATCCAGCGCCCGGTCATCCCGCGCAATCCCAACAGGGTCATCGTGAAGAGATAGAGGATGACAAGATCCAGCACGCTCAGATAGAGGCTGGTGGCGACGCCGTGTATCGGCGCAGCCACCAGGATGCCGGTGAACACCGATGCGCCCATCCAGAACACCAGGGTCCCCTGGTCCGCCGGCAGGTCCTGAGGGCCGCCGCGCAACCGCAGGATGTCCAGCATCGGAACTACCGTGTTCAGGCTCACGCCCCCTCCTCTTCCAGGGCCTCGAGGGCCTCCAGCTCGTCCAGTTCGTCCAGCCAGACCTCGTCGCTTGCCGGGGCGCCGTCACGCACCAGGAATTCCCTGCGCTGCAGCCACAGGTTCCGCAGGGCGACGTAGCGATCCTCGGACAATGTCGCCAGGACCTCTTCGGTGGAGAGCAGGCCGGCACGGGTGTCGACGACATCGAGAATGAGCAGCACCTCCCAGTAATCGCGCAATTCGCGTCCATCGGCGGACAAGGAGTAGTTGCGGGGGTTGGTATAGAAATCGACCACCAGGGCCGGCGCGTCGCGCGCGGTACTCGGGCCCCAGAACGGAATCTGCAGATAGGGGCCTGCGGGCACGCCCCACCAGCCCAGGGTCTGACCGAAGTCCTCATCGTTCTTTGCCAATCCCATCGGACTCGCAACGTCGATCAGTCCGAATATACCAAAGGTCGTGTTGAAGAGAACCCGCGACGTATCGGAGGCGGCATCATGAAACTTGCCCTGCAGCACGTTATTGAACGCCACCCGGACGTCGTCGAAATTCGAGAAGAAGTTTCCCACTCCCGTGCGCACCGGCTGCGGCAGCTCCGCATAGACCTTCGCCGTCGGCTTCAGGACGGCCCGATCCAGGCCATCGTTCAAGGTGAAGACTGCACGGTTGTAGCGCTCGAAGGGATCGGATGGGTGCCGTTCCTCGGTGGGGATGCTGGCGCAGCCGGCCAGGCCGGCAACGAGCAGGGCCGCAAACGGGCGCAGCAGGGAATCGCGCAGTGTCATGTCATGAAGTCCCGGTCCTGGGCATTGGCGCTCGGTCCATGGTTCACTCAGCGAGGCAATGGGCCACTGGTGTCCGGGCGCAGCCACCCTGTTGCGGCAGGGCGCATCAGACCTGAGACCGGTTGCGGCTCGCCGCGATCCGCAGCCGGAGGGCATTGAGTTTGATGAAGCCCGCGGCGTCCTTCTGGTCGAAGGCTCCGGCATCCTCCTCGAAGGTTGCGATCGCGTCATCGAACAGACTGTCCGACTCGGACCGGCGTCCGGCCACGATGACATTCCCCTTGTACAGGCGCAGACGCACCGAACCGTTGACCACGGCCTGGGTCTGATCGATGGCCGCCTGCAGCATGCGCCGCTCCGGACTCCACCAGTAGCCGTTGTAGATCAGGCTGGCATAGCGCGGCATCAGCTCGTCCTTCAGGTGGGCCACCTCGCGGTCAAGGGTCAAGGATTCCAGGGCCCGACGGGCCTTCAGGAGAATCGTGCCGCCAGGGGTCTCATAGCAGCCGCGCGACTTCATGCCCACATAGCGGTTCTCGACCAGGTCCAGGCGCCCGATCCCGTTTTCCCCACCGATCCGGTTCAACTCGGCCAGCAGCTGGCCCGGGGTGAGCGGCATACCGTTCAGCCGGACCGGATCTCCCTGTTCGAACCCGATTTCAATGGTTGCCGACGCGTCCGGCGCCTTCTCCGGGGAGACGGTCCAGCGCCACATGTCCTCCTCGGCCTCGGTCCATGGATCCTCGAGCGGACCGCCCTCGTACGAGATATGCAGCAGGTTGGCGTCCATGGAATAGGGCGACTTCTTTCCCTGCTTGGCGAAGTCCACCGGGATGTCATGCTGCTCCGCGTAGGCCATCAGGCGCTCGCGGGAGGTCAGGTCCCACTCCCGCCAGGGCGCGATGACCTGGATGCCGGGCTTGAGCGCATAGGCGCCCAGTTCGAAGCGGACCTGGTCATTGCCCTTGCCGGTCGCCCCGTGCGCAATGGCATCGGCTCCGGTCTCGTTCGCGATCTCCACCAGTCTGCGCGCGATCAGCGGCCGCGCAATCGAGGTGCCGAGCAGGTATTCCCCCTCGTACAGGGTATTGGCGCGGAACATCGGAAAGACGTAATCGCGCACGAACTCCTCGCGCAGATCCTCGATGTAGATCTTCTCCACCCCCATGGCCTCGGCCTTGGCACGGGCGGGCTCAACCTCCTCACCCTGGCCCAGGTCGGCAGTGAAGGTGATCACCTCGCAGCCATATTTGTCCTGCAGCCACTTCAGGATCACGGAGGTATCCAATCCGCCGGAGTAGGCCAGCACGACGCGGGAAATCTTGGCACTCATTCTTTCAATCCTTTTCCGATACTCGTCGATTGTTCATTGTACTGTTCGTGGTGGCAATGAGCCCTGGGGCTATGACCACGCCGCAGGGTGGTGGGCCCCGGCGGGACACGCTCAAGTCGTCCGTGAGCGCTCGACGGCGGCCATCCATGGCCGCCGACGGTCCCGCCGGGACCCACCACCCTGCGGCTCACTCCCTGCTGATACCCGCCTCTGAAAACACAAAAAACCAGAACCGCCAGGAAACTGCCAACGGCTCCGGCGGCAGCACGCCTAGGCTCGCGCTCCGAGAGACTGGAAGCCGGGACTGGGGTGGACGTGGTCAGGGCCGTTGGCGGCCATGGATGGCCGCCATCGAGCGCCCATGGACGGCTTGAGCGTGCCCTGACCACGTCCACCCCAGTTCCGGCCATGCACGGCATTAAACACGGCCCCCGCGCCCCCCGAGGTCACCGCTTCCGAGGCGGCAGGATGTCGGTGATCGAACCGTGGGCGACCTCGGCAGCGAAGGCCACGGTCTCGGACAGCGTCGGGTGCGGGTGCACGGTCAGGCCGATGTCCTCCATGTCGGCGCCCATCTCCAGCGCGAGCATGGCCTCCGAGATCAGGTCGCCGGCCAGCGGCCCGACAATGCCCGCGCCGATGACCCGGCCGTCGCCATCGAACAGCAGCTTGGTCATGCCGTCGTCGGCACCCAGTGCCAGGGCCCGGCCGGACGCGGCCCAGGGGAACACGCCCTTGGTGTATTCGATGCCGTCGCGCTTGGCCTGCTCCTCGGTCACGCCCATCCACGCCACCTCGGGATGGGTGTAGGCCACCGAGGGGATGGCGCGGGCATCGAAGTGAACCTTCTGCCCGGCGATGACCTCGGCCGCGACCTTGCCCTCGTGGGTGGCCTTGTGCGCCAGCATCGGCTGCCCGACCACGTCCCCGATCGCGAAGATGTGTTCGACATTGGTGCGCATCTGGCTGTCGACCTCGATGAAGCCGCGGTCGGTGACCCGCACGCCCGCGGCATCTGCGGCGATGTCCTTGCCGTTGGGGCTGCGCCCCACTGCCACCAGCACACGGTCGAAGACGTCCCTCTCCGGCAGGTCCTTGGCCTCGCCCTCCAGGCGCACCTCGATGCCCTTCTTGCCGGCCTTGGCCTCCGCCACCTTGCTGTTGAGGAAGATGTTTTCGTAGCGCTTGCGGATGCGCTTTTCCAGCGGTCGCACCAGGTCGCGGTCGGCGCCCGGCATCAGGGTGTCGGAGAGCTCGATCACGGTGACCTTCGACCCCAGCGCGTCGTAGACACAGGCCATCTCCAGCCCGATGATGCCGCCACCGACGACCAGCAGACGCTTCGGGATGTCCTCGAGCTCCAGGGCGCCGGTGGAATCCATCACCCGCGGGTCGTCCCAGGGGAAATCCGGCAGGCGCACGACCTTCGAGCCTGCGGCGATGATCGCATGTTCGAAGCCGATCACCTGGCGACCGTCGGTCCCCTCCACAGCGAGTTCGTGCGCACCGACAAAACGGCCCACCCCATGCACCACTCGCACCTTGCGTTGCTTGGCCAGATGCTGAAGGCCCTTGGTCAGTTTGCCGACCGTACCGGACTTGTACTTTCTCAGCCCCTCGATCTCGATCTTCGGTTTGCCGAAGTCGATGCCGAACTCGCTGAACCGCTCCGCCTCCTCGATCACCTCGGCGGCATGCAGCAGGGCCTTGGAGGGAATGCAGCCGACATTCAGGCAGACACCGCCAATCTCGGCGTAGCGCTCGACCATGATCACATCGAGACCCAGATCGGCCGCCCGGAAGGCCGCCGTGTAGCCGCCGGGGCCGGAGCCGAGCACCAGCACCTGGCACTGCAGGTCCGTGTCGCCGGAAGACCGTTTCGCCTCGGGCGTCGCTTCGGCCTGCGCCGTCCTGGCGTCGTCTTCCTTTGCCGGGGGGACGGCCGCCTCGTCGTCGCCGCCCTGTTCGGCCGCAGACGCCCCGGCGGCGGAGGCCTCCAGATCCAGGATCAGATCACCCTCCGAGATCCGGTCACCGACCTGCACATGCATCTTCTTCACGGTACCCGCCTCGGGTGCCGGGATGTCCATGCTCGCCTTTTCGGACTCCAGCGTGATCATCGGGTCTTCGGGGGCGATTGCGTCTCCGGGATGCACCAGCACCTCGATGATCTCCACGTCCTTGAAATCACCGATATCCGGGACCTTGATGGTGGTGATGTTGCTCATCGGACGACTCCAGGTTGGAATTCGCAGCGCGAACCGTCATGGACAGGACAGGGTTTGGAAACCCGCTCCGCAACTTCCCGCATGGCCAACTAGAGCAGCATGCGCCGCATGTCGGACAGAAGTCCCGACAGCGCCGAGGTGAAGCGGGCACCCAGCGCACCGTCGATCACCCGATGGTCGTAGGACAGGGCGATGGGCAGGATCAGGCGCGGCTCGAAGGCCTCTCCGGTCCACACCGGGCGGATCGAGGAGCGGGCCACGCCGAGGATCGCCACCTCCGGTGCGTTCACGATGGGCGTAAACTGGGTGCCACCGATACCGCCGAGGCTGGAGATGGTCAGGCAGCCACCCTGCATGTCCTTCGTCTTCAGCTTGCGCTCGCGGGCACGCTTCGACAGATCCATGAGCTCGGAGGCCAGGTCGACCAGGCTCTTGCGGTCGACGTCGCGCACCACCGGCACCACCAGCCCGTCGGGGGTATCGACCGCCACCCCCAGGTTGTAGTACTTCTTGACGATCAGGTTCTCCCCGGTGGCGTCGAGCGAGGCATTGAAACGCGGATACTGCTTGAGGACGGATACCACGGCCTTCATCAGAAACGGCAGGAAGGTGACCTTGACGCCCTTCTTCTCGTATTCGTCCTTGAGCGACTTGCGGAAGTCCTCGAGCTCGGTGATGTCGGCCTCGTCGAACTGGGTCACGTGCGGCACGGTCACCCAGTTGCGGTGCAGGTTCTTGCCCGTCAGCTTGTTGATCTTGGTCAGCGCCTGGGTCTCGATCGGCCCGAACTCGCTGTAGTCGATCTCGGGCATCGGTTCGACGCCCAGGGCCGAGCCCCCGGCCTGACTCAGCGCCCGCTTGACGAAGCCCTGCACGTCCTCACGCAGGATGCGCTTCTTGCGGCCACTCCCTTCGACCTTGGCGAGGTCCACACCCAGTTCGCGCGCGAAACGGCGAATGGCGGGCGAGGCATGAGCCTTGCGGAAGGCCTTCTCGTCGGCGATGTGCGCCGTCGGCGAGGGGCGCGTTCCCTCGCCGGCAGGGGCAGGCCGGGACGGCTGCCCGGCGGACCCCTTCGATTCGGGCTTCTTCGCATCGGATTCCCGCCTGCTCGGCGCCGGTGCCCCTTCCTTCTCCGCGCCGGCGCTGTCTGCCGCCTTTTCCGATTCGGGCTTTTCCGATTCGGGCGTCTTCCCCTCCCCGGAGACCGGTTCCAGATCAAGGATCGCATCCCCTTCCGAGACGCGGTCGCCCACCTTGACCTTGAGGCTGCGCACCACGCCACCCCGGGGGGCGGGAATCTCGATCGAGGCCTTGTCCGATTCCAGGGTGATCAAGGGATCCTCAGGGGCCACCTCGTCACCGACACTGACCAGCACCTCGATGATTTCCACGTCCTTGAAATCGCCGATGTCGGGGACATCCACGGTAATGTTCTCGCTCATGTCAGCTCCTGGCTGGGGGAACGGCAGCGACCGTCTCAGGCGTGAAGGGGGTTGGGACGGTTGGTGTCGATCCCGTACCTGGCGATGGCGTCGGTCACGGCCGATGCCTCCACGTCGCCGGCTTCCACCAGGGACCGCAGTGCGGCCACGACGATGAAATGACGATCGACCTCGAAGTGCCTTCGCAGCGCCGCCCTCGTGTCGGAGCGACCGAAGCCATCGGTCCCGAGAACCCGGTAAGGACCCGGCACCCAGGCCCGGATCTGATCCGCGTGGGCCTTCACATAGTCCGTGGCCGCAATGACCGGGGCCGAGGAATTGGACAGGCACTGCGTGACCCAGGGGACCGGCGCCTTGGCCTTGGGCTTCAGCATCGCCTCGCGCTCACAGTCGCGACCGTCGCGCCCCAGCTCATTGAAGCTCGTCGCGCTCCAGACCTCGGAGGAGACACTGAAATCCTTGTCCAGAAGCTCCGCGGCGGCGATCACCTCACGCAGGATGGTTCCCGACCCGAGCAAACGGACCTGTTTCTTGCGCCGGCCCGCGGACGCGAACTTGTAGAGACCGCGGACGATGCCCTTCTCCGCACCCTTCGGCATCGCCGGCTGCGGGTAGTTCTCGTTCATGGTGGTGATGTAGTAGAAGACCTTCTCCTGATCCACATACATGCGCTGCAGCCCACTGTGCACGATCACGGCAAGCTCATAGGCAAAGGCGGGGTCGTAGGAGACGCAGTTGGGGACGTTCGCGGCCATCATCAGGCTGTGCCCGTCCTGGTGCTGCAGGCCCTCTCCCGCGAGGGTGGTGCGGCCGGCGGTACCGCCGATCAGGAACCCGCGGGCCTGCATGTCGCCGGCGGCCCAGATCAGGTCACCGACCCGCTGAAAACCGAACATCGAGTAATAGATGTAGAAGGGTACCGTGGCGACACCGTGGGTCGAATACGATGTCGCGGCGGCGATCCAGGAGGACATCGCGCCAGCCTCGTTGATACCCTCCTCCAGGATCTGTCCCTTCTTGTCCTCCTTGTAATACATGACCTGCTCGCGATCCTGCGGCTGATACAGCTGCCCCACCGAGGAATAGATGCCGAGCTGTCGGAACAGCCCCTCCATACCAAAGGTGCGCGCCTCATCCGGAACGATCGGCACCATGTAGCGACCGATCTTCTTGTCACGGGCGAGCAGGGTCAGCAAGCGCACGAAGGCCATGGTGGTGGACATCTCGCGCTCGCCACTGGACTCCAGCAATGGGCCGAAGGCGTCCAGCTCCGGCACCTCGAGCGGTGCGGCCAATGGCCGGCGTACCGGGAGAAAGCCGCCCAGCGCCTGGCGATGCTCGAGCATGTATTTCATTTCCGGGGTGTCCGCCTCGGGCCGGATGTACTCGGCCGCCTCGACCTGGGCATCGGACAGGGGAATGTCGAAACGGTTGCGGAAGGCCTTCATGTCCTCCACATCGAGCTTCTTCTGGCTGTGGGTGCGATTCTGTGCCTCGCCCGCGGTGCCCATGCCATACCCCTTCACGGTGTGCGCCAGGATCACGGTGGGCTGTTCGGCATGCTCGGCCGCGGCCTTGTAGGCGGCGTAGACCTTCACCGGGTCGTGGCCGCCACGATTCAGGCGCCAGATGTCCTCATCGGACATGTTCGCGACCATCGCCTTCAGTTCCGGGTACTTGCCGAAGAAATGCTCGCGCACGTAGGCGCCGTCACGGGACTTGTAGTTCTGATAGTCCCCGTCCACGGCCTCCATCATGCGCCGTTGCAGGAGCCCGTCCTTGTCCCGCGCCAGCAGGGGATCCCAGTAGCGACCCCACAGCACCTTGACCACGTTCCAGCCGGCGCCGCGGAAGATCGCCTCGAGTTCCTGCACGATCTTGCCGTTACCACGCACCGGGCCATCGAGCCGCTGCAGGTTGCAGTTGACGACCCAGATCAGATTGTCGAGCTTCTCGCGCGAGGCCAGGGTGATCGCACCGAGGGTTTCCGGCTCGTCCACCTCGCCGTCGCCGACAAAGCTCCAGACCTTGCGATCATCCGTCTTCGCGAGGCCCCGGTCCTGCAGGTATTTCATGAACCGGGCCTGGAAGATGCTCATGATCGGGCCGAGCCCCATGGACACCGTCGGGAACTGCCAGTAGTCCGGCATCAGCCAGGGATGGGGATAGGAGGACAGGCCCTTGCCGTCCACCTCGCGCCGGAAGTGGTCCAACTGCTCCTCGGTCAGGCGCCCTTCGAGGAAGGAGCGTGCATACATGCCCGGGGCCGAGTGCCCCTGCACGAAGACGAGATCCCCGCCATGCTCATGCGAGGGGGCCCGCCAGAAGTGGTTGAAACCCACGTCGTAGAGCGTGGCCGCGGAGGCGAAGGTGGCGATGTGGCCACCGAGCTCCGACGATACCCGGTTCGCCTTCACCACCATCGCCATCGCGTTCCAGCGGATGTAGGAACGAATGCGATGCTCCATCGCGCTGTCCCCGGGGAAGACGGGCTCCTGGTGCGGCGGAATCGTGTTCACATAGGCGGTGTTCGCGGAGTACGGCAGGTAGGCTCCGCTGCGGCGGGCCTTGTCGATCAAGGATTCGAGCAGCTGGTGGGCGCGCTCCGCGCCGTCCGCTTCGAGCACCGCTTCAAGGGCATCGATCCACTCCTGGGTTTCCTGCGGATCGATATCGTGCGAGTCAGCCTTTGCGTTCATGCGTGATCCCTTTTGAGAAGCCATCCGCGGCGCCCTGTGCTTGTCGCGTGGCGGGGGCAGGCGCCCTTTCTGCTACTATGTCGCCTGGTGCGAGGAGGGTGCATACAGGTTCGCAAGTATCCTGACTGAACCCGGCACAGGTCAAGTCAAGTCCGGTTCATGCAGCCATCTCCCGCGAAATCCTTATGAAATCCGGCGAAAATCCTTTATGTTGCCAGTGAGGGCCATGCGCAACATGGCCTCTGTAGCACCACGAGCCGGATGCCTTGCTCCCGCACCAGCGCAAGGCCCGGCTGGCGCAGAAAGGCCCGCATTCATTCGCAAACCCGCACGGAAACAATGACCGACGTCCTGAAGTTGCCCCCTGAGAGTCGCCCGATGGCCAACCGCTTTCGCGGGTTCCTGCCCGTGGTGGTGGATGTCGAGACCGGGGGCTTCGACTGTCGACGGCATGCCCTGTTGCAGGTTGCCGCCGTGTTCCTGAGGCGCGGCGCGGACGACCGGCTGTACCGCGAGCGGACACTGAGTCTGCACGTCCGTCCGTTCGAGGGTGGTTTGCTGGATCCCAAGTCCCTCGAGGTCAATGGCATTGACCCGTTTCATCCCCTGCGGATCGCACATCCGGAAGACCAGGCCATGGGGAGGCTCTTCAGCGAGGTGCGGCGCGAGGTCAAGCTCAATCAGTGCAAGCGGGCCATTCTCGTCGGTCATAACGCCCATTTCGACCTCGGCTTCGTGCACACGGCCGCGGAACGTTGCGGGATCCGACGAAACCCCTTCCATCCCTTCAGCAGCCTCGACACCGTGTCTCTGTCGGCGCTGGCCTATGGACAGACGGTGCTGGCCCGGGCGGCCGAGGCCACCGGGCTGACCTGGGACAACGAATCGGCGCATAGCGCGGCATACGACGCCGAGATGACGGCCGACATCTTCTGCGCCATCACCAACCGATGGATGGACACGGCGGGCATTCCGCAAAGCGCGGCACTCATCCCCGACGCGGCAGTGTAGGCAGGGACCAGGGCGCGACCTCCGATGGGACGGCGCGCCGCGCCGCATGACACTAGGCGCGCTTGGCGTGCGCCTCGTCAATCAGTTTCTTCAGTTCACCGTTCTCGAACATCTCCAGGGTGATGTCGCAACCGCCGACCAATTCCCCGTCCACATAGATCTGCGGGAAGGTGGGCCAGTCCGCATAGCGCGGCAGGTTCTGGAAGACCTCCTGGTCGGCCAGCACATTCACGAAGGCGAACTCGCGCTCACAGCGCTTCAGGGCCTCGGCAGCCCGACTGGAGAATCCGCACATCGGGAACTGCGGTGTACCCTTCATGAAGATCACCACGGGGTTTTCTTCGACCTGCTGACGAATCCTATCCATGACATCCATGGGAGCCTCCTGACGACTCGATTGTAATTTGCGGCGACGGTGTTGCGGACAACGTCGCCGGACGTGTATCTGGTATCAATACCGGGACGATTCCTGCTGGAACACGGACCGCGCTCCACAGGACGGGCAGGAAGCATCAGACGTTGAAGCGAAAATGTACAACGTCCCCTTCCTTCATGACGTATTCCTTGCCCTCCAGACGCCATTTGCCCGCATCCTTCGCGCCCTGCTCGCCGCCGTGGGCCACGAAGTCGTCGAAGGCAATGACCTCGGCGCGGATGAAGCCCTTCTCGAAATCCGTGTGAATCACCCCGGCGGCCCGGGGCGCGGTCGCACCCCGACGCACGGTCCAGGCGCGCACCTCCTTGGGCCCGGCGGTGAAGAAGGTCTGCAGGTTCAGCAGCCGGTAGGTCCCGCGCACGACCCGGTCCAGGCCGGGCTCTGAAACACCCAGTTCCGCGAGGAATTCCTCCCGCTCGGCGTCCTCGAGCTGGGCGATTTCCGCTTCCATCGCCGCGCAGACGGGAACCACCTCAGCGCCCTCCTGCGTGGCATGCGCCTCGACCTGAGCCAGCAGCGGGTTGTCGATGAAGCCGCCCTCGGCCACATTGGCGATGTACATCAGAGGCTTCGCGGTCAGCAGATGGAGATCCCCGATCAGCGCCAGCGACTCCTCGACAAGGGCCTGCGCACGCACCGGCATCCCCTTGTCCAGACCGGCCGCCACACGCTCGGCGATCTCCAGACGGGCAATGGCCTCCTTGTCCTGTGACTTCGCGGCCCGCGTCAGACGGGTGATGGCCCTGGAGACGGTATCCAGGTCGGCCAGCGCGAGTTCGGTGCTGATGGTCTCGATATCGGACAGCGGATCGACGCGGCCCGAGACATGCGCCACGTCATCGTCGTGGAAACAGCGGACCACCTGGGCAATGGCATCGGTCTCCCGAATGTGCGCGAGAAACTTGTTGCCCAGCCCCTCGCCCTCCGCCGCCCCGGCAACGAGGCCGGCGATGTCGACGAATTCCACGGTGGTCGGGAGCACCCGCTGTGGCTTCACGATGTGAGCGAGCGCAGCCAGACGCGGATCCGGAACCTCGACCACGCCGACGTTCGGATCAATGGTGCAGAACGGGTAATTCTCCGCCGCGATCTCGGCCCGCGTCAGGGCATTGAACAGTGTGGACTTGCCGACATTGGGCAATCCGACGATCCCGCATTTGAGGCTCATGATTCCTTCTCTCTGTCCGGCGCCGCGCGCGCATGCAGGCTGCGCACGGCCTTGTCCCAGTCTCCCGCCACGAGGTCGTGCACCGACTCCAGGGCGGCGCCGATCGCCTCACGCATCGCGGCCTCCTCGACACGCGAGGGACGCTCCAGCACATAGCCGATCACCGCCTCCCGGATGCCCGGGTGGCCGATACCGATCCGCAGTCGCGCGTAGTCCGGCCCCAGGTGCCGATGCAGATCGCGCAGACCGTTGTGACCACCATGGCCGCCCCCCATCTTCAGCCGGGCGATACCGACCGGGAGGTCGAGTTCGTCATGCACCACCAGGATCTGCGCCGGCGGGATCTTGCGAAAGCCGGCGAGCTTCTGTACCGCGTTGCCGCTCTTGTTCATGAAGGTCAGCGGCTTCAGCAGGTCACAGACCGTGCCGCCCACCGCGACCCGCGCTACCTCGCCCTCGAAGCGCGACTCGGCGCGAAACGATCCGCCGAGGTCGCCGGCCAGACGGTCCACAAACCAGAAACCCGCGTTATGCCGGGTATCGGCATAACGCGGGCCCGGGTTGCCCAGCCCGACGATCAGACGTATCGGCATCGTCCGGAGGTCATTGGCCGTCATCGTCCGGGGTCAGACTGCCTCACCACCAAGGCCCTCGGTCCCCTCCTCACCTTCTTCGTCCAACGCCTTCTCGCCGCGCGGCATCAACACACCGACCACCGCGGAGTCGTGGCCTTCGTGCGCAAGCGCGACCACGGTCACGCCGGCGGGCAGGACGACTTCAGACAGATGGATGGATTCGCCGACACCCAGGTCAGCCACATCCACCTCGATGGCCTCGGGCAGATCCCCGGGCAGGCACTCGATCTCAACCTCGGTCAGCTGGCGGTTGATCATCCCCCCGCCGGTCTTCACACCCTTGCAGATGTCCTCATTCAAGAGATGCAGCGGGACGTGCACGCGGATGGCCTCGTCGGCGCTGACCCGCAGCAGATCGATGTGTACCAGCGTCGGCTTGAACGGATGCCGTTGCACGTCGCGCAGGACCGCCCGCTCGGCCTTGCCGTTCAGGTTGACGGTCAGGACGTGGGAATAGAAGGCCTCGTTCTTGAGGTTCAGCATGATGGCGTTGTGGTCGAGGGTGATCGGGGCCGCTTCCTGATGCCCTCCGTAGAGGATCCCCGGCAGCTTGCCCGCGCGGCGCAGGCGGCGGCTCGCACTCGATCCCTGCTCCTGACGCGGCTCAGCTTCAATGACAAAATCCGTACTCATGGTGACATTCTCCAAAATGAACACGCCTCATCCGCGACCAGATGAGGCGCCAAACAGGGGCGATGGGACCGCATTGCGGCCGCACCGTAACGGGGTCAGTCCACGAACAGGGAACTGACCGATTCTTCCATGTTGATGCGGCGAATGGTCTCCGCAAGCATCTCCGCCACCGACAACTGACGGATCCTGCTGCAGGACTGCGCATTCGGCTGCAGCAGGAGGGTATCGGTAACCACCAGCTCATCAAGCATCGAACCCTCTATGTTAGCAACAGCGGGCCCGGAAAGCACGGCGTGGGTGGCATAGGCATAGACCTTGGCAGCCCCGTGCTCCTTGAGCGCCCGGGCTGCCTGGCAAAGCGTGCCGGCCGTGTCGACCATGTCGTCGATGATCACACAGCACTGGCCATCGACATCGCCGATGATGTGCATCACCTGCGCCTCGTTGGCGCGGGGCCGGCGCTTGTCGATGATCGCGAGGTCGGCATCGTCCAGGCGTTTCGCGATGGCGCGCGCGCGCACCACGCCACCGACGTCCGGTGACACCACCGTGACCTCGCCGGCCTCGCGGCGCCAGATGTCGCCCAGGAGGATGGGGGAGGCATAGATGTTGTCGACCGGCACGTTGAAGAAGCCCTGCACCTGGTCGGCGTGCACATCGATGGTGAGGACACGGTCAGCGCCCACGGCCTCGATCATGTTCGCAATGACCTTGGCCGAGATGGGCACGCGGGCGGAACGCACCCGGCGATCCTGGCGCGCGTAGCCGAAATAGGGAATGACGGTGGTGATCCGACCCGCGGATGCCCGGCGCAGGGCGTCCACCATGATCAGCAGCTCCATGATGTTGTCGTTGGTCGGGCGTCCTGTCGGCTGGATGACAAAGACGTCCCTGCCACGCACGTTCTCGAGGATCTCGATCTGGATCTCACCGTCACTGAAGCAGCCGACGGTCGCCTTGCCAAGACGCAGGTCGAGGTGCTCGGCAACCTTGCCCGCGAGTTGCGGGTTCGCGTTGCCCGCGAAGATCATCATTCGGCTCTGATCGGCCACGGCTATTCCCGGTCTGGATGCATGGATGACGATCGGCACACCCGGATGGGGCGCAACCGGACCGGCATTGTAGCGCGGGATCGCCAACGAATCCGCACCGCGCCGGCGGCGCAATGAACCCCGAGGGCATCCTGTCGGCGACGTTCTGCCCCTGCGGGGCAGTCGAACCTTGAGGTTCGAACCCTGCCGGCCCCACTTCGTGACGC
>JAWLFM010000215.1:0-4414 GCA_041685565.1 Thioalkalivibrio sp.
CACGTTCTCGTAGAGCAACGTGACGAAGCCGGCATCGTCCAGCCCGCCGAACCGCGCCTGAAACTCGGGCGAATTGACGAAACCGCGCGTCACCTGCAACGCATCCATCCCTTCGACCGCGATGCGCGTGGTCCAGTTCAGATGCCCGGTGGCATCCGGCGCGCGGTCCAGCACCGCCTGATAAAGCCGGAACACCTGCGCCGAGACGTCGGGGAAATACCGCGCCTCGACCCCGTCGCCCAGCAGGATGTCCGCCCCCGGCTCGCCGGAAAGAGCATCGCGGCCACCGCCGCCGATGATCGTATCGTCGCCGCCGAGGCCACGCAGATCCTCCGCCGCTCCAGTCCCGATCAGATGATCGGCACCGTCGGTGGCACCCTGGAATTGCACCGGCAGGACGACCGGGTCGCTGATCACCTGCTCCCGCGTGCCGCCGCCGTCGACGTAGGACAGGCGGAGCGCGATTTCAGTGCCCGCATCCTCGGAGCCCAGCAGATAGGCCTGGCCCGTCGCCCCCGAAATCGGGCCACCGCCTCGCAGCCACTGATAGCTGAAATCGCCCAACCCGTCGGCGTCGGACAGATCCGAGGTGACGGCGCTCAGCGTCTGGCCCTGCCGCGCGGTGCCGCCGATCGTCACGTCGCCAACAGGCGCGTCGTTGACGTTGCCGACCGGGTCGCTGGCGGCGGAGGTCACGGCCTCGGCCGTGCCCTGACCGTCGGTGTAGGAAACCCGCATGGAGATCGCGGCGCCGACGTCGGCCTGGCCCAGCACGTAGGTGTCCGATGTCGCGCCCGGGATCGCGGTGCCGCCGCGCAGCCACTCATAGCTGAACTCGCCCAGCCCGTCGGCGTCGGACAGATCCGAGGTAACGGCGCTCAGCGTCTGGCCCTGCCTTGCGGTGCCGCCGATCATCACGTCGCCATCCGGCGCGTCGTTGACATTCGTGACCGGATCGCTGGCGGCGGAGGTCAATGTTTCCCGGGTGCCCTGTCCATCGGTAAACGACACCGATACCGCCAAGCGGGCACCGATGTCCTGAGCGGTCGTAACATAGCCTTCCTCAGTCGCGCCCCGGATGACTGCTCCGTCGCGCAACCACTGGTAATCGAAGCTATCGGAAAGCCCATCCTCATCAGCGATTTCGGTCAGATCCACGCCCAGTTCGGCTCCTTCCTGCGGCGCTCCGGTCACCAGCACCTCTCCGGTGACTGGATCGTTGACGTTCTGCACACGGTCGAAACTGGTGCGGCTCACGCTTTCTTCGGTCCGGAACCTGTCGGTGTAGGTCACCGTCGCTCCGATCCTTGCGCCGACATCAGCCTGGGTCAGGTTGAGGCTGCGCCCGGTCGCATCCTCGATCGCCACATCGTCGCGGAACCATTGCACGGTCGCGCGGTCCGGATCGAACCCGTCCCGGTCGGTGATCCGGGACAGGTCCACGGTGATGGTTTCATCCTCGGCAAAACTGCCCTCGAAGGTAAGATCGCCGCTCGGGGCGAAATTGCGTTGCACGTCCAGCAGGGTCAGTGTGCTGCCGTCGTGGAAGGTGGCGATCCGGTCGTCGCCATCCTGCCGGACAGTCATCTGATCCAGCTGCGCGGTCGAAAAGGCGCCGAAATCGAGAGTGTCGCTGGCCCCCTGAAAGTCAGTGATCGTATCATTGCCAAAGCCGAGGTCGAACTGGAACGTGTTGCCGTCCGAAAGCGCGGTGCCGCCAGTCAGAAGGTCGTCACCAGGCCCGCCTTTCAGGGTATCATCACGCGGGCCGCCGACGATGGTATCGTCGCCCACGTGGCCGTCGAGGCTGTCGTTGCCGGTACCGCCATCGATGCTGTCGCCCGCCTGCGTGCCGGTGACCGTGTCGTCGCCGTCCCCCAGTTCGATCGTGCCGAACTGGCTGTAGCTCTGGATCCCGCTCAGATCCACGAAGACACCGGAACCTTCCAGCGGGCCATCGGACATGTCCAGCAGCTCGACAGAAGCCGCGGCATCCAGGACCAGGTAATCGGTTCCGTCCCCGGCCAGCCTATAAGTGTCGGTACCGTCCCCGCCGCGAATGGTGTCCTGACCGCCATTGCCGGTGATCGTGTCGTCACCGCCGCCTGCATCCAGCAGGTTGGCTCCGCCGTCACCGATCAGCACGTCGTCCGCATCGCTGCCGATCAGGTTTTCGATCGATATAAGCGCCTGGCGATTGACGGCACCGGGGGTCGACACGTAGCCCTCGTCCAGCGACATCACATGCGCGCCAAGGCCCGCAACGGAAAACGTGTCACGCCCCGCACCGCCGTCGAACCGGTCGATGCCACCCGAGGGCAGCAACAGGTCATCGCCCGCCAAGCCGCGCAGATGATCGTCGGCATCCGTCCCGATCAGGGTCTCGCCGATCGCGCTGCCATCCACTGCGTTATAGCCGCCCGCATCCTGATAGCTGACCCACTGTTGATTGCTGCTATCGCCCCAAAAGGTCATCACCCCGTCGGACGTGACCGCCGACACTGGGATGCGGTTGTCGGCTGTCGACCCGAGCCCACCCGACATGTCGGCGGGCTCACCCAATGATCCGTCCGCGCCCACCTCGATCAGCATGGCGTGACGTCCCAGCAGAATGCCTTCGGGGTTTCTGCCATCTTCCGCTTCGATCGTCAGAAGCGCGCCGCCATTCGGGTTTTCGGTGAGCGAAGGCTGCACGACATTCTTGAACTGACCGGGCAAAACGCTCACCGTCTCGGCCACGCCGTCGACATAGGTCATCAGATACACTTCCTGGTTGAGGTTGCCGGAAGTGAACGTCATGGCGAAATTGTCGCCGCCTAGCGACGCAAATTCGGAACGGAAAGCACGTTGATTAACGTCAAGGGTGTGGAGCAGTATCTGGTTTTCGAAGGTGATCTCGCCCGTGTCGTCATCCACCTGATGAAGCCGGGCAAAGATCCGCCCGACCTCGTCGTTGTCGCGGTCGCGAAAGCTCCTATCAACGAAGATCGACGCGAAGCCGTCTTCCGTCGCAACCGTTGCTTTGTCGAATTGACTACCAGGCGGGTCGAACAGAATCGTGTCGCGTACAACGCCTTCGGGCGTGACGACGGCATCCACAAGGTCCCGGTCGCGGGATTCATACGACACCAACAGGTCGCCATTTTGCAGGGAGGCCATCGAATACCCTACAAGCGCCTCGTAGGGAGGACCGACGGGATCCGAAAACAGGGAAACCGGATCGCCGCGCGACGCGCCCTCGGCGTCGAAGAATTCCAGCTTCAGCCGGCTGCCGATCTCCGACAGCGGGCGGGATGCTTCGCTGTTCGTCTCGAAATAGGCGACCGCAAACCCACCATCGTCGAGGCTCGCCACCTGCACCCCTTCGGTGGTCTGTGCCTCGTAGGGATTGAAAAGGGTTTGCGTTCCCTGGCCGAACAACTCTGATTCAAAGACGATCTCTCCATCGCCATCGAGGATCCAGAACCCCAGCTTGTCATGGTCCGCACCTTGCTCCCAGTTCTGGAAAACCTTGACCACGTTCCCGTTGTCCAGCGTCGTGACCGTGCGCCCTATCAGATTGCCTTCCTTGAGTTGCAAGGCGTGTTTCACTTCACGCGATTGTATCTCCATCTCGGCATGCCACGCCAGCGTGCCGCCCGACAGTTCCACGTCGGTTCCGTCCGGCCGGCCCAGCGTTTCGATGCCCCTGAACAGAGTGTCACCGGCGTGGCGCAGGTTACCGCGGTCCTCGATCAGATGAACAAGACGGAAGGTGTAGCCGTCATTCAGAAGCGGATCGATTTCCGCCAAGATGAAATCGGGCACTGTATCGTCCGGATCGGATGACGGATGGAGGACCACGTCCAGCGTGTCCAGCCCAAGCCCGCCGTCGACACGTGCCGGCTCGTCACGCCGACCTGTCCCTTGCTGAAGGATCAGATCGTCGCCGGAACCGGCATGAAGCGTTTCGTCCCGACCGGGGCCTTCAAGCGTTTCGGAAAGGGATGAACCAAATAGCCGTTCGATGGTCATGGGAAGACTTGCCTTTGTTTTCAATCGGTTTGAACATCAAAGACTACCAATGCATATCTTTGGCGTCCAGTGTCGGACTGGCTAGTGGTCACATCCCGGAAGGTAGTATGGCCGTTTCCTGAACAGCGCTGGCTTGAGTTTGTGCCAGTCTTTCATCGCCTGCAAGGGCGTCTTGCTGCCCAGGGCTGATTGCGGGAGCTGCTGGTTGTAGAGCCAGACGTAGCGGTGCAGCGTGGCTTCCAGGTCCTCGCCGGATCGGAAGTGGTGGCTTTGCAGCACCTCCTCGATCCGGCCGTTGAAACGCTCGACCATGCCGTTCGTTTGAGGCGATTTTGGCGGGGTCAGGCGGTGCTCGATCCCGAGCTCGGTGCAAAGCGTGTCGAACTCGTGCTCGCCCGTC
>JAWLFM010000216.1:0-4405 GCA_041685565.1 Thioalkalivibrio sp.
CCCCTGCGCTGACCCGACAATTCGCCCTGGGACGCCTCAGCCGATCAGCACACCGCCGCGCAGGCCGCTCCCGGGCGTTCCGGCCACGCTGCGCAGGATGTCGAGGACGACCGCGGCGTCCCTTGGCGCGCGGGCCCTGAATGCCGCAAAGCCGGTAATGACCAGGACACGATCGGGGACGTCACGGTCCTCGGGGCCGTACAGGGCCTCCTCCAGCGCATCCCAGTTGAATCCGAACCAGTCGCCCAATTCCAGGGCGCGGTGGAATTGGGCAAGGAGCGTCGCCTTGTCCGTGACCCCGGCAAGGTCCACCTGGCGGGGATCGAGACCTTGCTCCCGCAGGGCGCGCAGGATCCCGTCGCGGTCGGTGTCCCCAGGCAGTTCCAGCAACGGCGCGGACCCCCGGAGCCAGTCCGAGGGCGCGGATGGATCGGCCCCGCGGGGCATCAGCGGATCCTCCGGAAGCTGCGGTAGTGATCGTGCGTGTAATAGACCGCGCCATCCGCCCCGATCACCAGGCGTTGCGGCCCCGCATGGGGGATCCCCGGCGTGCGCACCACGTACTCCCGGTAGTGGCCCCGGGGGCGGTCCGGCAGCAGACCCTCGCGGTTCTGGAAGACGCCGCCGTCATTGCGGTGCGGATCGCGCTCGCCCGCCGCAATCCGTGCGAGTTCCGGCGCCAGATCCACATCCCCGCGCCAGGCCACCTGGCCGTCGAGATCGCGGACCTCCACGCCGCGCACGACGAGGTCGCCGTTGCTCGTGTCGATTTCCTCGAGCCCCGGCTGCTGGGGCTGCTCGGGGCCGAGCCAGGAATCCGACCCGGGAAACAGCAGGGTCAGCGCCGCGACGGCGAGGACCAGGATCAGGATCACGATGCGCAGGTTCATCTGTCTTCTCCGAAACGGGGTCAGTGATCGTCGGTCTGCCGCAGCCTGCCGCGGCCACGCTTGCGCTCGCCGATCTGTTTCTTGCTGGTCAGCCGGCGTTCGCGCGAGGCCCGCGTCGGGCGGGTTGCAATGCGCCTGACCGGCGTCTCGCTGGCCTCGCGCAGCAGTTCCGTGAGCCGGGCGATCGCATCCTCGCGGTTGCGCTCCTGGCTGCGAAAGCGCTGTGCGTGAATGATCAGGATGCCTTCGCGCGAGATGCGCCTGCGGGCAAGCCGCTGCAGGCGTTCACGCACTTCCGGCTTCAAGGCAGGGGTGGCGTTCAGATCGAAACGAAGCTCCACCGCGCTGTCGGTCTTGTTCACATGCTGGCCGCCAGGACCGCTGGCGCGCTTATAGCGGAATTCCAGCTCTTCCTCGGACAACCGAAACCCTGGGGTGATCTCGATCATCGGGTACCGCCGAGCCGGCCGAAACGGCCTTGCCGGAACCTCGCTGCCTGCAGGATCTCCGCCTCCGCAGCGGGTTCCGGTTTGTTGTCGCGGTCACAAATCACTAGGCTATGCGCTGCCCGCCCCCGGGGTCCGTGGTCCCAGACACCCCGGGTGAGGCCCTTTCGGGACTGCATCAGTCCCGCGCCGCGCGGGCACCCACAGGGCGCAGCACGATCCGTCCCGCGGCGTGTTCGCGCCCTGCTCGCCCGCCGAGCGGTTTCATTCAGCAACCAACAAGGAGTCCCCATGTCCGCCCTGATCTGCGGTTCCATCGCCTTCGACACCATCATGGTCTTTCCCGATCGCTTCAAGAACCACATCCTGCCGGACAAGGTGCATATCCTCAACGTCTCCTTCCTCGTGCCGGAGATGCGCCGGGAGTTCGGCGGCTGCGCGGGCAACATCGCCTACAACCTCAAGCTGCTGGGTGGAGAGCCGGTGCCCATGGCCACCGTCGGCTCCGATTTCGGCATCTACGCCGAATGGCTGGAGCAGCAGAATGTCGACTGCCGGCACATCCGCACCGTGGAGGGCAGCTTCACCGGGCAGGCCTTCATCACCACGGATCAGGACGACAACCAGATCACCGCGTTCCACCCCGGGGCCATGAGCTTTTCGCATTACAACCGGGTCCAGGAGGCATCGGGCATCCGCGTCGGCATCGTCTCGCCGGACGGCCGCGACGGGATGATCCAGCACGCCGAACAGTTCGCCGAGGCCGGCATCCCCTTCATCTTCGATGTCGGCCAGGGCCTGCCGATGTTCGCCGGGGAGGACCTGACCCGGTTCCTGGACCAGGCCACCTACGCTGCCTTCAACGATTACGAGGCACAACTGACTGCCGAGCGGACCGGCCTGAGCCTGGAACGGATGGCCGAGCGGGTGGAGGCACTCATCGTCACCCGCGGTGGCGAGGGCTCGCACATCCATACCGGCGGTCGCCGCTTCGAGATCCCGGCGGTAACGCCAAGAGCCGTGGTGGACCCCACGGGTTGCGGCGATGCCTATCGGGCGGGGCTGCTGTTTGGCATGGAACGGGGCATGGACTGGGAAACCACCGGCCGCATCGCCTCCCTGATGGGCGCGATCAAGATCGCCAGTCCCGGCACCCAGAACCATACCTTCACTGCGGACGAGTTCGCCGAGCGCTTCCGGGAAAACTTCGGCTACCGCTACTGATGCACTGGCGATCCCTGTTGCGGCCCTGGCGGCGGCCCGGACCCGGGGCACGGCTGGCCGCAATCTTCGTGAGTCCACGGGCCGGTGCGCCAATGCAGTCATTGCATGCCGTGGATGCCATTGCCGGGGAGGGGCTGGCCGGAGATCGCTACCAGACGGGCTCCGGCCACTGGCATCCGGTCGAGAGCTGCCAGGTCACATTGCTCTCTGCAGACGACATGGAACGTGCGCACCGACGCCTCCCGGTGGCCCTGGACCATGGTGAGCACCGACGCAACCTGGTGATCACGGGAATGCGGACCCGCGCCCTGGAAGGCCGCCGATTCCGCATCGGAAGTGTGCTGTTCGAATACGGCAAGCCCCGGCCGCCCTGCGGCTACATCAACCAGGTCACCGGCGAGAACATGGCCAAGGCCCTCGGACGCAACAGCGGGGTGTGCCTGCTGGTGCTGGAAGGCGGACGCCTCCAGGTCGGCGACACACTGAGCATCATCCCCCCGGAGACCACCTGAACGGCTCTGCCCCGGGTCATGTTTCGCGGCGCCCGCTCAGCAGTCGCCGAGCCGCTGGCCCTCGAGTTCGATGCGCATCTGCATCGGACCCATCGGGGTGGTCATCTGCGCGTCCATGACGCCCTCGGTGCGGTCGCCCAGGAAGTGCATTTCCGCATCCATGGTCATGGCCATGCCGTCGTCGTGCTGGCAGGTCATGCTGTAGGTCATGCGCTCGGCGGTGATGTCCATGTGGGTGAGCTCGCATGCCTCCTCCTGGAGATCCAGGTCGAAGACCAGTCCCTCGAGATCCTCGCTGGTCACGCACTCCCTGCTGGAGTCTCGCTGCTCGGGCATCGGGGTACCGGGGAAGGTGGCGATCGAGGTCATTTCCCACTCGCCCGGCTGGATATTCGGCTCGGCCGCGGTGGCGGTCACAGAGATGGCAAGAAAGGCTGCGATGACAAGGCTGCGAAGGGGCATGCAGGGATTCCTCTATGGTTTCGTGGGGGACCGGTTTCCCTGGGGCGCCGGCTCGGTACCAACCGCTCCGACCGATCCGTTTTCCGTGGCCGGCAGGCCATGTTGAAGGCGCACGCTGCCATGCCTGCACGCAGGGGTCAATGCCGGATGCTACGCTTACCCGCGCCGCATCCCTGGCCCTGCGGTCCACCGGGCCAGGGATGCGCGCCCGTAGGAAGCCAGCCACTGGAGACGCCATGCAACCACGAAGCCAACCGGCCCCAGCGCCGATGCCAAGCCGCAGCACAGCCCCCGTTGCGGCTGGAATGCTGATCCTGCTGTCGGTGCTCGGCGCCTGCACCCCGCAGCCGGAGACACTCTCGCCGCTGGCGACCGACGCCACCATTCTCGCCTTCGGCGACAGTCTGACCGCCGGCACGGGCGCGGCGACAGGCAGCTCCTACCCGACGCAGCTAGCGGCGCTGAGCGGGAGACAAGTGATCAATGCGGGCGTTCCCGGGGAGCTCTCGAGCCAAGGCCTCGCCAGGCTCCCAAGCGTCCTCGACGAACACCAGCCGCACCTGCTCATCCTGACCCATGGCGGGAACGACATGCTCCGCCGCATGGACGTGGAGCAGACGCGGAACAATCTTTCGGCGATGATCCAGCTCGCCCGGGAACGCGGCATGGAGGTCCTGCTGGTCGCGGTACCCGCCCCGACCGTGCTCCGGCTGCGCAGCGAGGCCATCTACGGCGAGATCGCCGAGGCCTTCGGGATACCGGTCGAGAACGGCGCGCTGGCACGCATCCTCTCACGGGATGCGATGAAGTCCGACCCGATCCACCCCAACGCCGATGGCTACCGCTACCTCGCCGAACACATCCATCGGCT
>JAWLFM010000217.1:0-4384 GCA_041685565.1 Thioalkalivibrio sp.
CGCAAGGACAATCGGGTCGCGCCGATTCCGCTGCGCGATGTCCGCCTGCTGCCGTCGCCGTTTCTCACCTCCATCGAATCGAATCGGGTCTACCTGCACAGCCTTGATCCGGACCGGCTGCTGCACAACTTCCGTCTCTATGCGGGGCTCGAACCGAAGGCAGACATTTACGGCGGCTGGGAAAATGACACCATCGCCGGACACACCCTGGGCCACTACCTCACCGCCTGCGCGCTGATGCACGCACAGACCGGCGACGCGCTGTGCCGCGAGCGCGCACTGTACACCGTCGGTGAGCTTCAGGTGTGCCAGGATGCCGGCGGTGACGGCTACGTGGCAGGATTTACGCGCAGCACCGAGGACGGCGACAGTGAATCGGGCCGTCGGGTTTTCGAGGAAATCGCAGCGGGCGACATCCGTCCCGCAAAGTTCTATATCAACGGGTCCTGGGCACCGCTGTACAACTGGCACAAACTGTTCGCCGGCCTGCACCACGCCGACGTTTACCTCGGCTCCCGGAAGGCGGTCGCGGTTCAGGAGGGCCTCGCCGGCTATCTTCACGCCATTTTCGCGCAGCTCAGTGATGCGCAGCTGCAGCGGGTACTCGACTGCGAGCATGGCGGCATCAACGAAAGCCTTGCCGATCTCTACACCCGCACCGACAATCCCCGGTGGCTCGCTCTGGCGGAGCGCGTGTACCACCGGGAAGTGCTGGACCCTCTGGCCAATCGCCAGGATGAGCTGTCACACCTTCATGCGAACACACAGATCCCGAAACTGATCGGCCTTGCGCGCCTGCACCAGATTACCGATAAGCCTCAGTACAGCGTCGCGTCACGCTACTTCTGGGAAACCGTTACGGAGCACCGCTCCTACGTCATCGGCGGAAACGCCGACCGGGAATATTTCCAGGAGCCCGACTCCATCTCGAAGTATATTACCGACGAGACCTGTGAGTCCTGCAACACCTACAACATGATGAAGCTGACCCGCGAGCTGTATCGCGAGCGACCACAGGCCTCCTACTTCGACTATTACGAGCGCGCGCATTTCAATCACATCCTGGCACAGCACCAGCCACATGACGGCATGTTCGCCTACATGGTGCCACTCATGTCAGGGTCTCACCGCGCTTTCTCAGAGCCCTATGACTCCTTCTGGTGCTGCGTCGGCAGCGGCATGGAAAGTCACGCCAAGCACGGTGATTCTGTCTACTGGTCCTCGCCGGACACGCTGTACGTCAATCTGTTCGTTCCGTCCGAGATCGCGTGGAACGACATGAACGCCGCATTCCGGCTGGAGACGGAGTATCCCTACCAGAGCGGTATCGCGCTCACCACCACACGGGCGGATGGGCCATCTCGGTTTGCGGTCGCTTTTCGCATTCCCGGTTGGGCCGACGGGCACAGCATTTCCATCAACGGCCAGCGAGAGCAGATTACGGTGGATGACGCCGGCTACGCCGTTATCGAGCGGGACTGGGCCGCAGGTGACAGGATTGAACTGGACATCCCGCTCGCGCTTCGCGTGGAGGCCACACCTGATGACCCGGATACCGTGGCTGTCCTGTATGGGCCGCTTGTTCTCGCGGCAGATCTGGGTCCTGTCGGGTCAGAGTATGCACTGCAGGACCCCGCATTCGTCGAGACGAGGTTCCTCGAGGGTTTCAGCCCCACGGGGCCGGCGCGGTTCAGGACGGAGGGTGTCAGCAAGCCCTTCGATCTCGCGTTCGCGCCCTTCTTCGAGCTGCGCGACCGCCTGACGGCCGTGTACTTCAGGAAGTACTCGCCCGCTGAATGGAGTCAGGCTGAGGAAGCCGCCACAGCGGCGGCGGCTGCACAGGCCGCGCTCGATGCGCGATCGGTAGACCTGATCAGGCTTGGCGTCCCCGACAACGAGGAGGCCCACAAGCTGGCTCACTCGGAGCGCTCCTACGCCGTCGAGTATCGGAAACGCCCCGGCCGGGATGCCCGCACCGGCAATTTCTTCGAGTTCGACATGGCGGTCAACGATGAGCCGCTTGTGCTGGAGGCCACCTACTGGGGCGGCGAGCGCGAACGACGCTTCCATATTCTCGTGGACGGTGAACGCCTTGCCCACCAGACACTCGAGGCGGAGAAAGTCGGGGAGTTCATTGACGTCCGCTACGAGGTACCGCGCAGCCTGACGCGTGGAAAAAGGACGGTGCGGGTGCGGTTTGAGCCCGATGAGGGGCATACGGCGGGACCGGTGTTCGGGGTTCGCCTTTTCCGAGCATGACACCTGTCCGGGCCTGGCTTCTGTTCTCGCCTGGCCCCTGTGCGCACACGACCCTCGTTCGCATGTGAGCCTCTCGATTCAGAGACGGTCGATCGGTTGCCTGATCTCCCGCTGCCGCATGGGCATGCCCTCAATACGCGAGAAGATCTCCCCGAGGTCCAGGCGTGGGGCGCGCATTTTCATGCCGCCGTCCTTGCCCACAAGAATCACCGACGGGCCGCCGCCAAATGTATCCCGCAGGTGGTCGTCAAACCCCTTGGCTATGCGTTCCGGGAAGTTCGTTGCCATGTCGTTGGCGCCGAGGACAAACCACATCACATCGCGTTCATCAATCTGCGCGGCATGTGTCCTTAGCGCAGTAACATCCTCCTCCGGCGACGGGGATGCGAGTACGATAACCAGCCGATTCTGCCAGCGCAGCTCGGAAACATGACTGAGTGTAGCGGGCTCCATACTCCGATCCCCCAGTGCGAGTACAACCGGCGCTGCGAGCAGAACGCAATTGATTAACAGCGCATAGCCGACGTGACGCGCCGCGTCGAGAATACGCGCTTTGCGGCAAATCACCATTACTCTTGCTTCCAGTCATTACCCGGCATGATTCGATGCATAAATTCGTCAAACAGCGGAACCGTGAATGCGGTATCACCGTGACTGGGACTCCAGATCATCCCTTTGCCGATGAGGTTGTTTCGCGTCGGACCGAGTGACGTAACCTCCCTTCCCAGCACCGAGGCAATATTGCCGGACCTGTGCGGTCCCGAACCCAGTTCAGCCATGGCGCGTAGATAGCGCTTTTCGGACGGCGTAAGGCGATCAAAGCGGACGCGGAAGAAGCTTTCATCCAGCGCAGCGATCGCAGTTACTGATCCTCGTTTGACATCATCTACCGAAATGGGCGATTCGTCTGCCGCATCCCAGGCGTGCTTTCCCCACTCCTGCAGAAAATAAGGATACCCAGCGGTGGCCTCAATGATCAGGTCCAGGGCGGCAGGCTCGATTTCAATGCCCTCCTCCTTCGCTGGCTTGCGGATGGCTTTTCTTGCATCGTCCGGAGCCAGCGGCCCAATCAGCGGAAAGTCGAACAACCGCTCGGCATAAGACTTAGCGCGTCCCATGCGCCCTCTAAGCTGCGGCAATCCTGCACCGACCAGGACAACAGGGAGCCTGCGCTGTGCCGCGCGATGGAGCGCAGTAATCAGCGCAGCGAGTTCTTCCTCTTCGACGTACTGCAATTCATCAAGAAAGATCGCGAGCGCGGTGTCAGCTTCCTTGGCAGCGTCTCCGGCTGCCTCCAGCAGCGCCTGAAGATCGAGCTCAAGATCGCCATTATCCGCCAATCCAGGCTCTGGTTCGAAATCCAGACCGACCTCGATGTCCTGGTACTTCACCTTGAGCGCAGTGGCAAAACCTGCAAGACCCCGCAGCGCCCGGCGGGCCAGCTCTGCGGCGCGCTCGTTACGGGACAGGCGAAGCAACGCCTTGCGAAGCTCGGGTGCGAGAATAGCCGGAAGGGAGCGAATTTCCGGCGCCTCTATGCGCAACGTGCAAATACCTGACGCTTCGGCGTCATCGCGAAGTTGGTCCAATAGAACCGTCTTGCCAACGCCGCGCAAACCCACCATCAGAACGCTTTTGCTCGGGCGGCCAAGGCGCACCCGTGCCAGCGCTACGCGTATTTGCTCCCTGAGCTCATCGCGGCCGGCGAGTTCTGGCGGGGGCGTTCCGGCTCCAGGGGTGTAGGGGTTTCGAATGGGGTCCATGGCGTAGATCTTAGCGATATTAGGGAGTTTAGTCCATACGGATAAACTCCCTAAATTTGGTATAACCAAGAAGGCGCAAGGCCAGGATCCCGGCCCTTCTCAATCGACGCCTGGGCACTCCGCCACGCAGCTACTCCTCAGAGTTGCTCTCTTCCCCGGCGTCGGCCTGCTTTGCCGCCTCGACCATGCTGGCGACATCCGCGAGCAATTGCTTGGCGTCGTACACAATGCCATCCTTGATCGTGTATTTGACGCCGCCAATACGCTCGGGCTTGCCGGTTTCATCGTTGAGCTTCACTGCCCCCGTGCCATACAGGACCTTGAAGTTCTCGAGCGGATTTTCCTCAACGATCACGAGATCC
>JAWLFM010000044.1:0-17999 GCA_041685565.1 Thioalkalivibrio sp.
GACGCGGCGCAACGCATGTCAGGCACAACGCATGCTGCGCGTCCTGTGGGTGCCCATTCCTCTCTCGGCGATCTGGTCCAGGAAGATCCGTCACCCGGGGTACCGACGCCTACGCGCCCACCCGTTGACAGGGCACCGCCTTGATCCCCGGCGCAGCCTTGCTGATGCCCAAGCGCCGAGGGGCCTCGACCCTGGCGGCAACATCGAGCCTGAAGCTACAGCCGCATCGGCATCACCACATAACGCGCGCGGTCCGGAGGTTCGGCCATGATCAGCGCCGAGGAGTCGCCATCGCGCAGACCGATGCGAATCTGGTCCGCAGCGATGGCCCCCAGCACATCGATCAAATAGGTCAGATTGAAGCCGATCTCGATCTCCTCGCCATCATACCGAGCCGGCAAGGCCTCCTCGGCCTCTTCATGCTCCGCATTGTGCGTGACCAACCGACAGCCGCCGGCGCCCGCCAGCAACCGTACCCCCCGGTACTTGTCATTGGTCACGATCGCCACCCGGTTGAGGGCTTGTCGAAGATCCTCGCGCTCCACCAGCAGGGACGCAGGCTGATCCTCGGGAATCACGCGTTCGTAATCGGGAAAACGACCATCGATGACCTTGCTGGTCAGCCGCGCCGCGCCGAAATCGAAGGCCACCTGCCCGGGCGCGAATCCCAGCTGAACCGGCGTCTCGTCGTCCAGCAGATTGCGGCGCAGCTCCTGAATCGTCTTGCGCGGAATGATGCATTCCTGATCGGTCGCCAACGGCGTCTCCAGATCCGCCTCGGTCAGGGCCAGACGATGCCCGTCGGTAGCGACCGAGCGCAGCGTAACCCCCTGTGCGACCAGCAACAGACCCTGCAGGTAGTAGCGCACATCCTGCTGCGCCATGGAGAACATCGTTGCCTCGATCAGTCGCCGCAGCAGTCGTTGCGGGATCGAGAGCCAGTGCTCGATCTCGGCCGCCTCGAGCACGGGAAAATCGCCCCCGGGCAGGGTCGCCAGACTGAACCGCGAGCCCCCGAATCCGACGGTAAGCCGATCGCCCTGCACACGCGCCCGAACCGTTGCCTCGGCAGGCGCTGCGCGCACGACCTCCAACAGCTTGCGGACCGACACCGAGCAATCCAGCCCCTCGGATGCCTCACCCGGTGTCCTGGCCAACCAGGCCAGTTCCAGATCCGTCGTATCCAGCTGGATCCCGTCGGCGGTGGCGCGAATCCTGACATTCCCCAGGACCGGCATCGTCAGGCGCTTCTCGGCAGCGCCAACGATACGCTGCAAGGCATCCGTCATGCTGTCCCGGTCGAACGAGAGCTCCATAGTGCAGGCTTCCTATGATGTATTTAGATATCTAAAGACTGTAGTAATAAGCACGGGCAGGATCCGGTAAAACTATCGATTTCAACCAAATAATCAATCACTTGCATTCCATTACCGGCGCCGCGATCCTGTGTCCAGCCTGTGGACAACCTGACGGTGTCGCGAACCCCTTCACGCGCTCGCGATCTGCACACACGATATCCACAGGCTCTCAACTGCTCAATGTGCGTAACAGGATCTTGTAGTCGTTATCCACGTTTGCGTCCCCTTCGCGGAGCTCGGCGACCTTGCGGCAGGCATGGATCACGGTGGTGTGGTCGCGCCCGCCAAAGGCCTGTCCGATCTCCGGCAGACTGTGCTGGGTCAGTTCCTTGGCCAGGGCCATCGCCATCTGGCGGGGCCGGGTGATCGAGCGGCTGCGGCGCGCCGAGTGCAGGTCACTCACCTTGACCCGAAAATATTCGGCCACGGTCTTCTGGATGTTCTCCAACGTGACCAGCTTGCTCTGCACAGCGAGCAGGTCACGCAGCGCATCCCGCGCGAAGTCGACCGTGATGGCCTTGCCGGTGAAATGCGCGTTGGCGATCACCCGGCGCAGCGACCCCTCCAGTTCCCGGACATTGGAACGGATGCGCTTGGCCATGAAGAAGGCCACCTCACTCGGCAGTTCCACGCCGGACTGCTCCGCCTTGCGTTGCAGGATCGCCACCCGGGTCTCGAGCTCGGGGGGCTCGATGGCGATGGTCAGGCCCCAGCCGAAGCGCGATCGCAACCGCTCCTCGAGACCTTCCACCTCCTTCGGATAGCGGTCCGAGGTCAGGATGATCTGCTGCTGGCCTTCAAGTAAGGCATTGAATGTATGGAAGAATTCTTCCTGTGAGCGCTCCTTCCCGGCGAAGAACTGGATGTCGTCGATCAACAGCGCGTCGGCGGTACGGTAATGCTGCTTGAAATCATCGATGACGTTGTGCTGCAAGGCCTTGATCATGTCGGCCACGAACCGCTCGGAGTGCAGATAGATAATCCGCCCGTTGGGAATCCGGTCGAGGATGTGGTGGCCAATGGCATGCATCAGGTGGGTCTTGCCCAGGCCAACCGCGCCATAGATGAACAGCGGATTGTAGGCCACCCCCGGATTGGCCGCGACCTGCAGGCTGGCGGCACGGGCGAGCTGATTGGACTTGCCCTCCACGAAGGTTTCGAAGGTGAAGGCCGGGTTCAGGTTCGACACCGGCCCACTGGGGCGAACGGGAAGTGCCGCACGCGAGCCCGCACGCCCAGGCTCCGACAGCACGGCCACCTCCGGGCCACCGATGCCCAGTGCGACCTTGAAGGTCGCGTCACCCTGGCCCAGTTCGTCCACCGTGCCCCTGATCGCCGGGAGGAAGTGGTCCCGGACGTGTTCGAGCACGAACTGGTTCGGAGCCAGCAGGCGCAGTTGACCCTCGCTCTCCTGCGCGTGCAGCGGGCGCAGCCAGGTATTCAGTTGCTGCTCGGAGAGTCTACCCTGCAGGCGATCCAAGCAAGCTGTCCACAGGGTATTCGCAGGCACGCACCGAGCTCCGGGGGAAAGACCACGCCAAGAGTCTACGCGCAACCAACCCCGAGGTGCCACCGCTCATCGAGACCCCCACGACGGTCGTTTCACGGCGAGTGGCAGGCCGCATTGTGCCGGAAGGAGGGCGGATCCGCGCCGCCGGCAAGGACCGCTGGCAGCGGCACATTTTCATGGGTCTCCGGCGTCCGCAGATCACCGGTTCCACGACCGGCCAGCCTGCGCAGACGGTGGAGGATCGCAACCCCTCGCCCCCGAGTCCTGGCCCCCGAGCACCCCGCGGATGCCTTCGCGATCGCGCCCGAGGATTGACTTTGCAGCCCCGCACGGGTAGCTTTCAGCGCCCCTTAACGTTTTGAATTTCGGATACCTCGCCATGAAGCGGACATTCCAGCCCAGTCGACTCCACCGCGCCAGGACCCACGGCTTCCGCGCGCGGATGGCCACCCGCAGCGGCCGCAAGATCATCAACGCCCGGCGGGCCAAGGGCCGCAAGCGCCTCTGCCCGTAGACGGCGGGTTCGGCGTGCCTGCCCGAACGCGGCTCAATCGGGCGGGCCGGTGACCACGGCCCCGGTCCGGAGCGCGGACCAGGGGTTTCCGCGTTCCGGGCGGCTTCTCCACGGCCGCGAGTATCAGCGCGTCTTCTCCCGGGCACGACGGATCCCCGGCGACCGGTTCATGGTGTTGTATCGGCGTCAGGAACCTGCGGGGGCCAGCGCCCGCCTGGGTCTGGCGATCGCCAAGAAGCATGCGCGCCGTTCCGTGGATCGCAATCGGATCCGGCGTGTCGCGCGCGAGGCCTTCCGGGTTCGCAGGCATGTGTTGCCGCCGGTCGACATCATCGTCCTGTCCCGAGCCGGGATAGCCGGGGCCGAATCTGCCGAACTGCGTGCTGAACTCGACCGGCTCCTGGAGAACCTGAAATGATGCGTTCCCTGCTCCTGTTCCCGATCCGCGTCTACCAGTATGCGATTTCTCCGTTCATGGCCCCCCATTGCCGGTATCATCCCACCTGCTCGGAGTATGCAGCCGAGGCGATCACCCGGCATGGGGCATCGCGCGGCCTGTGGATGGGCGTGAAACGGATCGCGCGCTGCCATCCCTGGGCCGAGGGCGGTTTCGACCCCGTGCCAGAGAAGACCCCGACACACGAATCCCGGAAGTAAACGCACTCATGGAAAACCTGCGCCCCATCCTCTGGCTGTCCCTGGTCTTCATCCTGTTCCTGATGTGGCAGGCCTGGAACGCGGACTATGGCGTGCGACCGGATCCCGCGCCCAGCCCGGATGCGGTGGTGGACGATCCGCTGGAGCGGGCCGAGGATGTCCCCGAGGCGCCGACGATGGAGGCGGACGCCGTCGATCCGACGGCCCCCCCGGAGTTGCTGGCCGAACCGACGCACCAGCAGGTCACCGTGCGCACCGATCTGCTGGATCTGAGCATCGACACCCGCGGTGGCACCATCGTCCGCGCCGATCTCCTGACCTTCCCTGTCGATCCCGACGAGCCCGACAACCCCGTGCGGCTGTTCGACCAGCGTGCGCGCGGCTACGTGGCGCAGAGTGGCCTGACCCACGACCGCATCGCCGGTGTCGACGCCGCGGACCGAGCGCCCTCGCACCATGCCGTCTTCCAGGTGGATGCCGAGAACTTCGAGCTGGCGCCAGGCCAGGACAGCCTGCGGGTGCCGATGACCTGGACCTCCGAGGACGGCAGCATCGCGGTCACCAAGACCTTCGTCTTCCAGCGGGGCACGCATTTGATCGAGGTCGAACACCAGATCGAGAACCGCGGCGACAGTGCCTGGATCGGTCGCCAGTACCGGCAGCTGCGCCACGGCCCGACGCCGGAACGGGCCTCGTTCTTCCTGTACACCTTCACCGGCGCCGCGTATTTCGACGGCAAATACAACAAGGAGGGCTTCGAGTCCCTGCGCGACTCCCCGCTGGAGAAGCGGGTCGAGGGCGGCTGGGTCTCCGTCATCGAGCACTACTTCATGTCCGCCTGGATTCCGGGCCAGGACGAGATCAACGCCATGTACGGGCGCGCGGTGCCTGGAGCGGCCAGCATCGGCACCGACTACCTGATCGGCCTGCATTCCGCGGAGCCCCTGACCATCGCCCCCGGCGCCTCCGGTCAACTGTCCACCCGGCTCTGGGTAGGGCCGAAGATGCAGGAGGACCTGCGCGAGATCGCGCCCGGGCTGGAACTCACGGTCGACTACGGCATCTTCACCTTCCTGTCCAAGCCGCTGTTCTGGCTCCTGCGGGTGATCCACGACTTCGTGGGCAACTGGGGCTGGTCCATCATCATCCTGACCATTCTGATCAAGCTCGCCTTCTTCCATCTGTCGGCGACCAGCTACCGTTCGATGGCGAAGATGCGGGCCGTGGCGCCCAAGCTGCAGGCGCTGAAGGAGCGCTACAAGGACGACAAGCAGCGCATGAATACCGCACTGATGGAGCTATACAAGAAGGAGAAGATCAATCCGCTCGGGGGCTGCCTGCCGATCCTGGTGCAGATTCCGGTCTTCATCGCCCTGTACTGGGTGCTGCTGGAGAGCGTGGAACTGCGCCAGGCGCCGTGGATGCTCTGGATCCAGGATCTCTCCACCCGCGATCCGCTGTTCATCCTGCCCCTGCTGATGGGCCTGACCATGTTCATCCAGTACAAGCTGAACCCGCCGCCGATGGATCCGATCCAGCAGAAGATCTTCATGGCCCTTCCCGTGGTCTTCACGGTCTTCTTCGCCTTCTTCCCTGCCGGTCTGGTGCTGTACTGGTTCACCAACAACCTGTTCTCGATCGGGCAGCAGTACGTGATCACGCGCAAGATCACAGCGGCCGCCGACAAGAAGCAGTGATCCCTTGTCCGGCGCCGCCGATACCATCGTCGCCCTGGCCACGCCGGCCGGGGTGGGCGGCATCGGGGTCATCCGGCTGTCGGGTCCGCGGGCGCTGGCGCTCGCGGAGAGGATCGCCGGTGCGGGCCTGCCGGCGCGTCGCGCGACTCACCGCCGCCTGCGCGCCGTCGCGGGTGAGGTGATCGATGATGGCATCGTGCTCGCCTTTCCGGGTCCCCACTCCTACACCGGCGAGGATGTGGTGGAGCTCCAGGGCCATGGCAGCCCGGTCCTGCTCCAGGCCCTGATCGACACGGCCCTGCACTGGGGCGCACGCATGGCCCGGCCGGGCGAGTTTACCGAACGGGCCTTCCTCCACGGCCGCATGGACCTGGCCCAGGCCGAGGCCGTGGCCGACCTGATCCACGCCCAGACGGCCACGGCCGCGCGCCTGGCCCGGAGCAGCCTCGATGGCGCCCTGGCCCGCGAGGTCGAGCCGGTGGCGGGCGAGATCCGCAACCTGCGGGTGTTGATCGAGGCGGAGATCGACTTCGGCGAGACCGACCTGGAATCCGCGGTGGCACCGGAGGTGGCGCAGCGTGCGGCGGCACTGGCCACCTCGGTCGAGGCCCTGATGGCGCGCCTGCGACCGGCCCGCGTCTACAATAGCGGTCTGCGTCTGGCGCTGGTCGGTGCCCCGAATGTCGGCAAGTCCAGCCTGATGAACCGCCTTGCCGACGCCGAGGTCGCGATCGTCACGGAGCGCCCGGGCACCACGCGTGACCTGCTGCGCGCCAGCATCGCCATCGACGGCATCCCCGTGGAACTGATCGACACCGCCGGGCTGCGTCACAGCGAGGACGAGGTCGAACGCATCGGCATCGAACGCGCGCGCAGCGCGGCGGCCGGCGCCGACCTGATCCTGGAGATCCGTGACCTGACTCGGCCCCGGGTCCGTGCCGAACTGCCGGATCTGCCCGGGATTCCGGTGTTGCAGGTCTGGAACAAGCAGGATCTCTGCCCCGGGGACGGGCCCCGCGACGGCCTGCGGGTATCGGCAGTCTCCGGTGAGGGTCTGGACGCGTTGCGTGCGGCCATCCGCGCCGAGGCCGGTATCGCGGATGCCGGCCAGCAGCGTTTCAGTGTCCGGACCCGGCACCTGGAGGGTCTGGCAGCGGTCGCCACCTGTCTGCGCCGCATCCATCCCGGCCATTCACCGGACCTGATCGCCGAGGACCTGCGCCTGGCCGAGCGCGCCCTCGACGGCCTGCTCGGCCGCGGCGATCACGAGGAACTCCTGGGGGCCATCTTCGCCGGCTTCTGCATCGGCAAATAGCCCCCTGTGGATTGCACCACGAAGGACACGAAGACACGAAGTCTCTTGTTGGACGTGATGCGCGACCCACATCTCATGTTCTGGCCGCCGTTTCGTATCCCTTTCAAGCCCTTCCTTCGTGTCTTCGTGTTCTTCGTGGTAAAGACGCCCTTGACCTCTCCGGGACGCATCGAGAGGTCTGTCTTACCGCGAAGACCGCGAAGACCGCGAAGAAGGGCCTTTTTGGGGGGGCGCCAGACCGGGAGCCGGGGGCATCCCGATGGGTTGGCGAATCCGGGGAAGGCCATCGAGAACCCTTCGTGTCCTTCGTGGTGAAAACGCCCTCCTGCCCTTCGCGGCGTCATCTCTGCTATGATGCGGGCCGCGATCCTTGCCCCAGTCTCCCGGTCGCAACCTTTTCCTGGTCCTCGACCAGCCCCCATCTGCCTTAGACTGGCGCCCGCAAGCGGCGACAGGCGGATGTCGCTTCCGGAGTACTCATGCATTTTTCCGATCTCGGCCTCGCCGAGGAACTCGTTCGCGCCGTTACCGAACACGGCTACACCACCCCGACCCCGATTCAGGCCCAGGCCATCCCCACCGTGCTCGAAGGCCGCGACCTGATGGCCGGCGCCCAGACCGGCACCGGCAAGACCGCCGGGTTCGTGCTGCCCATCCTGCAGCGCCTGTCCGATCCGACGCGCAAGGGGCCGGCCAACGGCCGCGCTCCGGTGCGGGCCTTGATCCTGACCCCCACCCGCGAGCTGGCGGCGCAGGTCGAAGAGAGCGTGCGCATCTACGGCCGCCACACGAAGCTGAATTCGCTGGTCGTGTTCGGCGGCGTCAGCATCAACCCCCAGATCAGCCGGCTGAAGGGTCGCGTCGACATCCTGGTGGCCACACCGGGGCGACTCCTGGACCTGGCGCAGCAGAAGGTCGTGGACCTTTCCCAGGTCGAGATCCTGGTGCTCGATGAGGCCGACCGCATGCTCGACATGGGCTTCATCCGCGACATCCGCAAGATCATCGCCCTGCTGCCGAAGCAGCGCCAGAACCTGCTCTTCTCCGCGACCTTCTCCGACGAGATCAAGGCGCTGGCGGACGGCCTGCTGACCCGACCGGCCCTGATCGAGGTCGCGCGGCGCAATGCCACCGCCGACCTGATCGCCCAGAAGGTCTACGAGGTCAATCGCGACGAGAAGCGCCAGGTGCTGTCGCACCTGATCAAGACCGAGCGCTGGACCCAGGTGCTGGTCTTCACCCGCACCAAGCACGGGGCCAACCGCCTGGCGGAACAGCTGCTCAAGGACGGCATCGCGTCGATGGCGATCCACGGCAACAAGAGCCAGACCGCCCGCACCCGGGCGCTGGCGGAGTTCAAGAAGGGTGACCTGCGGGTGCTGGTCGCCACCGACATCGCCGCGCGCGGCATCGACATCAGCGAACTGCCCCATGTGGTCAACTACGAGCTGCCCAATGTGCCCGAGGACTATGTGCACCGGATCGGCCGCACCGGCCGTGCCGGCGCCAATGGCGAGGCCATCTCCCTGGTCTGCGTCGATGAGCTCGACTTCCTGCGCAACATCGAGCGGCTGACCAAGCGCTCCCTGCCACGCGAGAAGGTCGCCGGCTTCGAACCGGATCCCAATGCCCGCGCGCAGCCCATCCAGCTGCGCAGCCAGCAGAACCGCCCGCCGGCCGGCAAGGCCCATGCCGGCAAGGGCCGTTCGGGCGGCGGCAAGGCCAGCCAGCCGGCATCGGCCCGGCCCGGCGGTTCCAAGCCCTTCGCCGGCAAGGCCGGTGCCGGGCGTCCGGCCACCCGCTCGGGCAGTGCCCACCGCTCCGGGGGCAGGCACCGGTAATCGGCAGTCGCGGGGCGGCGGGCATCCCTGCCGCGCCGCGTCGTCCGGCATCCAGGCGGCGCAAGGGCGCGCTCTTTATCGCTATACGGTAATTTTCTGGACGGCTTATGCGCCGGGGAGTTACCATTGCGACCTCATTCAAGACCGCGCCGGCACCGGGGCGGGCCTTGGGCCTGGATTCGCCCGGTTCGTCCAGGGCGGAGTCCTCGGCTGCTTCCTGGTGCCACCAAGCACAGATCGGGGCTTCTGCCATGGACGATACGCTGCAACGCCTGCTCGACGCCGAACTGAAGGCCGAGAACCTCGCTCGCGAGGCGGAGGAAGAGCGCGAGCGGACCATACGGGCCGCCACGCTCGAGGCGCGGGAACTGGACGACGCCTTCACTGGCCGGATTCCCACGCTGCAGCAAACCTGGATCGCCCGCTCCGAGGAACGGGCGAACAACACCATCGCCGAGATCGAGCGCCGTTATGACGAGCGTCATGAACGGCTGCGGGACATCGCCGAGGAGCGCGAGGAAGAGGCCCTGAACGCCGGCTTCCGAATCCTGATGGACACCCGGCTCTGAGCCGGGAACCCCATACCCCGGCCCGCCAATGAAACCCAGGTCCCCACGGCCATGAGCAGCACAGCGAAGAATGCCTATCTGAACACCCGGGTGGCCGTCAAGGCCACGCAGTTGATCGGGGTGGAGGATGTCCGGCAATTGTCGCAGATGACGCTGCACGAACTCGGCCAGCACTTTGGTCTGGACCAGGTGCTGGAGCAGCCCGGCAGTGCCCGCCTGAAGACCCGCGCGGTCGAACAGGGCCTGATCGAGATTCTCCTGGACGATCTCGCGGTCCTGGTCCGGCCCATGCGTCCGGAGGAGCGCGGGCTGGTGCTGGCCTGGGCACGAAAATACGCGCTGTTCAACCTGAAGACCCTGTTGCGCGGAAAGATCCGCCAACTGGATCCGCAGGAAATCCGGGAAAACCTGTACGACCTTCCACCCCAGGTACGCCTCTCCAACGAGGATCTGTTCCGCACCGAGAGTGCGGTCGAACTGCTGCGCTGCCTGGAGGACGGTCCGCTGAGCCTGCTGGCGCGCCAGGCGCGCGAGATCTACGAAAAGCGTCAGGAGGCCTTTGCGCTGGAGGCCGCCATCGACCAGCGTTATTACAGCGAGCTTGCCCGCCGGGTGACCCGATTGGGCGACGCGAAGGCGGACCGGCAGATGCGGACCCTGATCGGCTCCCTGGTCGACCGGGCCAATATCCTCTGGCTGCTGCGGTTTCGCTTTGCCTACGAACTGCCGCCCTCGGAGACCTTCTACCAGCTGGTCCCGTCACCCCACCTGATGTCGCGCCAGCGGCTCCTGGATCTGGTCAGCCTCGAAAGCCAGGTCCAGGTGATCGCCGCACTTCCCGAACCGCTGCGCAGCCTGCTGGCGGATGCGGACAACCTGATGGAGAGCCAGCGGCGCCTGAGCCAGTACTGCTACGGTATCGCCCGCGACGTCCTGCGCCACGGCCGCTCCGGCGTCGCCCGGGCCATGGCCTACCTGATCCTGCGCGAGATCGATCTGCAGTTCACCTTCACCCTGATCCAGAGCCATCTGCTCCATCTTCCGGCACCCTATGTCGATCTTGCCCTGGGCTTGAGTCCGGCGATCTGTGCCCACCACTGGCACGAGGCGGCATGAACCACGCTGGCCACCATCCCCTGAACCACCAGGGCCCGAAGCCGCGATGCCCGGGCGGGAGAACATAGCGTGCTCAAATCCAAGGCGATGAAGCACGTCCGAGTGCTGGTACTGCGCGAGGATCTGCCGCAGGCCTCGCTGACCCTGGCCGAGACCGAAAGCTTCCATCCGGATCCGCGCGCGCCGGAGGAACAGCGTCTGGCGCCGCTGGTCGACTGCCGTTACCAGGGCGAATACCAGAAGGCGCGTTCGCGGCTGGACAAGATCGCCCAGGTCATCCCGGTGCCGGAGCCGGACCTGAGCGAAATCCGCGTGGTCAATCTGGAGGAACTGGCCGAGGTCAACGCCTGGCTGGGGAGCGCCTGGGAATTCTGCCTGGAGCATCAGGAGGGCTTTCGGGAACTCGAGGAGAACGCGCGTCTGCTGGAGGAGCAGCAGGCGGTATTGGCCAATTTTGCCGAACTCAACGTCGATCTCGGCGCCCTGCGCGCCGAGAAGCGCTTCCTCGATCTCCATATTGGCGTGGTGCCGCGCGAAAACGTCAGCCGGCTCGAAGGCGCCCTGGGTCTGGCAGGCCACATGCTGCTCAAGTACATGGAGCGGGACGGCAACGCCCACGTGGTGATCGTCGGACCCAGCGAGGATGGTGCGTCGGAGCTCAAATCGCTGCTCTCCTCCGCCGGTTTCACGGCCATCCCGCTTCCCCACGGGCTGGACGACTCCCCCGAGACGATCCAGGCGGATCAGCGCAAGGAGCGTGACCGCATCGACCGGGAGCGCGCCGATCTGCAGGAAGAGGTCGAGACCTGTGCCTCGGAGATGCACGACAAGCTGGTCCGGGCCTCGACCGTACTGGCCCTCGCCGAGCCCTATGTGACCCTGGATCCCGCGATCCGCAGCGCCGGTTATCTCGCCAGCATCGAAGGCTGGGTTCCGGTCGAGGCCCTCCCCGATCTGGAGCGGCGCCTCGAAACGTCCCTGCACAATCCCTTCAGCCTGGAGAGTCGCAAGCCGCGCGAGGACGAGCGACCGCTGGTGCCCACGGTGCCCGTGCGCAATCGCTGGCTGCAGCCGTTCGCGATGCTGGTGAAGCAGTACGGCATCCCCCGCTATGGCGAGATCGACCCCACCCTGCTGTTCACCATCACCTTCGTGCTGATGTTCGGCACCATGTTCGGTGACGTCGGCCACGGGGCCGTGCTGGGTCTGCTGGCGTGGCTGTTCCGGAAGAAGCTGGGGCGGTTCTACATCTTCGGCGTGCTGGCCGGCATCTCCTCGGTCTTCTTCGGCGTCCTGTTCGGCAGTGTCTTCGGCTACAAGGACCTGCTCCCGGCGGTGTGGATGTCGCCGCTGTACAATCCGATCCTGATGCTCCAGCTCGCCACGGGATGGGGGGTGCTGTTCCTGACCCTCGCCTGTGTGCTGACGATCTACAACCGCCTGGCGATCCGCGCCTTCATGGCGGCCGTCTTCGGTGCGCATGGGATCGTCAACCTGATCTTCTACCTGGGTCTGGTCTGGGGCGCCGTCTCCCTGGCCATGACCGGTGTCTTCGGCGTGATTCCCGCAGGCCTGGTGATCGCGGCCCTCACGGCCCTGGCCACCTACAACTGGGCGCACATGCAGGCCCCGATCGGCGAGAAGATCCTGGTCGTGCTGATCGAGACCCTGGAGACGGTCCTCGGCTACCTTTCCAATACCCTCTCCTTTTTGCGTGTCGCGGCCTTCAGCATCAATCACGTGGCGCTGATGATCGCCGTGCTGACCCTGGCGGGCATGCTGGGTACGGTGGGTTCCATCCTGATGATTGTCTTCGGCAACATCTTCGTGATGGTGCTGGAGGCGGTGATCGTGACCATCCAGGTGATGCGTCTACAGTATTTCGAGGGTTTCTCGCGCTACTTCTCCGCCGACGGACGGGAGTTCGCCCCGTTGCGTCTGCGGCGCCGGCCCAGAGCGGCCTGATGATCCGATTCCATTTCCAGTTCCATCAACCCGGGAGTTAACCATGCACTGGCTCGTTGGTCTCATGTCCTTTGCCATCGTCGGCCTCATCGCCGCCGGCTTTTATCTCGAATTTCGTCCGGCCCTGGCACCGCGTCTTCGCACGATCTTCAAGCCCGCGCTGGCCGTCCAGATGACGGTCTTCGTCGGTGCGATATTCGGCCTGCTGGCCCTCGGTATCGGCGACGCCATGGCGCAGCCGGTCGCGGTCGAGCAGGCCGCGACGGAGGTGAGCGTGGGCCTCGGCCTCGCCATCATCGGGGTCGGCATTCCGACCGCCTTGTCGACCATCGGCGCCGCCATCGCCGTGGGACCGATCGGTTCCGCCGCACTGGCCGCGATCACCGAGAAGCCGGAGATGCTGGGTCGAAGCCTGATCTACATCGGTCTGGCCGAAGGGATCGCGATCTATGGCCTCGTCGTCAGTATCCTGCTGCTGAACCGGATCTGACGGAGGCTGCCGTGACTGCGGACGCGTCCAAGGGCCGGCCGACCCGCCTGCTCTTCATCGGGGATCACAGCCTGGCCGACGGCTTCCGGCTGATCGGCTTCGAGACCGTTTCCGATCCGGAGCCGGCCCAGGTCAATCGGATCCTGCGCGACCTGGATCGCGCCCGCGAGAATGCCTTCGTCATCGTCGACGACGCCATCATGGAGTGGGATGTGCCCATGCTCGCACAGCTTCGTCGCGAGGGCGGGCGCATCATCGTGATCTCCCTGCCTCCGCTCGGAAGCATGCCGCCGCGCCTCACCAGCGATGTCGCGGCACGGCTGCAGAACCTGTTCGGGGCAGGCACCATTTCCGCCGGGGAAACAACGTGAATCAGGTACTGGAACTGGAGCAGGCAATACTGGCGCGGGCGCAACAGCTTGCGGACCAGTACGCCGAACAGGCGCAGAAGACGCGGGAGGCGATCCTGCGCGATGCGGCCGAGCGGCTGCGGCAGCGGGAACAGCGGGAAGAGGCCAACGCGCGCCAGCTCAGCGAGCGCCATTACCGGCAGCGCGTGCAGGCGGCGGAACTCAGGCTGCAGAGCCACCTGGACCGCATGCGCTGGAACCTGGTGCGTCGGGTCGAGGACCGTCTCGCGGAGCGCATGCAGGCCTTCATCAAGGACGAGTCGGCCTACCTCGCGCATCTGCGCGAGCTGCTGCAGGCCGCTGCGGAACAGTTCGAGAGCGACCGCCTCGTGGTGCAATGCAATGCCGCGGACCGCAAGCGGCTGCAGGCCGACTGGGCCGCGGTCGAGGCGGCGCTGCCAGGCAAGACCCTGCGCCTCGACGAGGACGTGATCGACAGCCTGGGGGGGGTACTCCTGCACAGCGACGATGGGCGTATCCGCGTCAACAACACCTTCGAGGGTCGCATGGCCCGCCTGCGCCTGCGCCTGCAGCAGGCGATCCTGGAACGCCTCCTTCCGACTTCTCCGGAGTCGGGCAACCTCTTCACCGGATGAGATCATGAGCGAACCGCAACGCGTCGGCATCGTCCGCGACATCAACGGACCGATCGTCACCATCGAACTGCCGGGAATCCGCCACGGCGAGCAGGTCAAGATCGGAGAGCTCGGACTGTTCGGCGAAGTCATCTCCCTGAGCGGCGATCAGGCGGTGGTGCAGACCTATGAATCCACCGACGGGGTCCGCCCCGGCGAACCGGCGGAGGGCCTGGGCTGGCCACTGTCGGTCGAACTCGGCCCGGGGCTGATGGGTGGCATCTTCGACGGCGTGCAGCGGCCGCTGGAGAAGATCGCGCTGCAGTCGGGGGACTACATCCGTCGCGGCATCAATGTCGCCTCGCTCGACCGCGACCGGAAGTGGGCCTTCGAGCCGAACCGGGACCTCGATCCGGGCCAGAAGATCGGCCCGGGGGCCGTTCTCGGCACGGTGCAGGAGACCGAGACGGTCCTGCACCGCATCCTGGTCCCGCCGGGCGTCCACGGCGAGCTGGAGGAGGTCGCCCCGGCCGGTGACTACGACATCGAGGAGATCATCGCCCGGGTGCGTGAGGCGGGGGGCCATTCCCGGGCGCTGCGCATGTACCATCGCTGGCCGGTGCGTACTCCGCGGCCCTACCTGCGCCGCGACGACGGGGTCGCCCCGCTGATCACCGGTCAGCGCGTGATCGATACCTTCTTCCCGCAGCTGAAGGGCGGCAAGGGCGCGGTCCCGGGACCGTTCGGGGCCGGCAAGACCGTGGTGCAGCAGCAGATCGCACGCTGGTCGAACGCGGACATCGTGATCTACGTGGGTTGCGGCGAGCGCGGCAACGAACTGGTGGACGTGCTCGAGACCTTCCCGAAGCTGGACGACCCCTACACGGGCCGCAAGCTGATGGAGCGGACCCTGCTGGTCGCGAACACCTCGAACATGCCGGTGGTTGCGCGCGAGGCCTCGGTCTATGTCGGCATCACCATGGCCGAGTATTACCGCGATATGGGCTACGACGTGGTGATGCTGGCGGATTCCACCAGCCGCTGGGCCGAGGCCCTGCGCGAGGTCTCCGGCCGACTCGGCCAGATGCCGGTGGAGGAAGGCTACCCCGCCTACCTGGCCTCGCGCCTGGCGGCCGTCTATGAGCGTGCCGGCCGGGTGGAGACCCACGGCGCGGGCTCCGGCTCGGTGACCCTGATCGGTGCGGTATCGCCGCCGGGTGGCGACTTCTCCGAGCCGGTGACCAGCCACACCAAGGACATCATCGAGACCTTCTGGGCCCTGTCCAAGGAACTGGCGGATGCGCGGCACTACCCGTCCATCGACTGGGTGACCAGCTTCTCGGGCCACGTGCATACCGCGGCCCAGTGGTGGCACGAGCATGTCGACCCGAGTTGGGAGGCCCGCCGGCGCGAGGCATTGGCCCTGCTGGCCCGGGATGCCGAACTGTCCCGCATCGTGAACCTGGTGGGTCCCGAGGCCCTGTCCTCGACGCAGCGCTGGGATCTCGAGGGAGCCGCGCTGATCAAGGAGGGCGTCCTGCAGCAGAGCGCCCTGGACGAGATCGACACCTTCTGTTCGCCCGACAAGCAGTTCGCGCTGCTGGACCTGGCGCTGATGATCTACGACCAGGGCGCGGAACTGGTGACCCGGGGCGTGCCGGTGCAGGAATTGCAGCGCCTGCCGCTGTTGTCCCGCCTGCGCCGGATCAAGAGTCTGTATTCCAGCGACCAGCTCGATGAGATCGACGCCTTTCGTGACGAGGTCGAGAAGACCCTCGAGAACCTGCGTCAGGAATATGCGAACAATGAGGAGCAGGCCTGATGAGCACCAAGGAATACCGCACCGCCGTCGAGGCCCGCGGCGGCCTCCTGGTGATGAAACAGACCCCGGGGGTTGCCTTCGGCGACCGGGTGAGCATCGAGGATCACAGCGGTGGCATGCGCAACGGCCAGGTGATCCGATCCTCCGATGACGAGGTGCTGATCCTGGTCTTCGAGGGAGTCGAGGATCTCGACCTGGAGAACACCTGGGTCCGGTTCCTGGACGCCCCGGTGGAGATCGCGCTCTCTCCGGAGTTGCTGGGTCGGGAATTCAATGGCCTGGGCGAGCCGCGCGACGGACGCCCGCCGGTCCTCTCCAGTCTGCGCCGTGCCGTGGGCGGTTCGGCGATCAACCCGGCGGCGCGCACCTACCCGCGGGAATTCATCCAGACGGGCATCTCCACCATCGACGGCCTGAACTCCCTGGTGCGCGGCCAGAAGCTCCCGATCTTCACCGGCTCCGGCCTGCCGCACAACCGCCTGGCCGCCCAGATCGTGCGCCAGGCGCGGCTGAAGAACGAGGATGCCTCGTTCTCGATCGTGTTCGCGGCGATGGGCGTCTCCTACGCCGACGCGAAGTTCTTCCGGGACGAGTTCGCCTCCTCTGGGGTGCTGCGCAATGTGGTGATGTTCATCAACCTCGCCGACGACCCGCCGGTGGAGCGGCTGACCCTGCCGCGCACGGCGCTCACCGCGGCCGAGTACCTCGCCTACGATCTGGATCGCCATGTGCTCGTGGTGATGACCGACATGACCTACTACGCCGAGGCCCTGCGCGAGGTGGCGACCTCGAAGGGCGACGTGCCGGCGCGCAAGGGCTATCCGGGCTATCTCTACTCCGACCTCGCCGAGATCTACGAGCGCTGTGGCCGCATCCACCACCGCCACGGCTCGATCACGATGATGCCGGTGGTGTCCATGCCCTCGGACGACATCACCCATCCGATTCCGGACCTCACCGGCTACATCACCGAGGGCCAGATCGTGCTCTCGCGCGAACTGGACAACCAGGGCATCTACCCGCCGGTGCACATCTCGCCCAGCCTGTCGCGGCTGATGAAGGACGGCATCGGCAAGGACGACACCCGCGAGGACCATCCCCGGGTGGCTGCGCAGCTGTACTCCCTGTACGCGCGCGCCCTGGAGACCCGCAATCTGGCGTCGATCATCGGCGCGGACGAACTCTCCTCCCACGACCGGCGCTACCTGACCTTCGCCGATGCCTTCGACCGGCGTTTCGTCGGCCAGGGCGAGAACGAGGACCGCAGCATCGAGGCCACCCTGGATCTGGCCTGGGAACTGATGTCGATCTTCCCGAAGGAGGGTCTGACGCGGGTCAGCGAGGCGGACATCGCGAAACACTACCGCGACCTCGACGAGGAGCAGGCAAACAACCTCGGCGGTGGCCCGGCCAGCGGGGTGACCACGGCGGTGCAGTCGCGCTCCCGGCGCAAGCGGCGCTCGGCGTCCGGGGCCCAGCCCGCAGGCAACGCCTGAGCCAAGTCGATGAGTCAGCAACTGATCAAGGTTCCGCCGACCAAGAACACCCTGCTGCGGCTGAAGCGGCAGGTCACCTTCCTGGAGGGCGGGCACGATCTGCTCGAGCGCAAGCGCGATCTGCTGACCCGGCTGGTCTACGAGCGCATCGGCCAGTACCGGCGCCTGCGCGACGAGGTCGAGGCGGCGATGGCGGAGGCCTACCGCTGCCTGAGCGTGGCCCACATGCGCATGGGCGGGCGCAGCATCCACCAGGCGGCGCTGGGGGTGGAACCCTCGGTCTCGGTCAGGATCCTGCCCCGGCGCAGTCTCGGGATCGAGTACCCCTCGGTGCATGCCGAGCGGATCCAGCTCAAGCCCCTGGGTCTGCTCGGGACCGACATCAGCTTCGACACCAGCCGCCAGAAGCTGGCGGATCTGACCGTGCTGCTGGCGCAGCTCGGCGAGGTGGAGACGGCCCTGCACCGGTTGATGGAGGAGCAGCGCAAGGCGCAGAAGCTGGTGAATGCCTTGAAGTACAACATCATTCCCCGCTACGAGCGCACCATCCGCTTCATCCAGTCCTCGCTGGAGGAAGAGGAGCGCAACGCCCTGTTCCAGGTCAAGCTCCTGCGCGAACGCGCCGAGAGTTCCTGAGCCACGCCCGCACCCCTTTGTTCACCGC
>JAWLFM010000218.1:0-4344 GCA_041685565.1 Thioalkalivibrio sp.
CGCAAACACAGGGCCATCGCGCCACGCCGCCTCGAGGAACAGCTGCTCCCGGGGCAGGCCGGGCAGGCGGTTGCCGTCCTGGCGTTCGTCATCCACGATGAACTCGCGGTAGCGGAAGTCGTTCAGGCTCACGGCGGCCCGCAGTTCCCATTGCGGATCCGGCCGCAGATCCACCCCGATCTCCAGGCCCTCGCGGGCGGTGCGGCCGGCGTTGCGATAGAAGACTCGCCCGCCCTCCTCCAGCCGGAACGGCACGAGTTCGTCGCGCACCCGCGCTGCAAAGGCGGTGACGTCATAGCTGAGGATACCGGACTCGCCGCGCACCCCGAACTCCATGCTGCGGGCGCTCTGCGGCTCCAGGTCGGGATTGAACCCCCCGGTGCCTGCGGGATTGGCAAACTCGGTAAAGGTGGGGGTCTCGAACGCGGTCGCCGCGTTGACGAAGGCCTGGTGACCGGCCCGCCAATGCCAGAGCAGGCCGCCGCTCGCACTGGCCTCGTCGAAGACACGCCGGCCGGACAGATCCTCACCCCCGGTGCGCAGGCGATCGTCGATCTCGAAACGGATCCGGTCATGTCGCAGCCCCAGCGCGAGGTTCCAGTCGTCGCCCAACAAGGTGTCGGTCTGCACGAAGACACCGCGGGTCCGGGCTCGTTCCCGCTGATCCAGTGCCAGGGGGCCTGCCACCGGTGCATCGGGCGGGTTGCAGGAGGCCTCGAGGTCCGCGTTGATGCAGTTTCGGGTCCGGTCGTCCCGCTGGTCTTCCAGATCCAGGCCGAACAGCGCCCGGGTCGGCCCGAAATCCCGCTCATATCCGAGATTCACGCCATGGAAGTCACGCTCATAGGCGACCTGGCTGCTGCCGAAGAACGGGAGCTGCTGCCAGTAGTCACGATGGGTGCTGAAGGCGCCCAGGCGCAACCTGCCCTGCCCCAGGGACTGCCGCCACTGCATGCCGACGGTCAGTTGTTCCGCGGACTGTCGACTCTCCAGCCTCAGCGCCAGCGGCGCCGCACCGCGCCGGTTGGTCTCCATCTCGGCCCGGGTCAGCGCACCCGGATCCTCGGTCAGCGGGGCGTCGAGATAGCGCAGATGCAGGGTCAGGTCACCTGTCTCGAAGGCGCGCGCCGCGTGGAGGCGCAGCAGTTCCTTTTCCGCACGGGACTGGTCGCGATAGCCGTCGAAGCGCAGATCGTGGAAGCTCAGGGAGTAGGAGCCGTCCGCAGCCTCGGCCTCGCTGATGGCCTCCAGCCGCTGGAAGCCGTGGCTGCCGACCAGCACGCCGCCCCCGTGCCCGCGCGGGTCGCTGCCGTCGCGGGTCGAGATGGCCACGACCCCGCCGGTGGCATTCCCGTACAGGGCCGCGTTCGGCCCGCGCAGCACCTCGATCGAACGTACGTTGAGGAGGTCGATCGCATCGACCTGGGACTGGCCGTCGGGCGTGGTCTCGGGGATGCCGTCCTGCAGGATGCGCAGGCCACGGATGCCGAACGGGGCGCGGGCGCCGAAGCCGCGGATGGAGATACGCACATCCTGAGCGAAGTTGTAGCGGTTCTGGGCGAAGACCCCCGGGATCCGGTTCAGGGCCTCGTCCATCTGCAGCCCCTGTCGCCCCTGGGTCGCATCTTCGGTATCCACCACATCGACCGCGGCGGGGAGGTCGCTGATGGGCATGGCCAGGCGAGGCGCCGTCACCGTGACCGGCTCCAGGGTCTCCTGCGCGCCGGCCGGCGACACGGGCCACCCCGCGGACAGGAGGATGCCGGCCAGTACAGCGGAGGACAATGCCGGGACCCGGCGCGGAGACGGCATCCGGCGGCGCGGGTCCGGCGGCAGCGGGCTGGAAGTGCGGTCCTTCACCACATATAGGGCATCATCCGCCCCATCCGCCCCATGGTCGAGTCGATGGAGGTGGTCATGATGTCGATGCTGACGTTCAGACGGCGCATCTCCTCGGCCATGGCCGGCACCCCGGTCATCTTCTCGTCCATCGAGCCCATCGTGCCTGCGATTCGCTCCATGTCACCGCGCATCTGGTCCATGTCCTCCGCCATATCGGGCAGCACCGACAGCGTCTGCCGGGTCTCGTGCAAGACGTCCTTGATGTCGTGCAGGATCACCGCGAGCGCGTGACCGGGCTCCAGGGCCTCCCCCTCGGCCTCGGCCACCCGATCCCGGAGTTCCTCGATCCGGGCACGGAAATCCGTTGTCTGCCGCTCCTCGACGGGCGTCGCGGTCTCCGCCGACTCGGGCATCGGTTCCGGGGCCACGTGCGGCCAGCCGCTCTGGGCCTGCGCCTGCGCCGCACCGAATGCCTGCGACAGGGCGTACAGCGCCAGGGTGAGGGTCAGCAGGAACAGCGCTGCCGTCCAGCGGAAGAGGTGCTCCAGCCGTTGCAGCCTGCGCTCGCCGGACAGGGCGATACGGGCCAGGTCCGCGATGGCGGCCGAGGTTTCGCTTTCACTCATGCGGGTCTGGTCCATGGCGCTCACTCCGAGGGATGGTTGGGCCAGGGGCATCCGGAACCCCCGTACGCCGGGGTCAGTCTTGCGACGATCCTACCCGCACTTGCTCTCGCCGCAATTCAGGCAGGTCATACAGTTGTCCATGGCCACCACGGCCTTGGTGTTGCACTTGCTGCAGAGTTGCGCGCCTGGTGGAAAGGCGTCACCGGGGTCGGTCTCGCTCCTTGCCAGGTTGCGGCTGGCCTCGAACTGGGCACGCTTCTCCTCGACGTGTCTGCGCTGGTGCTCGTCCAGGCCGTCGTCCTTGATCAGTCCGATCATGCGCATGTGGCCCTCGATCGCGTCGCCGATCTCGGCCACCAGCGAGGGCATGTACCTGCCGCCCTTCTTGAAGTAGCCGCCGCGCGGATCGAAGACCGAGCGCAGTTCCTCGACCAGGAAGGTCACGTCGCCGCCCTTGCGGAACACGGCCGAGATGATCCGTGTCAGCGCGACGATCCACTGGAAGTGGTCCATGTTCTTCGAGTTGATGAAGATCTCGAAGGGCCGGCGCAGTTCGTGCTCGGTGCCGGGATTCAGTACCACGTCGTTGATGGTCACGTACAGCGCGTGCTCGGAAAGCGGTGTCTTGATCTTGTAGGTGGAACCCATCAGCATCTCCGGCCGCTCGAGCTTCTCGTGCATCTGCACGACCTTGCTCTCGGGCGCGGGTGCCGCGGCGGGCGGTCCCGCGGGCGGCTGGTCGCGGGCAACCTCGTAGCCGGTGATCCTCTTTTCGATTCGGATGGTCATCTTCGTGCTCCCGCTCAGAACTTGCCGTAGTACCCTTCCTTCAGGGCATCGTAGAGGTTGGCGGCGGTGTGGGTCTCGCCGTCGTACTCGATCTCCTCGTTGCCCCTGGCCTCGATCACCGTGCCGTCCTCCAGCACGAACCGGTAGGTGGTGCCCGCGAGATCCTTTTCCTTCACCAGCACGCCCTGGAAGGCCTCCGGGTTGAACCGAAAGGTGGTGCAGCCCTTCAGACCACGCTGCCAGGCATAGAGATAGATATCCTTGAAGGCATCGAAGGCGTAGTCGGTCGGCACGTTGGCGGTCTTGGAGATGGACGAGTCGATCCACTTCTGGGCCGCCGCCTGCACGTCCACATGGGCCTTCGGGGAGATGTCGTCCGCGGTGATGAAGTAATCCGGCAGTTGCTCCTCGACCACCTCGGAGTAGGGCATCGCCCGCGGGTTCACCATCTCGCGATAGGCCAGCAGCTCGTAGGAGAATACGTCCACCTTTTCCTTGGATTTCTTGCCACTGCGGATCAGGTTGCGGGCGTAGTGATGGGCAAAGCTCGGCTCGATGCCGTTGCTCGCGTTGTTCGCAAGCGACAGCGAGATGGTGCCGGTGGGCGCGATCGAGCTGTGGTGGGTGAAGCGGCAGCCCTCGGCCACCAACCGTTCCACCAACTGGGAATCCACCTCGGCGATGCGTTGCATGTAGCGGCTGTAACGTCCGTGCAGCACCCGACCCTTCACCCGGTCGCCGGTGCTGAACCCATCCCGCGCCATCTCGGGGCGCTGGCGAAGCATCTTCGGGGTCACCGTGAAGGTCTCGTCCATGATCGGGGCCGGGCCCTTCTCGCGCGCCAGTTCCAGTCCCGCACGCCAGCCCGCGAGGGCCATCTCGCGGGTCACGTCCTCGGTGAAACGCAGGGAGTCTTCCGCCCCATAGTGCATGCGCATCATGGTTAGTGCGGAACCCAACCCAAGATAGCCCATGCCATGCCGGCGCTTGCGCATGATCTCCTCTCGCTGCTGCGGCAGGGGCAGGCCATTGATCTCGACCACGTTGTCCAGCATCCGGGTGAACACCCCCACCGTCTCGCGGAAGC
>JAWLFM010000219.1:0-4324 GCA_041685565.1 Thioalkalivibrio sp.
GGGTCGATAGGGACGGCATGAGGGCAAGGCCATGAGACGCACGATCCCGCATAACGCCCCGACGATCCTGGCAACGCTGCTGATGTCGGCCCTGCTGGGGGCCTGCGCGACGGTGCCGCAGCCGCTGGTTCGCGGCGCGGATCCGGGGTTCGTGCCCGTGCTGCCAGCCCAGCCCGTGCCCCCGGAGCAGAACAACGGCGCGATCTTCCAGGTGAGCCAGGGCGGCGGCCTGTTCGGCGACAACAAGGCGCACCGGGTGGGCGACATCCTGACCGTGCGCCTGGTGGAACGGACCCAGGCGCGCAAGTCCGCCAACACCAGCACGAGCAAGGAAAGCAACGTAGAGATGCCGGGACCGACCCTGTTCGGGAGGGGGGTCACCTCCGGCGGAACGCCGATCCTGAACAGCAACATCGAGGCCTCGCGCGACTTCGACGGGCAGGGCGCCAGCGCCCAGAGCAACCAATTGGACGGATTGATCACGGTGACCGTGGCCGAGGTGCTGACAAACGGCAACCTGGTGATCCAGGGCGAAAAGTGGATGCAGCTGAATCAGGGCGAGGAGTTCGTCCGTGTGCGTGGCATGGTGCGTCCGGTGGACATCCGCTCCGACAACACCGTGCTGTCCACCCAGATTGCCAACGCCCAGGTCGCCTATGGCGGTAGCGGCACCCTGGCCGACAGCAACCGACCGGGTTGGATGACCCGGTTCTTCAACAGCCCCATCTGGCCCTTCTGAGGAGACAGCATCATGTTCCGTGCTTCGATCGCTTGCGGGTTTGCGCCGATCCTGTCATTCGCGGCCCTGTCCTTGCTGCTGCTTCCGGTACTGGGATCGCCGGCGCATGGCGCTGAACGGGTCAAGGATCTCGCCTCCGTCGGGGGCGTGCGCGCCAACCAGTTGGTCGGCTACGGACTCGTGGTCGGCCTGGACGGTACCGGAGACCGCACCACGCAGGCCCCGTTCACCGTGCAGAGCCTCAAGAACATGCTGGGCAGACTCGGTGTGACCGTCCCGCCCGATGTGAACCCGCAATTGCGGAACGTGGCGGCCGTGATGATCCATACCGACCTGCCCCCCTTCGCGAAGCCCGGCCAGAACATCGACATCACGGTGTCCTCGATCGGCAACGCGACCAGCCTGCGTGGCGGCAGCCTGCTGATGACCCCGCTGAAGGGGGCGGATGGGCAGACCTATGCGATCGCTCAGGGCAACCTGGTGGTCGGGGGATTCGGTGTCGACGGCCGCGACGGTTCCCGCGTCAGCCTCAATGTCCCCAGTGTCGGGCGCATCCCCAATGGCGCCACGGTGGAGCGCGAGGTGTCCAGCGCCTTCGCCGAGGGGGACAGCGTAAAGCTGCACCTGCATCGCTTCGATTTCACCACGGCCAACCGGTTGTCCGACGCCATCAACGATACCCTGGGCCAGGGCACCGCCAGCCCGCTGGACGGTTCCACCGTTCGCATCCTTGCGCCGGCCGACCCAGGCCAGCGGGTGGCCTTCGTCTCCATTCTCGAGAACATCCGGGTACAGCCGGGAGCGCCGCCGGCCAAGGTGATCGTGAATTCGCGCACCGGGACGGTGGTGATCGGCAGCAACGTGACGGTCATGCCCGCTGCGGTAAGCCACGGCAGCCTCACGGTGACCATTACGGAATCCTTCGACGTATCGCAACCGGCACCCCTGGCGCGGGGCGAAACGGTGGTCACGCCGCGCACCGAGATCGAGGTGGCGGAGGAGCTGAACCCCATGTTCCTGTTCGGGCCCGGCGTCACCCTGGACGAGATCGTGCGCGCGGTGAACCGGGTGGGCGCGGCGCCTGGCGACCTGGTGGCCATTCTCGAGGCCCTGCGCGAGGCTGGCGCGCTGCGCGCCCAGCTGATCGTGATCTAGCCGGGACCGGAACCCGCGTACCGGGAGCCGCCGATGAACAGCGACCTTGCAGGCATCTACAATGCCACCGACTTCCAGGGCTTTTCCGACCTGCGCCGAATGGCGCGGGAGGATGCGCCGGAGGCCGCAGACACGGCTGCACGCCAGTTCGAGGCCCTGTTCATCCAGATGATGCTGAAGAGCATGCGGGATGCGATGCCGGTCGACAGTGGCATGGAGGGCGATCAGACGCGCTTCTATCGCGACATGTTCGATCAGCAGATCGCGCTGGAGATGTCCCGGGGCGAAGGGATCGGCATGCGGGAATCCCTGCTGAGCGAACTCGCCCCGGGCACTGCCGGCGCCGGCGCCATTGCCAGCGCAGACCTGACGATGCCGGCGCGACGAATCACGACGCCAGGACGAAGCACCTCGGATCGCCCCGCCATCGCCCCGGCCGCAGCGTCGCCGCCGCCGTCGATCGCATCCTCGGCTGCGCAGCAGGGCGGCCCGCCGCAATCCCCGGAGGCCTTCCTGCGTGAACTCTGGCCGCATGCGGAGGCGGCCGGTGCGGCCCTCGGGCTGGCGCCGGAGATCCTGCTGGCCCAGTCGGCGCTGGAGACCGGCTGGGGGCGCCATGTGATTCAGGACGGGGCCGGGGGCAGCAGTCACAATCTCTTCGGGATCAAGGCCGATGCCGCCTGGGACGGGCCGCGCGTGCACGTGCAGACCCTGGAATACGTCAACGGGATCCCGGAACGCCAGCGCGCGGCCTTCCGGGCCTATGACAATCCGGCCGCCAGTTTCGCCGATTACGTGGACTTCCTGCAGCGCAATCCCCGGTATCGGGAGGCGCTGGCCCGGGTTCCCGATGCCGAGGGCTATCTGCGCGGCCTGCAGGAGGCGGGTTATGCCACCGACCCCGATTATGCGGACAAGATCCTGGACATCCTGAACCGCGGAACGCTGCGCCAGATGGTGGAACTCAAGTCCGACGCCGCCAGGCCGATAAGCTGATGGAGAGGAATCTGCGTATGAGTGCTCATCCCGTCAATCAAGCCGGACCCGGAGGCCACTCATGAGTGGCGGGATGCTTGGTATCGGCACCTCCGGTCTGCAGGCGTTTCAGCGCGCGCTGGCGACCACCAGCCACAACATCAGCAATGCGAACACCGAGGGCTTCAGCCGGCAGCGGGTGGAACTGAGCGCGCGGCCGCCCGAACGGGCCGGCAACAGTTTCTTCGGCACCGGTGTTCAGGTCGGCGCGGTCACCCGCATCGCGGATCAGTTCGTGGAGAGTCAGCTGCGCACGGCCACCTCCGGCAGCGAGCAGTACTCGGTCTTTCACGACTACGCGCGGCGCGTGGATTCCCTGCTGGCAGAGGCGGACTCCGGGCTCTCGCCCGGCCTGCAGCGATTCTTCGGGGCAGTGCAGGACGTCGCGAACGACCCCACCTCCAACCCGGCCCGCCAGGCCCTGCTCTCGGAGGCGGAATCCCTGGTGGATCGCTTCCGGTTCCTGGATCAGCGCCTGGGCGAGCAGCGGGACCTGGTCAATGGGCAGATTGCCTCGACCGTCGAGGAGATCAACGGCCTGGCCGAGGCCCTCGGCCGCGTGAACGCCGATATCGTGACCGCGCTTGGGCGCGGCGCCACGCCCAACGATCTGCTCGACCAGCGCGACAGCCTGGTGCGCGACCTTGCCGAACGGGTCAATCTCACCACCACCGAGCAGGACGATGGGGCATTGAATGTCTTCATCGGGAACGGCCAGAACCTGGTGCTGGGCAGCCGCACCAATCCATTGGTGGCCAGGTCCCTGGGCGAGGACCCGGCGCAGCTGGATGTCGGCTTCGGTCAGACCAACACGGTGGATGTGTCGCGCCTCATCACCGGCGGTCGCCTGGGCGCGTTGCTGGAGGTACGCGGCTCGGTGCTGGACGTGGCGCAGAACTCCCTCGGCCGGACGGCCATCGGCCTGGCCGAGGCCTTCAACGAACAGCACCGGCAGGGGCAGGGCCTGGATGGCATCATCGACCGGAACTTCTTCGAGGTGCCCCAGCCCCAGGTGCTGCCCAGCGAGCAGGGGCTGGTGCCGCCCCAGGTCACCATCAGCGATGCAGGGGTGCTGGGAACCGGGGATTTCCGTCTCGTCGCGGTCGATGACGGTGAGGGCGGCGGGGGGCTGGACTGGCAGTTGCGCGGGGTGCCTGGCGGTCAGCTGATCGAGGATCCCAGTACCGTCGGCCTCGACGTCGATACCAGCGTCATCGCCGGCGCGTCGGCAGGCGACTCCTTCCTGATCCGCCCGACCCGCACCGCCGCCGCGCAGATCGCCACGGAAATCGCTGATCCGCGGCAAGTCGCGGCTGCTGGCGTAGAGGGTGGTGTGGGTGATAACAGCAATGCGCTCGCTCTCGCGCAATTGCAGGATGCCACCATCCTGGCCAA
>JAWLFM010000220.1:0-4317 GCA_041685565.1 Thioalkalivibrio sp.
TTTGAAATAGGCCCACTATTCCTGCACTTGCCCGCCTTGCTCCGGCCCTTCTGGCTGTGCTCCATAGTCACCGAACCTTCCGCATGGCCCACTAGCCCTCTCTTTGGCGGGGTCTCAGTCCAGGCGCCAGCGATCCAGGGCGCGAAAGCCCAGCGCCTCGGTCAGATGGGACGTGCCGATGTCCCGGCCACCGTCCAGGTCCGCGATGCTGCGGGCCACCCTGAGGATCCGGTGATAGGCCCGGGCCGAGAGCCGGAATCTCTCCACCGCGCGTTCGAGCAGGACCCGGTCGCCCCCGCCCAATGAGGCATGCAGGTCCAGTTCCCGACCGCTCAGCACGCGGTTCATCTTGCCCTGGCGTTCCCGCTGGCGCGCGTGCGCCTGGCGGACCCGCTCGCTGACGGTTGCCGAGTCCTCGTCCTGACCCGGGACCGGGACCAGTTCGGTGGTCGGCAGGCGCGGCACCTCGACCGCGATGTCGATGCGGTCGATCAGCGGGGCCGAAAGTCGCCGCCGATGCCGCGCCCGCTGCTCGGGCGAACACTGGCAGCGGTCGGCCAGATCACAGTCGAAGCCCTGCGGGCAGGGGTTCATGGCCCCCACCAGCTGGAACCGGGCCGGGTACTCGGCCTGACGCGAGGCGCGGGCGATATGAATGACCCCGGTTTCCAGGGGCTCGCGCAGGACGTCGAGCACACGCCGGTCGAATTCCGTCATCTCGTCCAGGAACAGCACACCATTGTGGGCGAGGGAGATCTCGCCCGGCCGCGGGTTGGAGCCGCCGCCGACCAGAGCGACCCCGGAGGCGGTGTGATGCGGCGAACGAAAGGGACGGCAGCGCCAGTTCCGCTGCAGATGCTCGGAGCCGCGCAGGCTGTGGATCGCGGCGGTCTCCAGCGCCTCGGCATCGGTCATCGGCGGGAGGATACCGGGAATACGCGCCGCCAGCATGGATTTGCCGCTGCCGGGTGGCCCGATCATCAGCAGATGGTGGCCGCCCGCCGCGGCAATCTCCAGGGCCCGCCGGGCCTGCCGCTGGCCGCGCACGTCGGCGAGGTCCGGCAAGGGCAAGGGGTGGATTTCCGGAGGCTCGGCGGCGGGCAGGGTCGCCTTGCCGTGCAGTCCGGCGCAGACCTCGAGGAGGTGTTCGGCGGTGACGACGTCGGCGTCTCCCGCCAGTGCCGCCTCGGCCCCGTCGTCGCGGCTCAGGACCAGTTGGCGGCCGCTGTCGCGGGCGGCGAGGCTGGCCGAGAGGGTGCCTCCGACCGCGCGCAGCCGGCCGTCCAGGCCGAGTTCCCCCAGGAACTCCCGGCTGCCGAGCGCGGTCGTTGGCACTTGGTCGCTGGCGGCCAGGATGCCCAGGGCGATGCCCAGGTCGAAGCGGCCGCCTTCCTTGGGGAGATCCGCGGGGGCGAGGTTGACGGTGATGCGCCGGCGCGGAAACTCGAAACCGCTGGTCTGGATCGCCGCCCGGACCCGGTCACGGCTCTCGCGCACCGCCGCCTCGGGCAGCCCGACGATCTGGAAGCTGGGAAGCCCGTTGGCGAGGTGCGTCTCGATCCGGACCAGGGGTGCGCGGATGCCCTGCACGGCGCGCGCGTTGACCATTGCGATGGGCATCCTTGCCCTCCTTTGAAGTGGGTGCGGATCCGGTCAGGTGATGTCGGATCCTTCCTGCTCGGGTGTCGCCGGTTTGCCTTCCAGTGCCGCGACCCGCGCCTCGAGTTCGCGCAGACGGGCCCGGGTGCGTTCCAGCACGGTGACCTGGACATCGAAGTCCTCGCGGGTGACCAGATCCATGCGGTCGAAGCCCTGGTGCAGGGTGGAGCGGACCTGGCGTTCCACGTCCTTCTGGAAGGTGCGCACCGATTCCGGCAGGCTCTCGGTGATGCGACGGGCCAGGTCGTCGAAGGTCTTCGGATCGATCATGCGGCTGCTCCGGAAGTGATGAGTGCCGCTCAGGATAACGCACCCCGCCCGGCATGTGTCTTACTGCGAGGCCGAACGGCCACCGTCCACGGGCACCACCTGGCCGGTGATGTAGGGCGCATCGCGCAGGAGGAACAGCACCGTGCGCGCGATATCGCTGGGGTGGCCCTGGCGCTTCAGCGCGGTACGCTCGACCATGGCCTCGTGGGTGCCGACGTTCGCCGCATCCTCCGGCAGCAGGATGGCGCCAGGGGCCACGCCGTTCACGCGCACCTCGGGGCCGAGTTCCCGGGCGAAGGCCTGGGTCAGCGCCCACAGGCCGGCCTTGGCGGCGGAGTAGAGCGGGTAGTCCTTCAGCGGGCGCAGGGCGTGGATGTCCACGATGTTGACCACGGCGCCTTGGCTTTCCCGCAATGCGGGCATGCAGGCCTGGGTCAGGAACAGCGGGGCCTTCAGGTTGGAGCCCATGAGGTCATCCCAGTGTTCGCCGGTGATCGTCCCGAGTGGTGTCGCGTAAAAGGTTGAGGCGTTGTTGACCAGGTAATTGAGGTGCCCGTACTCCGCAGCGGCCCGTGCGCCGAGGTCCGTAATCGCGCGCTCGTCGAGCAGGTCGGCCTGCAGCAGACGTACGCTGTCGGGCCGGTCCGCGTTCAATTCGGCGGCGAGGGTGGCGGCCGCCTCCCGGGAGCCGCGATAATGCAGAAGCACGTTGATGCCCGCGCGGTGCAGGGTTCGCGCGATCTCGGCGCCGATCCTGCGCGCCGCGCCGGTAATCAGCACCACTTCATGGGGCCGGCCGTCACTGGCCGGCGCACTGGTTTCCAGCACTTGGGTCTCTCCGGTCATGGCTGATGGTTGATCGTCCAGAATCTAGCACAGAGCCCACGGCGCGGCCCGGCCCGGAGCCCGATGCGGAGTCCCTGGCCCTGTCCGCGCGCCTGCGCGAATGCGTTCGCGCTGAGATTGCCGAGAACGACGGTTTCCTGCCGTTTCCCCGCTACATGGAACTGGCCCTGTATGCGCCGGGACTGGGTTATTACGTGAACGGGCTGCGCAAGTTCGGCCCAGAGGGCGATTTCGTCACCGCGCCGGAGCTGTCCTCCCTGTTCGGGGCCACCCTGGCGCAGTGGCTCGGTCCGGTACTGCGCGAAGGGCGTTGCGAGATCCTGGAGTTCGGGGCGGGCAGCGGGCGGCTGGCGGCCGACGTGATCACCCGGCTGGACGACCTGGGCATCCGCCTGGAGCGGTACCGGATCCTCGAGCTCAGTCCCGACCTGCGTGCGCGTCAGCAGGCCCTGCTCGCGGCGCGCCTGGGTTCGGAACGCCTGGTCCAGGTGGAGTGGCTGGACGCCCTGCCGGAGGAACCGCTGCGTGGCGTGGTGCTGGCCAACGAGGTCCTGGATGCCATGCCGGTGGAGGTCTTCGCCTGGCGCGCCGGGCAGGTGTGGCAGTGCGGCGTGGCCGCAGTCGGTGAGGGGCTGGGTCTTGCCGAGCGACCGGCCCCGCCCGGGCTGGAGCGCGCGGTGCGCGAACTGGAGCAGAGCGCGGGACCCTGGCCCGAGGGCTATGTGTCGGAGTGGCGGCCGGCGCTGGGTCCCTGGTTGCGCTCGGTCGGCGATCTGCTCGCGGAGGGGCTGATCCTGGTCGCGGACTACGGCCATCCCCGATCCGCGTTCTACTCGCCCGAGCGCAGCAGTGGCACCCTGGTGGGGTATTACCGGCAGCAGGTCGTGTTCGATCCCCTCGCCTGGCCTGGCCTGATGGACCTCACCGCGAGCGTCGATTTCACGGCAGTCGCCGAGGGCGCGCAGGCGGCCGGGCTCGATGTGCTCGCCTACGCGGCCCAGGGCGAGTTCCTGCTTGGCGCCGGCCTGCCTGCGCTGTTCGAGCAGTCCGTCGCCGGCAATGACGACCCGCGGCTGATCATGCAGCTGGCCCAGCAGGTGCGTATGCTCACCCTGCCCGGCGAGATGGGCGAGCGCTTCCAGGTGATGGTGCTGGGGCGCGGCTGCGGCTTGCCGCCGGGGGGCAGCTTCCCCGACCGACGCGAACGCCTCTAGAGCCGGGCAAGGGCTTGGTTTACCACGAAGACCGCGAAGACCACGAAGAAGGGCGAGGGCTTTGTTTACCGGGAAGACCGGGAAGAGCGGGGAGAGGGAATGAGGTTTGGGTCCGGCTCGGACCGGGTCGGGGAGGTTTCGGGATCGGCGGTGGCCGCTGGCCTGACGGGGGCAAGGGAATACGGGGCACTCATCCCCAAAAACCTTCCCGGCCTTCCCGGTGAGAAGCCTTCGCCGGGGCCGGGCGAGGGCGAGGGCGAGGGCGAGGGCGAGGGCGAGGACTTCGTGGTGATAAATGATGCTTGGTGGTGTCCATTGAACATGCGTG
>JAWLFM010000045.1:0-17735 GCA_041685565.1 Thioalkalivibrio sp.
ATGGGTGTGGGCACCGTCACGATGAAGATGCTCGCTTCGCGCAGGCGCGCCGGGTCGTCGGTGTACTCCATGCCCTCTGCCGCGGCCAGTTCCTCCGGCTCGACCTCAAGGGTACTGTCCCGCCCGCCCTGGAGCTCGGCAACGCGAGCGGAATTCTTGTCGAAACCGATCACCTTTCGCGCGCGCGCAAACTCGACGGCCAGGGGCAGGCCCACATAGCCCAACCCAATCACTGCGATCTTTTCAGTCCCCTGCATGTGCTTCACCACCCTCTCTGGTTGTATTGAGCGCGTCGGGAGCATAGGCCATCCGCAACATTGCCGTCATCGCCCAGACCGCTTTTCCGGCGTCGTCTCTGTGACCTGAACCCTGGAGCCGACCATCGCCTCCCCGATTCGCGCCATAATAGGCGCTGCGGCAGAACTCCGCAGTAGCTCGATCCCGAGTCCTGCAGACTCCCAGGGGGCATCCGTGACGCAAACGTGGCTGTTTACATCCGAGTCCGTCTCCGACGGGCATCCCGACAAGCTGGCCGACCGCATCTCGGACCGCATGCTCGACCGCTGCCTGCAGCTGGACCCGGGCGCCAGGGTCGCCTGCGAGACCCTGCTCACCGAGGGTCTCGTCGTGCTCGCCGGGGAGTTCCGGCTCAGTGGAGAGGCGGGGCTCGAAACCCTCCGGGGCGAACTGGAGCCACTGGTCCGCCAGTTGCTGCGCGAGACGGGCTATCACGCCGGATTTCCCGGCATCGATCCCGAGACCTGCGAGGTGATGACCCGGATCCACGGACAGTCGGTGCAGATCGCCAAGGGGGTCGAGCGCGAAGGCGGCGTACTCGGAGCCGGAGATCAGGGCCTGATGTTCGGCTACGCCTGCGATGAGACGCCGGAACTCATGCCCCTGCCCATCCAGCTTGCACACCGGCTGATGCAGCGCCAGCACGACCTGCGGCGGCAACCGGAATTCGACTGGCTGCGGCCGGATGCCAAGTCTCAGGTCTCGGTTCGCTATACGGATGGCAGACCCACGGCAGTCGAGACCGTGGTGTTGTCCACGCAGCTCCAGGGGACCATCACGGACGCGGACGTCGAACAGGCGACGATCCGCCACCTGATCGAACCGGTCATTCCGCCTTCGCTGCGGGCCCCGGGCATCCGCTATCTGGTCAACCCGGCGGGGCGGTTCGAGATCGGTGGGCCGCAGGGTGATACCGGTCTCACCGGTCGCAAGATCATCGTCGACACCTACGGGGCCAGCTGTCCGCATGGAGGCGGGGCCTTCTCGGGGAAGGACCCGACCAAGGTGGACCGCTCGGCGGCCTATGCCGCACGCTGGGTGGCCAAACACCTGGTCGCGGCAGGTGCCGCGAGACGCTGTACCGTGCAGCTGGCCTACGCAATCGGGCGTCCCGATCCGGTCTCGATCCGCGTCGATGGGCACGGCACGAGCCTGGTCGAAGGGACCCGCATGGAACAGGCCGTGCGGGATGTCTTCGACCTCACCCCGGCGGGCATCATCCGCGATCTCGACCTGCGTCGGCCGATCTACGCTGCGACGGCAGCCTTCGGGCATTTCGGCCGGGAAGAGCCCGACTTCACCTGGGAACGGACGCCCCGGATCGACGCCCTGAAACAGGCCCTCGGCCTCTGAACCCCGTGGGCATGGGGCGCGGGAACCCACACCCGCCTTCTTTGGCCTGCGGGCGTTTTCAAGGCGGACGTTTGCCTATACGGGGCAGGCCCCCATACTCCAAATCCCCCCTACCCTACGGAAAAGCTCTCCCCGCAGCCGCATTCCGCGGTGACATTGGGATTGTTGAAGACCAATTGGCGGGTCAGCCCCTCGGAGACGAAGTCGATCTCCGTACCGTGGACAAAGCTGAAGCTCTTCTCATCGACGTAGATGTCGAGACCGCCTCCGACGCTGAAGACCATGTCGTCCTCGCGCGCCTCGTGCACCAGATCGACGACGTACATCCAGCCCGAGCAGCCCGTGCGCTTCACCTCGAGACGAAAACCGATCGCCGCTGGATCCGATTCCATCTGCGTCAGGATGTGACGCGTGGCCTTTTCGGTCGCCCGGACCCGATCCACCTCGGGCACCTGTGCGGTAGTGGTATGCATACTGCTTTCAATGGCCGTGGTGTTCATTGGCTGCTTCTCCTGAATCGTCTCAAATCTGTTGGCAGGATGATGGGGGCCGTTGCGCCTGGCTCAATCCCAGCGATCATCCCGAACCTGCACCATGCCCTCGTGAATCCGGACCGGGAAGGTGGTGAGGGGTTCATAGGCGGGGGCCGTGAGTGCCGCACCCGTCCGCAGGCAGAACTCCGCCCCGTGTTGCGGACAGGTGATGCGATCGCCCTTGACCTCGCCACCGGCCATTGGGTACTCCTCATGCGAGCACATGTCCTCGATGGCATGGAACTTGCCCTCGACATTGAACACCAGGATCGGCGCATCATCGACATCGACCAACCGGTATTTGCCCGGCTCGATTTCATCCGGCGCGGCCACGTCCACCCACCCGCTCATCAGAACATCCCCGTCTGCAGGCGAGCAGCCTCGGTCATCCGCGAGGCATCCCACGGCGGATCGAAGACGACCTCGACCGTGGCCTCCTCAACGGTGGGGACCTCCATGACCCGCTGCCACACATCGGTCGCGATCACGTTGCCCATGCCGCAACCGGGCGCGGTCAGGGTCATGTCGATGTCGACCGTGCGGCCGCCGTGCGCATTGCGCTGGACCTCGCAGCGGTAGATGAGCCCCAGGTCGACGATGTTGATCGGAATCTCCGGGTCGTAGCAGCCCCGCATCTGATCCCAGATCAGTTCCTCGACCTCCTCGTCCGACGCGTCCTCCGGTAGTTCGGGACGCGGCGTAGGCTCCTTGCCCAACGCATCCGCGTCCTTGGCATCGACCCGGAACAGACGGCCCTGCGCGGTGATCGTATAGCTGCCGCCGAGGGCCTGCACCAGTCCGACCTCGGCACCCTCACCGATCATCACCCGCTGTCCCGCAGGCACGGCAACCGCCGGGCAGTCGCGAGTGAGTTTGATCATTTCCTGAACCTGCATGTCCTGGCCTCTCTGTCCAAGGTTTCAACTGCTAACGCGGAACGGGTCGGCTCAGCCGATGACGTCGATCGCGCCAGCCTCTGGGAGACGCGCCGCGAGACGCCTCTCGATGTTGGTACGCACCGCAGCCAGATCCATCCGTTCCAGGACCTCATCGGCAAAGGCAAACACCAGCATGCCCCGCGCGGCCTCGGCGTCGATACCGCGACTGCGCAGGTAATACATCGAGGTCTCGTCGAGCTGCCCGACCGTGGCCCCGTGGGCGCACTTCACGTCGTCGGCGTAGATCTCCAGTTCGGGCTTGGTGTCGATCTCGGCGTTGGGCGAAAGGAGCAGGTTGGCGCTGTGCTGCTGGGCATCGGTCTTCTGCGCGCCCCGTTCCACCAGGACCCGGCCCTTGAATACGCCACGACCATGGCCCTGGCCGATGCCCCGGTACTGCTCCCGACTGGTCGTGTGCGGCGAGGCGTGATGAACCCGCGTATGGGTATCCACATGCTGACGCCCACCCACCAGGAACAACCCATTGAGATCGATCTCGGCGCCCGGCTCGGTGAGATCGACATTCAGATCGTGGCGAACCAGGCGGCCGCCGAGATTCACATTGTGCGAAGTCACGCGACTGTCGCGCCGCTGCTGGATGAAGACGCTGCCGACGTGATAGGCGCTGTCGGCGTGATCCTGCAACAGGTAGTGGCGCAGCTGCGCACCGGTCTCGGCACGCAGTTCGGTTACCGTATTGGTGAAGCCATTGGCGCCCTCCAGGTCGGCGTAATGCTCGATCACGGTGGCCTCCGAACCCTCTCCGGCCTGGATCAGCACCCGGGGGTGGCTCCAGGTCGCGGGATCACCGGCTGAACCGACCATCAGCAGGTGCAGGGGTCGCTCCAGGCGCACACCCTTGCCCAGGCGGATCACGGCGCCATCGGTCAGAAAGGCCATATTCGCCGCGGCAAAACTCGAGAAGCGGTCGTGCGCGAGTGTGCCGAGCAGTGGCTCCAGTGGGTCGGGATCGGAGGCCAGCGCATCCGCCAGGCCCTGGACGGTGACGCCGCCGGGCAGATCTTCCAGGTCGGAGAATTCGGCACGCAGCCGCCCGTCCACGAAGACCATGCGGTAGGCATCCAGGCCCTCGAAGCTCATCGCGCGCAGCGTTTCCTCCGCAACCGGCGCATGGGTCGCGGCGGCCACGAAGGGCTTGCTCGCGATGGGGCGAACGTTGGTGTATTTCCATTCCTCCTGACGCGGATCCGGGAAGCCCGCCTCAGAAAACCGCGCGGCAGCACCGTGCCGCCGACCCGCCAGCCACTCGGGAATCGCCCCGGGAAGGCCGTCCTGCAGTTGCTGCAGCTGATCGGCGTAATGTTGGCTCAGGGTATTCGCGCTCATGCCGCCTCCTCGATGATCCCCTGGTAGCCGTTGCGCTCCAGTTCATGGGCAAGGGTCTTGTCCCCGGACTTGATGATGCGCCCGCCGGACAGGACGTGGACGAAATCGGGCTCGATGTGGCTGAGCAGGCGCTGGTAGTGGGTCACCAGCACGATCGCGCGATCCGGGGACCGCAGCCGGTTCACGCCTTCGGACACCACCTTGAGCGCATCGATATCCAGGCCGGAGTCGGTCTCGTCCAGGAGGGCCAGCTTCGGTTCGAGGACCAGCATCTGGAGGATCTCGTTACGCTTCTTCTCACCACCGGAGAAACCGACGTTCACCGCGCGGTGCAGAAAGCTCTCGTCCATCTGCATGGTCTTCAGCTTCTCACGCACGAGTTTCAGGAACTGGAAGGTATCGGCCTCGGGCTCGCCGCGATGTTTGCGCTGTGCGTTATAGGCCTCCTTCAGGAGGTAGATGTTCTTTACGCCGGGAATCTCCACCGGGTACTGAAAGCCCAGCAGAATGCCCTCCCGGGCACGCTCCTCGGGCTCGAGCTCGAACAGGTCCTTGCCCATGTACTCGACCGTACCGCCCGTCACCTCGTAGCCATCGCGGCCGCCAAGGACCTGGCACAGCGTGCTCTTGCCCGAACCATTGGGACCCATGATGGCGTGGACTTCGCCGGCCTTTACTTCGAGGTCGATGCCCTTGAGGATCTCGGCCGCCTCGACCCGGGCCTGCAGGTTGTTGATCTTCAGCATTGCTTGTTCTCCTGGAAAGATTGTGCGGGCCATAGGGCCACTCGGTTGAATTCTTCTGCGCGGTCGCAACACCACCGCGTCGGGGGATGACGGCCTTCGGCCCGGTCCGCCCCTTGGCTGGCCTCGATGGGCTGCATCGTGTCAGGCCGTGGCGGCATGTTCGATGGCCAATTCGCGGACGCGAAACATCAGGGCCTCCATCCCGGCGCGCCGGCTCGGACTCAGCGCGGACTCCAGACCCAATGGCCCGAACAGCTCCTCGGGATCGGTGGCCAGCACCTCCTCCGGTGTCTTGTCGCGGAACGGCAACAGCATCAAGGCCATCAGGCCGCGCACCGTGGCCGTCTCGGCGTCTGCCTCGAAGACCATCTTCGGCGGGTCCTCGTCGTTCAGGTGCGCGATCAACCAGGCCTGGGTATTGCAGTCCTTGATGCGGTGTTCCTCCGTCAACTGGTCGTCCGGCAGATTGGGCATGTGCCGCCCCAGGTCCTCGATCAACCGGTACCGGTCTTCCCAGTCCGGAAGCATCTGGAAGGCCTCCATCAGTTCCTGCACGTTCATTGCATGTCCTCATTCGCCTTGGTCTGCATCTCGCCTGCACGGCAGGCTCCTAAGGGTTCCGGGCGCGCGCCGTCCGCCGGTGGCGCTGGTCTGCGCAGGTCTCTCGGACCTGGTACCCAGGTGCCCGTCCCTGCGCATCGGGGATACGCCCCGTGCGCCCATTCGGCGGCCGGACCGCTCAGCCGACCGCTCCTTCCAGCGATACCGCGAGCAGCGCCTGGGCCTCCACCGCGAATTCCATCGGCAATTCCCCGAAGACCTCCTTGCAGAAGCCGTTCACGATCATGTTTACCGCATCTTCCTCGGAGATACCCCGCTGCTTCAGGTAGAAGATCTGGTCATCGCCAATCTTCGAGGTGGTCGCCTCGTGCTCCACCTGCGCAGTGGGATTCTTCACCTCGATGTAGGGATAGGTATGCGCGCCGCAGCGGTCGCCGAGCAGCAGCGAGTCACACTGGGTGTAATTCCGGGCGCCCTCGGCACCGCCAAGGATCTTCACCAGGCCGCGATAGGCGTTGTTCGCCCGTCCCGCGGAAATGCCCTTGGAAATGATCGTACTGCGGGTGTTCTTGCCAACGTGGATCATCTTCGTGCCGCTGTCGATCTGCTGCAGGTTGTTACCCACCGCAACCGAATAGAACTCGCCCACCGAGTTGTCGCCCAGCAGCAAGCAGCTCGGGTACTTCCAGGTGATCGCCGAACCGGCCTCGACCTGGGTCCAGGAGATCTTGCTGTTGCGGCCGCGACAGGCGCCGCGCTTGGTCACGAAGTTGTAGATGCCACCCTTGCCGTCCTCGTCGCCGGGGTACCAGTTTTGCACCGTGGAATACTTGATCTCGGCGTCATCCAGCGCGATCAGTTCCACCACCGCCGCGTGCAGCTGGTTGCGATCGCGCTGCGGCGCCGTGCAGCCCTCCAGATAGCTCACATGGGAGCCTTCCTCGGCAATGATCAGGGTGCGTTCGAACTGCCCGGTGTCCATCGCATTGATGCGGAAGTAGGTGGACAATTCCATCGGGCAGCGAACGCCCTTCGGGATGTACACGAAGGAGCCGTCCGAGAAGACCGCGGCGTTAAGGGCGGCGAAGTAATTGTCACCCGCGGGGACCACCGTCCCCAGGTACTTCTGCACCAGCTCCGGGTGGTTGTGCACCGCCTCGGAGAAGGAGCAGAAGATCACGCCGGCCTCGCCGAGCTTTTCCTTGAAGGTCGTCGTCACCGAGACACTGTCGAACACGGCATCCACGGCGACGCCGGCCAGGCGCGCGCGTTCATGCAGCGGGATGCCCAGCTTTTCGTAGGTCTCCAGCAGCTTCGGATCGACCTCGTCCAGGCTCTTCGGCGCATCGTCGTCGGACTTCGGGGCCGCATAGTACGAGACGGCCTGATAGTCGATCTTCGGATAGTGGACATGGGCCCAGCTCGGCTCCTTCATGGTCAGCCAATGACGGTAGGCTTCGAGCCGCCAGTTCAGCATGAACTCCGGTTCGTGCTTCTTCGCCGAGATCGCGCGGATCACGTCCTCGTTCAGCCCCGGCGGCAGGATTTCCTGATCGATATCGGTGCTGAATCCGTACTTGTACTCGCGCTTGACGAGTTGCTCGACGTCTTGAGAATGCGTGGACATGGTTCTGGCCTCGGTTTGCTGGTGAATTCGTTCAGAGAGCCGCCGCCCGGACGCCACCCCAGGTGACCGGAACCGGCAGGGTGCCGGTGGTGAGGTCGTTCAGGGTGACTACAGAAAGGGCCTGGCGAAAGGCTGCGTTGATATGCACCCAGTGGGGGCGGGTGTTGCACTTGCTGTGGATCTGGCAGTCGAGCTCCTCGCTCATGCACTCGGTCAGTGCGATCGGGCCTTCCACGGCCTCGATGATCACCGCGAGATTGGTCTCGGAGGGGCGACGCGCCAGCCGATAACCGCCGTTGCGGCCTTGCATTGACAGCAGGACGTCGTGATCCTTCAGCAGCTTCAGCAGCTTGACGACCGTCGGCAGCGCGATCTGGGTGCTCGTGGCCAACTGGCGCGCCGTCGTACCCTGCCCGCCCTGCTCCCTTGCGATCTCGCAAAGCAGGACAATCGCGTAGTCACTGAGCTTGCTGATGCGCAACATGGTTGCTGGTCGACTCCTTTAAACAGTACTGAATTGGTCCCATTTTACCCGAAAAAGGAGGGGCGACAACGCCCCGATCCGGTTTTCAGTGATTTGGTGAAGCGAAGTGTGACGATGCGGGCGTCCGGCTTCAACAAAACATCCTGCAATGCGCGGAAAAGCCGCGCTGCCCTGCGGCCCAAACGCCTGCGAAGCGGTTCCCGGCCGAGATCCCCTGTGCGCGTCGGGCTCGCGGCCGGAGGTGGCTGCGCCCGTGGCGCGAACACCTCTGCACGCAAACACGAAAAGGCCCTCATGCCGAACATGTTGGCCCTTTCGCGAACCCAAGTCCTTCCTGCAATATGGATATCCATGGAGGGGACAACCAACGAGCACTTCCATGCGGGCGTGACGAAGCTCTTCGTGTATGGAACCCTGTTGCGCTGCCTGAGCCGCGCCCCGATGCTGCGCGACTCGAAGTTCCTGGGGCCCGCGTTGATATCGGGTCAATTGTTCGACCTCGGCAGCTACCCGGGACTGCTTGCCGGACCACGACCGGTCGTCGGAGAGATCCACCTGGTGGGTTCATCGACGCTGCAACGCATCGACTGCGTCGAAGACTTTGACGCGCGTGATCCGGAAGGCTCTTTATATCGCCGCAAGACCGTTCCCGCACGCCATTTCTCGGGCCAGGGCGAAACCGTTCAGACCTATTTCTACAACCGCGCACCCGACGCCGGGATCCTCATCCCGCACGGGGATTATCGCCGGTATCTGGTCGAACAGCGGCCGGGCACCCAGTCGACGGTCGCCTACGGATCGAACCTCAGTCTGGCGCGCATTGAAGCACGCATCGGACCCGTTGGCCGGCGCCAGCCCGGTCTCATCGAAGGCTTCCGACTGAGTCTGGACAAGCGCGCGGCGCTCAGACGCAACGTGGTCGCGAACATCCGCTACACGGGTGCGGACGACTGCCCCGGCGCACTGCACGATCTCAGCCTGGCCCAGTTGCAGGCGATGGACCGCTTCGAGGGTACCCCGAACCACTATCTGCGCATCGTGCTTCCGTTTCGACCGAACGGGCGCTCAGGTATCCGTCTGGCACACACCTGGATTGCCCATCCGGACCGGGTCACCGCCGGCCTTCCCGTGCGAGAAGAGTACTTGTCCCACCTGCGATCCGGCTACGCGCAATTCGGGTGGTCTGAGGCTCCGATCGACCGAGCGCTCGAGGTCCTGCAGCAGGGGAACCCCTGACCGGCCGGGACCTTAACTTGGAGGAAAAGAGCGTACTGCATTGGGTTGGGTATACTACGCGCCCGCCAGTTCGCGGACGCCTGTAGTCCCCGACCCACATCGCGCCGAAGAGTCCGTACCGACCGATGAACCCGAATCTCGACCGCCTGCAGCCCTATCCCTTCCAGCGCCTGCAGGTCCTGTTCGCGGATCTGCAGGCCGCCGGCGGCATGCCGACGCCGATCGCGCTCGCCATCGGCGAGCCCCGTCATCCGATGCCCGCGTTCGTCCAGCCCGTTCTGGAGCAGGCGATGTCCGGCTTCAATCGGTACCCGACCACACGAGGGGAACCCGCGCTTCGCGAGACGATCGCCCGTTGGCTCCAGGGCCGTTTCCGATTGGCGCATGTGGATGCGGAGCGGCAGGTGCTGCCGGTCAATGGCACGCGCGAGGCCCTGTTCGCACTCTCTCAGGCCGTGGTCACCCCAGGCGCGAATGCGGGGGTACTGATGCCCAACCCCTTCTACCAGATCTACGAGGGTGCGGCGTTACTGAGTGGCGCCGAACCGCTGTTCTACAATCTGGAACCGGCCAACGGCTACCGGCCCCGCCTTGACACCATAGCCGATGCCATCTGGGATCGCGTGCAGCTGCTCTATGTCTGTAATCCCGGCAATCCGGCCGGCGCGGTCATGTCCGAGGACGAACTCGGGTCCCTGATCCAGCGGGCCGAACGCCACGACTTCGTGATCGCGGCGGACGAGTGCTACTCGGAGATCCATCATCCCGATGCCAAGCCCCCTGCGGGGCTTCTCGGGGCCGCCGAGCGTATCGGAAATGACGCGTTTTCCCGTTGCATCGTGTTTCACAGCCTCTCCAAGCGATCCAATCTTCCCGGCCTGCGCTCAGGCTTCGTCGCCGGTGATGCCGGGATCATCGAGCGCTTCGCACTGTACCGGACCTACCATGGCTGCACCCTCCCGGGGCCGGTCCAGGCCGTGAGCGCGGCGGCCTGGGGCGACGAGGCCCATGTGCGGGAGAATCGCAGGCTGTACGCCGAGAAGTTTGCCGCAGTCGTGCCCCGACTCGCATCGGTGCTGGACCTCAACATACCGGATGCAGGCTTCTACCTTTGGCCGCGGGTACCGGGGGGAGACGATGAGGCCTTCGCACGGCGGCTCAAGCGGGAGATCAATGTCACGGTGCTGCCGGGCCGGTATCTCTCGCGTCCGACCGCCGACGGGGATCCGGGCGCGGGCCACGTGCGTATGGCCCTGGTGGCCGAGCCCGCGGCCTGTGTCGAGGCCGCCGAGCGCATCCGAACGCTGCTGGAGAGAGACTGAACACAAATACACGGATCTGGAGTACGGCGGCCGGCCGCCGGCGGTCGGGGCCTTCCGAGCAGGGCCGCAAACCGTAGGTCGGGTAAACGTACTCCAAGGGCGCAACCCGTCGGGTCTCGCACCCGCTCATGGCCGCACAGCAGCATCGGTCCCGGCATCCCGGCAGGTCGGGTTACCCTACGCCAACCCGACCTGCAGAACCCGGCCGTGACTTTACATTTAACATGAATAAAGGATCGCAAATGAATGATCTCAAGAGTGTCATCGAGTCCGCATTTGAGCGCCGCGCGGAAATCACCCCGCGCAACGTGGAAACGACGGTGAAGGACGCCGTCCGCGAAACCATCGAACAACTGGATCGCGGTGCCGTGCGTGTCGCCGAAAGGACCGACGGCCAGTGGGTGGTACACGAGTGGCTGAAGAAGGCCGTATTGCTGTCCTTTCGCATCGAGGAGAACCAGTTCATCAAGGGCGGTTTCACCAACTACTACGACAAGGTCCCCTCCAAGTTTGCCGATACCAGTAGCCGGGATTTCCGTGCCGGTGGCGCGCGCGTGGTACCTCCGGCGACCGCGCGCAAGGGCGCCTTCATCGCGCCGAACGTGGTGCTGATGCCCTCCTACGTGAACATCGGTGCCTACGTGGACGAGGGCACGATGGTGGACACCTGGGCCACCGTGGGGTCCTGCGCCCAGATCGGCAAGAACGTCCACCTGTCCGGAGGCGTCGGCATCGGCGGGGTGCTGGAACCGCTGCAGGCCTCTCCGACCATCATTGAGGACAACTGCTTCATCGGCGCCCGCTCGGAGATCGTCGAGGGCGTCATCGTCGAGGAAGGCGCGGTCATTTCCATGGGTGTCTACATCGGCCAGAGCACCCGGATTTACGACCGGGAAAAGGATGAGATCACCTACGGCCGCATTCCGGCGGGTGCCGTGGTGGTGTCCGGCAATCTGCCGTCCAAGGACGGCAAGTACTCCCTGTACTGCGCGGTGATCGTCAAGCGCGTGGACGAGAAGACCAAGGCCAAGGTGGGCCTGAACGCGCTGCTACGGGATATTCCCGGCTGATGGCGGAGTTGGTCGTCTATGGCATTGCCAACTGCGACACGGTGCGCCGGGCTCGTCGAGAACTGAGCGCCGCCGGATGGCAGCACCATTTCCATGACCTCCGCAAGGATGGGCTGGACGCGGCCTTGCTGGATCGCTGGCTTGCACACGTGGGCTGGGAAGCGCTGCTGAACCGCCGTGGCACCACATGGCGCAGGCTGCCGCTCGAGACCCGGGATGGTGTCGATGCCAGCCGCGCACGTTCGCTGATGCTGGCGGAGCCCACCCTGATTCGCAGGCCCGTGATCGAGGCTGACGGACAGGTTCTTGTCGGCTGGGATGGCGACCAGGCCGCCCTGCTCGCGAACAAGGGCTGATACCTTCATCCGCACCGAGTGCGGGAGCTTGCGCCCGCACTCGGCTGCCCCCGACAAGCGTGACAGCGGCGGCAAGCCGGCGCCGTCCAGAATGCCTCAGGTGTCCTCGGCGAGTCGCAGTTCTTCCTCGTCCAGCCGATCGACATGGATGTGCACGGGCACGTTGCCGTGCAGGGCCTGGTGCACCGGGCAGTGGTTCATCATCCGGTCGAGGATGTGACGCTCCTCGTCGTTCAGCGTGACCGCAAGGCGGAGGGTCAGGTCCATGCGCGAGATTCGACAGTGGCGACCATCCACCTGCCAGTCCAGTGTCGCGATCAGGGTCTGGGGAAGATCGCGCCGCTCGAGGAAGCGGCGCGCGAATTCGGTCATGCAGCAGCCCAGCGCAATGGCAAGGTGCTGCACCGGGTTGTAACCAAGGGGCTTCGATGGGTCCAGCGCACGCGTCGGATCCTCGCAGGGGTTGAGGATGCGGACCCTGCCCCGGACGGTCCGGCACAGAGTCAGGGTAGCGGCATGGTCGCCAGTGTCGCTCATGAAGGAATCCCGTTGATCAGCGCCGGGGCGCGGCGGGTCGCCGGCGTCTTTGAGGCTCAAAAAATACTATAAAGCAAGTGGGAATCCCTCCGGAAGGCGCCTATCTCCTTTGGGTCAGGCACCCGCGAGGAAGCGGCTTCAGCGGTCCGGAACACAATACCGGGCCAGGATGGTCGAATCGTCGTTGCCGTGGCCGTCCTCCAGGGCCCGCGCCAGCGCGGCGCGCACCCGCTCCACCCCGGCAAGATCCAGCCCCAGGCTCGCTGCCGTGTTTGCAACGATCCCCATATCCTTTGCGTGCAGATGGGCCATGAACCCGGGAACGAAGTTGTCGTCGAGCAGGCGTTGGCCATGCATTTCCAGGACCCTGGATCCGGCAAAGCCACCCAGAAGGGCCTCGCGCACCCGGGCCGGATCCACGCCGGCACCCTCCGCCAGGGCGTACGCCTCGCCGATCGCCACCAGCGTCTCGCCGATGATGAGTTGATTGCACGCCTTTGCCATCTGCCCCGCACCGCTGTCGCCGACACGGGTCAGGGTCTTGCCGACCAGCTTCAGCAGTGGTCGCACGCGCTCGACATCCGCTTCCTCTCCACCCAGCATCAGGGTCAGGGTCCCGTCGATGGCGCCCCGTTCGCCCCCCGACACAGGCGCATCCACGAACGCCACGCCGGCGGCGCGGGCACGCTCCGCAATGACGCGCGTGCGCATCGGGTCGATGGTGCTGTGGTCCACCACGGTCAGCCCCGGCCGGGCATGGGTCAGGATGCCGCCCTCGTCCAGCATCAGGCTCTCGACGTCGGGCGTATCCGAGACGTTGAGGAAGAGCACGCGGACGGAGGCGACCAGATCCTCGAAGCCATCCGCGAGCGTCGCACCATCGACGACGAGCTTCTGCGCCTGCTCGGGCCGGCGCGCCCAGACCCGGACGGGGACCTGCCCATGCAGCAGGTTGCGCACCATCGGCGCACCCATGATCCCGAGGCCGATATAGCCAACGGGGAGAAGTTCATCGGGAACCGGGTTGTCGCTCATCGCTGTCCTCCTGTGCAGAACCTGAGTCTAGCAGCCGCAGACCCCGGCGGGGTCCGATTCCGCCGGGATGGCCCGGCGAGGTTGACAGTCCCGCACACGAACCCGAACATCATCCCGTTCGCTGCGGTTCGCAACAGGGGAAACGATGATGATGACGGGATTCCGGGGAGTTCTGGTGGCCTGCGCGGGGGTGGCGCTGGCCGCCTGTTCGCCATCCGAGCAGCCGGTGGTACAGGTGTACAACTGGTCCGATTACATCTCGGAAGACGTGATCGAGCGCTTCGAGGAACAAACGGGCATCCGGGTCGTGTACGACGTCTACGATGCCAACGAGATTCTCGAGGCCAAGCTGCTCGCAGGACGCAGCGGCTACGACGTGATCTTCCCCACCGCGCATCCCTTTGCCGGGCGCCACATCCAGGCGGGCCTGTACCGGCCACTGGACTTCTCACTGCTGCCGCATCGGGAAAATCTTGACCCCGTCCTGACCAGCAAGCTGGCGTCGGTGGATCCCGGCAACCGGTTCACCGTGCCCTACATGTGGGGTACCACCGGCATCGGTTACAACGTGACCCGGGTCCGGGAGATCCTGGGCGAGGACGCGGAATTCGACACCTGGTCCCTGCTCTTCGACCCCGAGATCGCGGAGCAGCTGGCCGGCTGCGGCATCGCCGTGCTGGATGACGAGGGCGAGGCCCTGGCTGCCGCCTTTCTCTACCTGGGTATCGACCCCAACAGCACCGATCCCGCGGATATCGAAGCGGCTACTGAGGCCTTCCTGAAGGTGCGCCCGCACATCCGCTATTTCCACGCCTCGAAATACATCAACGATCTCGCCAACGGCGATCTCTGTGTGGCCCACGGCTATTCCGGCGACGTGATCCAGGCCCGCGACCGCGCCGAGGAGGTCGGACGCGGGGTCGCGGTGGACTACCGGATACCCCGCGAGGGCGCCGTCCTCTGGTTCGATCTGATGGCGATCCCTGCCGATGCCCCGAACCCCGCGAACGCGCATGCCTTCATCGACTTCCTGATGGTGCCCGAGAACATCGCCGAGATCACCAACGAGGTCGCCTACGCCAATGCCAATGCGGCGGCCACCCCCTTGGTGGACCCGGCCATCCGCGACGATCCCGGGGTCTACCCGACGCAGGATCTGCGCGAGCGGCTGGTCACGCTGGACTCGCTGCCCGACGACATCCAGCGCGCCCGGGTCAGGGCCTGGACCCAGATCAAGACCGGACGCTGAGGCGGCAGTCGGTGAATCCCGACACGATCGGCCGTCTACCGGTGCTCTCGGGCTGCCCCCCCTCCACGACGTCGTCGCCAGGGTTGCCACATGCCCCAGACCCGGCCTGATCCCGGGGTTCTCGATGCCTGGCAGGATCCGGACGCCCGCCCGTTCCTGGAGATCCGCAAGGTCACGAAGATCTTTGGCGACCGGACCTATGCCGTCGATGATGTCTCGCTGGAAGTCTTCCAGGGCGAGTTCTTCTCGCTCCTCGGCGCCTCCGGCTGCGGCAAGAGCACACTCCTGCGCATGCTCGCCGGCCTTGAGCGAAGCACCCAGGGGCAGATCCTGATCGAGGGCCAGGACATCACCCGGATGCCGCCCTACGAACGCCCGGTGAACATGATGTTCCAGTCCTATGCGCTGTTCCCGCACATGACGGTGGAGCAGAATGTCGCCTTCGGCCTGAAGCAGGAACGGCTGTCCGCGCAGGCGATCCGGACCCGGGTGGGAGAGATGCTGGAACTGGTGCACATGAGCGAACATGCCCGGCGCCGGCCAGAGCAGCTTTCCGGCGGCCAGCGCCAGCGTGTGGCGCTGGCACGTTCCCTGGCCAAGCAGCCCAAGCTGCTGTTACTGGACGAACCGCTCGCGGCCCTGGATCGGAAGCTGCGCGAACGCACCCAGTTCGAGCTGGTGAACATCCAGGAGCGCGTGGGCACGACCTTCATCATGGTCACCCATGACCAGGAGGAGGCCATGACCATGTCCTCCCGGCTCGCGGTGATGGATGCCGGCCGCATCATGCAGATCGGCACCCCCTCGGAGATCTACGAATACCCCGGCAACCGCTTCGTTGCCGAATTCATCGGTGCCGTGAACCTCTTCGAGGGACGCATCGTCGGCAGCGACGGCGACAGGGTGATCATCCAGACCGACGCCGCCGCGGGCGACATCGTCCTTTATCACGCCCACCCGCTCGCCATCGGAACCCCGGTCGCGGTGGCGCTGCGCCCGGAGAAGCTCCGCATCCTGGACGGGCCGCCCGGCGACGACCGCAACTGGGTGCGGGGCAAGGTCCGGGAGATCGGCTATCTGGGTGACGTCTCGGTCTATCACGTAGGAACGGAACAGGGCATGACCATCCAGGTGCAGGTCACCAACCGGGCCCGCCGCACCGCCGGGCCGCTGACCTGGGACGACACCGTCCACCTGGGCTGGGATTCCGAGGCCGGCGTGGTGCTGCCGGCATGAAGGCCGGCCGGGAGGCCGCCGCCCAGATCGGCGCCTCCAGTATCAAACTTCGCTTTGATCGCGGCGTGAAGAGCCTGACCCAGGGTCGCCTGGGGCGGTTGCTGGTGATCGCCCTGCCCTATTCCTGGCTGCTCCTCTTCCTGTTGTTGCCGATCCTGATCGTCCTGAAGATCAGCCTCGGGGAAACCGCCCTGGCGAGCCCGCCATACGCCCCGATGCTGCAATGGGCCGAGGACCGGACCCTGTCGATTCAGGTCCACTTCGGCAACTACGCCTTCCTCTGGCAGGATCCGCTCTATGTCTCTGCCTACCTGAATTCCCTGAAGGTCGCCGCCGTCTCCACGGTCCTCTGTCTGCTGATCGGCTACCCCATGGCCTACGGCATCGCACGGGCCCCCGCGGGATGGCGCATCGTGCTGCTGATGCTGGTCATCCTGCCGTTCTGGACCAGCTTCCTCATCCGGGTCTACGCCTGGATCGGATTGCTGCAGGGCAACGGGCTGGTCAATCACCTGCTGCTGTCGATGGGACTGATCGACCAGCCCCTGGCGCTGCTGCACACCAATTTCGCGGTGTACCTTGGCATCGTCTATTCCTACCTGCCCTTCATGGTCCTGCCCCTGTACGCGACCCTGGTCCGGATGGATCTGACCCTGCTCGAGGCAGCGGCCGACCTGGGCTGTCACCCATGGAAGGCCTTCGTCACCGTAACCCTGCCTCTGTCCATGCCCGGGATCATCGCCGGGTCCCTGCTGGTCTTCATCCCTGCGGTCGGCGAGTTCGTGATTCCGGACCTGCTCGGGGGCCCGGATTCCCTGATGATCGGCAAGGTGCTCTGGACCGAATTCTTCTCGAACCGCGACTGGCCCGTTGCCGCTGCGGTCGCGGTGGCCATGCTGCTGCTGATCCTGGTTCCGCTGCTGCTGTTCCAGCGGATCGGGGAGCGCGAGACCACCCGGGACCAGGGATGACCGGGCGCCGTTCCTTCTGGCTGTTCACCGCCATCGCCTTCGGCTATGCCTTCCTCTATTTGCCGATCATCACCCTGATCATCTACTCCTTCAACGACTCGCGCCTGGTGACCGTCTGGGGCGGCTTCTCCACGCGGTGGTACGTCGAACTCATCCAGAACGAACGCATCCTGGCCGCCCTGTGGCTTTCCGTGCGCGTGGCGACGATAACCGCCACCCTGGCGGTGATCCTGGGGACCCTCGCGGCCCTGACCCTGGTCCGCTTCACCCGCTTTCGCACGCGTATGCTCTTTGCAGGTATGGTCGCCGCGCCGCTGGTCATGCCAGAGGTCATCCTGGGCCTCTCCGGTCTCTTGATGTTCGTCACCCTGGAACAGGTCATCGGCTGGCCAGCCGGGCGCGGCATGACCACCATCACCATCGCCCACGTGACCTTCACCAGTGCCTTTGTGGCGGTGATCGTGCAGTCCCGCCTCTCGCAACTGGACGTGAGCCTCGAGGAGGCCGCAATGGACCTCGGCGCCCGGCCCTGGAAGGTCTTTCTGGTGATCATCCTGCCCATCATCTCGCCGGCGCTCGCCGCCGGCTGGCTGCTGGGATTCACACTGTCCATGGACGACCTGGTCATCGCCAGCTTCGTTTCCGGCCCTGGCGCCACCACCCTTCCGATGGTGGTCTATTCCAGCGTGCGTCTGGGCGTCAGCCCACAGGTCAATGCCCTGGCGACCATCATTGTCGTGGTTGTGGCCACCGGCGTGATCACCGCCGGGTGGCTGCTGCACCGGCAGGCGTCCCACTAATGTCCTGTCACACGCCTAATGACGCCATCAGCGAGGC
>JAWLFM010000046.1:0-17653 GCA_041685565.1 Thioalkalivibrio sp.
TGCCTACACTCCGTTCGGTGGGACGCGTGATACAGGTGTCGCCATGTGGGGCAACCTCGCGGATGCGAAGTTCCAGTATCGTGTAATGGTTTCGGACGGACGTGAAGGGGGCAATGTGCCGAAGGATACCCCGCGAGTAACCGGCCGAGTACATTACAGCGCCTTCGACCCGGAGTATTCCTATGGCTACAGGGGGACCTACCTGGGCACCCAGCGCGTTCTCACGTTTGGCGCGGCCTATGACTTCCAGGCGGATGCGGTATACGCTAATCTGCCTGGTCGAGCGGATCCGAAGGACTATTCAGCCTGGACGGTTGATGTGTTCTACGAGGAGCCAATGGAATCCGGGACGCTGACCCTCTCCGGCGCTTATTTCGATTACAGCGTGGATGGGGCGCTGAACGGGGATGAATTGCTGGTGGACAACACCGTCACTCCCAATGCAGAGATGGACGCGTATTACGTCAAGGGGGGATGGCTATTCCCGCAGCCCATCGGGATCGGACGGCTCCAGCTATTTGCCCGCCATGAGGCATCGGATTATGATAGGAACGATCCGTTCTTCGACCAGACGACGAATGCCGTCGGCGCCAACTACTACCTGGATGGGCAGCAACTAAAGCTGACCTTCGAATATGCGGACGTGAGCTTCGATGAGGAGCACCCGAGCATCAACTCCCTACGCGACTACAAACAGGCGACATTGGGCTTCCAGATGCTGTTCTAAACCGTCCGCTTGGTTTGCTTGCGAGCAAACGCCATAGGAGATTGGTATTTCCCGAAGTGACGCCAGTGTAATGAAGGCGGCGGGGCGCGCAGCGACCCGCCGCCTTCGCATTCCCAGGATGTGGTGTCTTGGGGGTGGAGGGATTCTCGTGTCCCTGGGTATTGTCACGCTCGGGGTAGTCATCTTTGCGCCCCTTGGTTGGATGGTCGTCTGGCTCACGATCGTTTCTGCCTTGACGGGCATCCTGGCCGGTTACGGATGGTCAACGTGGCGCTATCAGAGGGGCCTCAGCTGCCTCAATGCGGGCATGCTCGATGCCCAGGACGGGAACCTCAAGCCCGTTGAAGTCCCTCGCGTCCGCGACCCGTTGCTGCAGCGCCTCTACCGCGAATACAACAAGACGATCACCACCCTTGGCGGCATGTTCGCACTGGTGGAGGAATGTCAGAACCGCGTTTTGTCCGAGCGCAACCGCATGGATGTGGTGATTCAGGTGCTACCCGCTGCATTGTTGGGCGTCGATGACAACCTTTACATCAACACGGTGAATAAGCAGGCCGAGATCCTGTTTGGAAAGCAGGAATCCCACTTGGTCGGTGTCAGCCTGTTTGACGTATTGCTGATCACTGATGAAACCAGGGAAATCCTGAGGGACGCATTTCTCTACCATCAAGATATTCGCAACCAGGTCATCAATCTGCAGCTCGGCGATGCGGAGCGGTGGTTGTCCATGAATCTCTCGTTCGCGACGCAGGGTGAAGGTGGGATGGCCGCGGTGATCACGTTGCTGGATATCACCGAGTACAAGCAACTGCAGGAGAGTGTTTACACTCGGGAAAAATTGGTGGCCATGGGTCAGTTGGCAGCGGGTGTCGCGCATGAGCTGAATACCCCGCTGGGCAACATTCTCGGTTATTCACAATTGCTGGTCGATTCCTGCGAGGATCCTGAGCGGGCGCGCCACTTCGCGCAAATCATCAGCGATCAGACCAAGCGCTGTTCTCACATTATCCACAATCTGTTGAATTATGCACGCAAGGAGAAATGCCAGGGAGAGTTCTGCGATGTCAATACGCTCGTAAATGAAGTAGTGGACACGCTCATCAGCTGTCGACTCAAACGATACGAGATAACTCTGGAACGCGACCTCAAGGACGACCCCGTTGTGGATGGGGGGTGTGGCGAACTTGATATCGTGCTGACCAATCTGCTGATCAACTCTGTTCAGGCCCTCGAAGGGGTCGAGCATGCGACTCTTCGGGTCCAGACCGGACTCACGGAAGGTGGCGTCGCCTATATCGTTGTGGAAGACAATGGGCCCGGCATTCCCCGGGAGCTTCGCTCGCGAATCTTCGAGCCGTTCTTCACTACCAAGGAAGTGGGCGATGGAAGCGGGCTTGGGCTGTCAATCAGTCATGCCATGGTCAGCCGCCGGGGGGGGACCCTCCGCTTCGATTCCGAATATAGGGACGGTGCCCGCTTCATCATTCGTCTACCGAACGCCGCAAAGGCAAAACATCCGTATGCTTGCGACAAAGATCAGCGAACCTGAAAACCCCACCGACACGGCCGCGAAAGGGCGGCCCATTGTCCTTGTAACTGAGGACGATATGGTGATGCGCGAACTCGTGGTTAACGTACTCGAGAGCACTGAGGCCGACATCGTTGCAGCCGATTGCTCCCAGGAGGCGCTCGATTTCATTGAAAGAAATGATGTCGCGGTAGTCGTTACGGATCTGCGCATGCCAAAGGTCGATGGCATGAAGGTACTGGAGTTTGCGCTTCAGAAAAACAGTTTGACCCAAGTGATCTTGATGACCGGGCACGCTACCGTCGAGTCTGCCGTGCAAAGCCTGAAGGCCGGCGCCTTCGATTATATCTGCAAGCCCTTCGAGAACCTTGAGTTGCGGCATACGGTCGACAGGGCACTTTCGCTCTGGAATCTCAGTCGCGAGAACGTGCGGCTGAGAGAGGAGAACGAGGCGTTCTCCGAGGGCGATGTCATTATCGGACGTTCCACTGCCATGGACGAGGTTCATCTGCTGATCGATGCGGCCGCCGCCTACGACTGTTCGGTGCTCATCACGGGTGAGAGCGGGAGCGGCAAGGAATTGGTGGCCAGGCAGGTTCACCTGAAAAGCCCACGGCGCGAAAATAGCTTTGTGGCGCTCAATTGCGCAGCCATCCCGGAACAAATCATCGAGAGCGAACTTTTTGGCTATCAGAAGGGCGCGTTCACCGGCGCCGAGCGTGCAAAGCCAGGCCTCTTCGAGACAGCGAATGGTGGCACAATCTTCCTGGATGAGATCAACAATGCCTCGCTGTCGTTACAGGCCAAGCTGCTGCGTGTACTCCAGGATGCTAGCTTCTACAGATTGGGAGACACCGTGCCTCGGCAGGTAAATGTCCGGGTGCTCGCGGCATCGAACCGCGATATACCTGCGCTGATCGCTCAGGAGACCTTCAGGGAGGATCTGTATTATCGACTTCGGGTCATTGAGATCCATATTCCCGCACTAAAGGACAGGCGGGACGATATCCCGTTGCTGGCGAACTATTTCATTAGTAAATACGCGAAGCGGTTCAAGAAACCGACTGATGGCATGACAACGCAGGTACTGGGAGCCTTGATGCACCACGATTGGCCGGGCAATGTGCGCGAGTTGGAGAACGTCATTCAGCGTGCGCTGATTCTCAGTCGTGGAAAGATGATCGAGGAAGGCGGGCTTCCGCCGGAGATCTCGCGCGGTAACGAGATCTCGGTACGCGCGATCGACCATATGCAGCCTCAGACGCTGGAAGAGGTCGAGGTATATTTCATCCGTAAGACGCTGCGTGAGACCGGTGGTGATCGCGCCTTGTGTGCCGAGATACTGGGCATCGACAAGAGCACACTCTGGCGCAAGATCAAGCGTTATCAAATAGAGGAATAGCCATGGGGCGGATCACTACGCGGTGTGTCGGGTATTCCTTCGGCCTGGTCCTGGGCTGCATGGTAACGGTACCGGTCGGAGCATCAGAAGTCGAACAGCGTCTGGAGCGTCTCGAAGCGCAAGTAAAACAGTTAATGGAGCGCATCGAGGCACAGGACAAAAAAATGTCCTTGCCGGCGGCCGTTGCCCCGCGGCAGGGCGTGCCAGCGGCAAGGGCGCCTGCCCCTATGGAGGCGTCACCAAGCTCCGCTGATACCCCAGGCTTGGCATCTTCGCCAATGGGTGAGGTGCGGCTGCGCTATTTCGTTGATGGCACGGTCATGGGAGCTGAACCTCCGTCGGAGGCACCAGTGATGCAAGGTCTGTATACGCTGCAGGACGGTTTGCGTTTCGACCCCGCCAGTTACGGTGTCGCAGAGGGTGGAATGCTTGCTCGTTACGGAGATCGCAATCTCTATAGGGCGGCGGGTATCCTCATCGAAGGTCTGATCCATTTGCCGGCGGCCGGCACTTACGAGTTCGAGGTCGCACCCAAGCCTGCACGAGAGGGTGGTGGCTCGCCCGTGGCAAATGAGATGACGGTGCGTCTGCACATTGCGGGCGAGCCGGTGATAGAAATGGATGCTGTGCGCAGCTGGGGGCATCAGACCTATCGCCATGAATTGCCGTCAGGGCAGTACAGCTTCGAGCTGTGGACGGCCGCCAGTTCGCCCGGATACGGGCCGTCACCGCTCGATTCCCGCCTGGAGATCCAGGTCGGGGTTCCCGGTCGCGCCGGATTGGTTGCTCTGTCCCAACTGCTAACTGCCGGACAGTGAACAACGCCCTCGGCCAGTCCGGGCGGCAGTGAACCTCGGGCGGGATCTGGACACTGGATCAATCCGCAAGCTTGGAGGAGGTCAAGGGCGCGCGCGGAGCATCTCATTGTCTTGCCGCCGTTGCGTGCCTTGGGCGGCGCGGCACACCCCTTCCACTTCGTCATGCACCAAGGTACCAGGCCTTCGATCATCATAGTCCGATCCGGGTAAGGAACACATCGATCACCTTTCAGCCGAGATGGAGTTCAACGTGATGCTCCCGGCGGTCGTCGACCAGGGGAATGCGCGCATCCGGACGCTCGACGCCGTCCACGGTCATACGGGTCCCCTGACCGGACGCTTCACCGATCTGACGGACGACGATGTGGTAGACCGTCTCGCGGTAGCGGTAATGGATGCGGTACGAGTCCCAATCCGCGGGGACCCGGGGAACGATGCGCAGATGGTCCACTTCCAGGTGCAGGCCGAGCAGGGTCTCGACCGTCAGCCGGTACATCCAGCCCGCCGCTCCGGTATACCACGTCCAGCCGCCGCGGCCGGTGTGCGGTGGCGCGCCGTAGATGTCGGCGCACATCACGTAGGGCTCGACCCGGTAGCGTTCGATCGTCTCTGGCGTACTGCCGTGGTGGATGGGATTGAGCATGGCGAAGAATTCCCAGGCGCGCTCCGTGTCGCCCATCATGGCAACTGCCATCGTGGTCCAGATCGCCGCATGGGTGTATTGGCCGCCGTTCTCGCGCACGCCCGGGATGTAACCCTTGATGTAACCCGGCTCCAGGTCGGATTGGTCGAAGGGCGGGTCGAGCAGCTGGATGATCCGCTGGTCGCGCCGCACCAGGCGCTGATCCACCGCCGACATCGCCTCACGGGCGCGCATGGGGTTGCCGCCCCCGGAGAGGACCGCCCAGCTCTGGCTGATCGAGTCGATCTGGCATTCGTCGTTGGCGGACGAGCCGAGTGGCGTGCCGTCATCGAACCAGGCGCGCCGGTACCAGGCACCGTCCCAGGCTTCGGCTTCAATGTGGGCGCGAAGCCCTGCGGCCTGAGCTTTGCACAACTTGGCAAAGTCCGCATCGCCGTGCCCCCGCGCCAGATCGGCGAAGGATTCGAGGCTCGCGAACAGGAACCACGCCAGCCACACGCTCTCGCCCTTGCCCTCGTTCCCGACCAGATTCATCCCGTCGTTCCAGTCGCCGCAGCCCATCAGCGGCAGATGGTGCACGCCGAACCGCAGGCCGTGCCTGAGCGCACGTACGCAGTGTTCGTAGAGGCTGGCCACTTCCGACGAGGTCTGCGGCTGATCGTAGTAGGCCTCCTCGTCCGCATGGAGTTCGCGGCCCTCCAGGAAGGGGATGGATTCGTCGAGCACGCCGGTGTCGCCGGTCGCCATCACATAACGACAGGCGGCATACGGCAGCCAAAGATAGTCGTCGGAGAACCGGGTGCGCACACCCTGGCCGTTGGGCGGGTGCCACCAGTGCTGCACGTCGCCTTGGAGGAACTGGCGGCCGGCGCAGCGAAGCAGTTGCTCGCGGGCGAGCCACGGCGTGGCATGGACCAGTGCCATGGTGTCCTGCAATTGATCACGGAAACCATAGGCGCCGCCAGACTGGTAATGGCCGCTGCGGCCCCACAGCCTGCACGATATTGTTTGATATACCAGCCAGCCATTGGCCAGGACGTTCAGCGCGGGGTCGGGCGTGTCCACATTCACCGCGCCCAACGTGCGGCTCCAGTGTTCCCACACCGTTTCGAGTGCCTGCCGCGCGCCTGCCCGTCCACCGAATCGCTGGATGCACTGCCGTGCCTCGTCGGCGTTGGCGGCCGCACCGAAGACGAACACGATCTCGTGTTCCTGTCCTGGCGCCAGGTCGATCACGGTCTGGATCGCGGCGCACGGATCGAGGCCGGGCCCGGTCCTGCCGGACAGACGTTTACGGCGCATCGCCTCCGGATCGGCCAGCGAGCCATTGCGGCCAATGAACTCGGTGCGGCTTCCGCTGATCCATCGCTCGCGCTCGCTGACATGGGCGAAGGCCACGCGGTTGGCGCATTCGCGGCCGTAGGCATTGCGTGCGAGCAGCGCCCCGGTTTCCGGATCCGTTTCGGTGACGATGTGCATCAGGTTGGCGTGCCGCCACTCGCCGAGCACCAGTTCCCAATACCCGGTGAGCGACAGGCTGCGCAGCTGCTGTGATGCGTTGCGCAGCTTGGCCAGGACGATCTTGACCGGAGCATCCATGGCGACATAGGTATGGAGCTCCGAGACGATCCCGGATTCGTAGTGCTCGAACACGCTGTAGCCAAACCCGTGCCGGCACACGTAGCCGGACCGGCCGCGGGCAGGCAGCGGCGTTGGCGACCAGAACGTACCCGTCTGCTCGTCGCGGATATAGAACGCCTCGCCGCTGGCGTCGGAGACCGGGTCGTTGTGCCAGGTGGTGAGCCGGAACTCGTGCGCGTTCTCGACCCAGGTGTAGGCACTGCCGCTCTCGCTGACGACCGTGCCGATATGGGGGCTGGCAATGACGTTGACCCAAGGCGCCGGGGTGGTCTGGCCGGGTTCCAGGGTGACGACGTATTCCTGCCCGTCGGGCGTGAAGCCGCCCAGCCCGTTGTTGAAAACCCGCTCGCGCGCCGCCAGCGGATGCACCGCTTCGCTCGCGGCTTGCTTCACCGGCTCCAGCAGGTCCGGCGCACGCTTTGCTGCCACGCGCCGATCCACCGACCTGCCGAGCTTCGAGCCGCGCCGATCCACCCACTGTGCCAACCCGCGCCGATCCACTTCTTCGGCCAGGGTCGCGGCCGTGTCACTGAAGACGATACGGGCGACCGTCTGCAGCAGCACCCGTTCGTCCTCGGAGAGCTCCTCGGCACGACGCAAGAAGACGCCGCCCGGTTGGTCGACGACCTGCGCCTCCGGTCCCGCGTGGATCAGCCCCAGGATCCGATCCTGGAGCACGGCCCGGTAACCCGAGAAATCCTCGTTCACGATCACCAGGTCCGCGGCCAGGCCCTTGAGACGCCAGTAGGTGTGCGCCTGCAGCAGCTGCCTGACCAGGTCGATGCGGTCGAGGTCGCGGATGTGCAGCAGGACAATGGGCAGGTCCCCCGAGATACCGAAGCGCCACAATCCCGACTGTCCCAGCCGGTTGCGGGCGATGATGGCAGGCGCCGCGCGGCGCAGCGCGTTGCCGTAGACGACAGAGCCGGCCAGGCGGCCAAAGGCCTGGGCATCGGCTTCGCTGGCATTGAGGTGGCGCAGCACCTCCTGGCTCTGAAACCAAGCCATCTCGAACGCCCGCTCGACGAAGTAGCGGTCGCCGTATTTTTCCAGCACGGCCAGCGCGGTCTCGCGGGTGTCCATGACCCCGGAGATGATCTGCACGCTTGCCGATTCGTCGGGCGCCAGGGTCAGGGTGCGGCGGATCGCCACCACGGGATCGAGCACCGGACCCTCCGTGTTCGACAGGGATGCCCGATTGTCATGGGCGTCGAGTGCAAGCGGGTTGGCTGCGCTACGGCCACGCCCGATGAAGCGGGCGCGGTCGGTCTCGTAGGAGGGCTCGTCGGCGGTCGCACCCGGCGCCGCCAGCAGGTGGAACATCCAGGGCACCTGTTCGCCCGGCGTACGGCGTCGCCGGGTGCAGAGGATCGCCTGGCGCTCCGGCAGGATTTCGGTCTGCACGAACAGATTGCTGAACGCGCGGTGCGCGAGGTCGGCGTTCAACGGCGCCAGCACCACCTCCGCATAGCTGGTCACCTCGATGCGGCGGGCGCGGGATGACTGGTTGGTCAGGGTGACACGGCGGATTTCGACATCGTCCTCGGGCGATACGCAGATCTCGGTGTGGGCCTCGATTGCCTGGTCGCGCCGCCGGTATTCCGCCCGGCCCTGTACGAAGATCGCCTCGTAGTGGTCGGCGCGGCGCAGGGTCGGTTGGTGAGCCGTCGACCAGTATGTGCCGCTGTCGCGGTCGCGCAGGTAGATGAAGGTGCCCCAGCCATCGGTGGTGGCGTCCTCGCGCCAGCGGGTGACGGCGAGGTCGCGCCAGCGGCTGGCGCTGCCGCCGGCATGGGTCGCCATGACGTGGTAGCGGCCGTTCGACAGCAGGTGCACCTCGGGGATCTGCGTGTCCGGTTCGGTGAACACGCGCATGATCGAGCCGGCGTCGGTGCCGGGCGACTGGGCGGCGGCGCTGACCTCGGCCGCGTGTGGGTGCAGGGTGGCACCCTTCTTCGGCACCCGTTCCTGGAGCAGCAGCTCCGTCGCCCGTACGAGTGGATCGGACAGGAAACGGCGCTGCATCGGCTGGTCGAGCAGGACATGGGCAAGGGCCAGCAGGCTCATGCCCTGGTGATGGGCCATGAAGGCTCGCACGACGGCATGCGGATTGCCGTGCGGCACCCGCGTCGATGTGTAGTCGATCGCCTCGTAGAATCCGTAGGCGCCGAGGAACCCCTGATCCGCCAATGCCTGCAGGTTACGGCAGGCCTCCTGCGGCGCCACCGTCAGTGCCAGGGCGCTGGCGTAGGGCGCGATCACCAGGTCATCGGCCAGCCCCCGCTTCAATCCGAGGCCGGGCACGCCGAAGGCGCGGTACTGGTACACCTGATGGATGTCAGTGGCGCTGTAACAGGACTCGGATATTCCCCATGGAACCGCGCGTTGCCGGCCGTATTCGATCTGGCGCGACACCGCGGCCTTGCAGGTCTGGTCCAGCAGGGTATCCGCGTAGCTCGGCATGATGAGCTGCGGCATCAGGTATTCGAACATGGAGCCGCTCCACGAGATCAGGCTGACGTCACCTCGATGGCGGGTCAGCAGCCGGCCGAGTGTGAACCAGTGTTTCTGCGGCACCTGCCCCTGCGCGATGAGCAAGAAACTGGCCAGCCGGGATTCCGATGCCAGCAAGTCGTAGCACGATGGGTCACGGCGCCGTTCGCCGACGTCATAGCCGATGGCCAGCAGGTCGCGCGGCACGTCGTAGAGAAACGCAAAGTCCATCATCGCCAGTGCACCGCAACGACGGATCAGGTCATCGATGAGGCCGATCTGCGCTTGGGCGACGGTACCTGCCGAATCCACCTGGACCCGTTCCGCCTGGGCCAGCTCCGTCAGCGTCGGGAGGCCGTTGCCCGGCCAGGTGTCAGGAACCAGCCGCGCGAACTCTTCCCGCAGGGCGCGGGCTTGCCGGTCGAATGCTCGCGCCCAGTATGCCACTTCGCCATCGATGTCCGCCGGCAGGCATGCCACCAGCGCGCTGCAGGTTCGGTGTGTCTCGTTCAGTGCGCTGAGGGTGGCAGCCAGCGTCAACGGTGTTCGGTCCGGCAGCAGTGCGCGCAGGGTATCCTGTAGCAGGTCGACCGTTCTCGTCAGCTCGGATGCGGGGGCGACCGGCAACTGTTCGACGAGCACCTGCAGGGTGTCCTGTAGCCCCTGCCATGCGTTGGCGGCCAGCACCGGTTGATGCTTCAGTTCCTCCAGCCCGGCCTGTAGGGTGAGCAGGCTGCCGGCCAGGTTGCCGCTGTCCACCGAGGAGACGTACTGCGGGTGCAGCGGCTGCAGCGTGCGGGTGTCGTACCAGTTGTAGAAATGCCCGCGGTAGCGTTCCAGCGTTTCCATCGAGGACACGGTATGGCCGATGCGCTGCAGGCATTCCCCGGTCGTGAGATAACCGAAATCGACGGCCGCCAGGTCGGCTAGCAGCGCCATGCCCATGTTGGTCGGCGAGGTCCGCGTCGCGAGCGCCGGGGCCGGGAATTCCTGGAGATTGTCCGGCGGGAGCCAGTGGTCGTCGGGGCCGACGAAATCCACGAAATAGCGCCAGGTGCGTCGGGCCGCTGCCCGCAGAAAGGCCTGCTGATCAATGCTCAGGCCCGGGGTGGCAACGGTCAGCGGCCGGCTGATCCACCAGGCGAGCGCCGGCGAGACCAGCCATAGCAGCAGGACAGGGGCGGCAGCGAGCCAAACCGCCGGCGGGCTCCCCAACAGCGCCAGCGCCACGCCCAGCGCGACTGCAAGCCCCGGCGCGATCCCCATCTCCCGGAAAAAACCGAACGGCGTTCGGCGGGCGTTGCGGCGGGCGTACGATGGCAGTTGCCATAGCAACAGGCCGCGCCGCGTGAACGGCATGCGCAGGCCTGAGCGCAGGATCGCTCCCAGGCTGATCCGCGCGTCGTAGGGCAGGAAGGCCAGGGTCAGCAGCGCGAGCAGCACCGGACGGCCGGCCGATCGGCCGGTCAGGTTGAGGTGCTCACGCCAGTCGTGTCCGGTTGGCCTTTGAATCAGTTCGATGATGGTGGACAGCAGGGTGGGCAGGAGCACCACGCCCGCGACGAGCAGGGTCCACAGCCACGCCGGCCCCAGCAGCCATCCCCCTGCGAGCAGGAGCAGCAGCGCTGGCGCGAGCAGGCTGCGCCGCAGGTTGTCGAACAGTTTCCACCGCGACAGGGCCGAGAGCGGGTTCGGCTGGCGCCCGACTCTGGATCCGTCCGGGCCGGGCGGGCCCGGCACGCGCGGCAGCAGCCAGCCGGCCAGCTGCCAGTCGCCCCGTATCCAGCGGTGGCGGCGGCTGGCCTCGACGATGTAACTGGCCGGATGTTCCTCGATCAGTTCGACATCGGTCACCAGGGCCGAACGCGCATATCCGCCTTCGAGCAGGTCGTGACTGAGGATCAGGTTCTCCGGAAAGCGTCCGTCGACGGCCTGCCGGAATGCATCCACGTCGTAGATGCCCTTGCCGATGAATGAGCCTTCGCCGAACAGGTCCTGGTAGACATCCGAGACCTCGCGGGTATACGGATCGAGGCCCGACTCACCGGCGAACAAGCGGGCGAAGCGCGACTGCCCGGCGCTGGTCAGGCTGATCGTCGCGCGCGGCTGCAGGATCGCATAGCCCTCCACCACGCGGCCCTTGCCGGCGTCGTAGACCGGTCGATTGAGCGGATGCGCCAGGTTGCCGATCAGGGCGATCGCGGCGTCGCGCGGCAGTTGCGTATCGGTATCCAGGGTGATCACATACCGAATCGACGCGAGCAGGGACGGATCGCCGACGATCTCCGAGAAGGCCGTTTGCGCTTCGCCCCTGAGCCGCGCGTTGAACTGCTCCAGCTTGCCGCGCTTGCGCTCATGGCCCATCCATACCTGCTCGAAGGGGTTCCATACCCGGGGCCGGTGGAACAGGTAGAAGATGCAGGGGCGATCTTCCCGGTAGGTCTGGTTGAGTTCCTCGACCGCGCTGCGCGCATGGGCGAGCAGGGCCGCGTCCTCCGGGAGCGTCTGCTCGGAGGCGTCGCTGAAATCGGTCAGCAGGGCGAAGAACAGATTGGGATCGCGATTGCCGAGATATCGGATCTCCATGGCTTCGAGCAGATCGTCGACGTCCTGCGGGCGGGCCAGCAGGGTAGGAACGGTCACCATGGTGCGGTGCTGGTCGGGAATCCCCCGGGAAAAATCCATGCGGGGCAGGGCGCGTGGCGGCAGGATGCGCGTGACCAGCAGGTTCACCAGCGCGATGGCCAGCGCCGAGGCGGCGATGAAGAGCGGCACCGCAAGCAGCCAGACCCGCCCGTCGCTGGGCCCGAAACCTCCGAGGGTCACCACGACCGCTGCTAAAAGCAGCGTGAGCAACAGGATGGGACCCAGATACAGGGGCAGGCTCTGCTCTCGGGCCACCCCGCAGATACGGGATCTCCACGAGGGCCGGCGGCCGACGGCATGCTCCAGGTCCTGCCGGCCCCGGTCCATCAGATAGAAACCCACGTGCGCGGTGCGGTCCCGGCGCTGTCGGTGCGTGGCCGCCGCCTGCGCCAGAGCAATGGCTTCGCGTGCCACGGTCGTTTCGCTGCGCCCGCTGTGTCGCGCCACCTCCTCGATGACGTGCCGATAACGGTCGCGGGTGGCAAAGTCCTGGCCCGCGTAGCTCGCCATCGGATCCTCACGCAGGATCCGTTCGACGACGCTGAGCGACTCGACATACTGCTTCCAGTCCATGGCGCCGATGAAGCGCAGGCTGCCGATGCTGTTGGCAATGGATATCTGGTTGGCCGCAGCCGTGCGTCCATACGCCTCGGACAACCCGGTGGCAGTCACCCCCTGTTCCAGTAACCTCTGTTCGACCCAGGTCTGCACGAAGGCCATGGCCGGCCCCCGGGCCTGGAGCCGTCCGTAGAACTCCTCCACGAAGGGTGCGGTCAGCGGCACATCGGCACTGGCAAACTCGGCCAGCAACTGGATCAACTGCGCGGGTTCGCGTTCGGCAGCCGCGAGCATGCGGTCCGCCCAGGTGATGGCCGCGTCGCGCTCCACGCGTCGCTGGGCGATGCGCACCGCGACGCGGCGCAGGTTTTCCAGCAGCGCCAGCTGGAGCATGATCGGGAACGCCCACAACTCGCCCAGTTTGAGGGGCTCGACGGTCTGGTAGGCGGCGACGAACGCTGTGGTGTTGTCGCGATCGACGCGGCCGTCCATGTGGGAGATCAGTTCCAGCGCCAGATCATGGATGCGCGGGAAGCCGGCGGACGCGCCATCGGCCAGGCGTGGGAGCTGCCGGCTGTAGCCGCGTGGCAGATGCCGCCGCGCCATCCCGATCTGTTGCTCGATCAGATAGAAGTTGTCGAGCAGCCAGGCCTCAGCCGGTACGATCCGTTGTCCCGGTGCGTCGGTACGGGTGGCAGTGACGACGTCGTAGGCGGCGAGCAGAACCCGCTCATTGTCCGCCAGCCGCGGCAGCAACCGGTCCGGCCCGGGGCACGCATCAACACGGTGCCGTCCGGCCAGCGTGGCCGCATGGCGCTTCAGCTGCTCGATGCTCAACAGCTCGGAACGCAGCAACTCGGTGTCACGGTCGTGGCGCAGCGCCTCGCGCGTGCGTGAAGAAAATCCAAACAGGTTGATGCCGATGACCTTCTCCTCATCCGGACGCAGGTTGGACAGGGCCGGGCTGGCCTACCCCATCGTGCGCGGCCATCTCATTCTCGCACCCTGCAACGCCCCCGTATGTTCGCAAGCGTACCGACTCCGCCGCGTCGTCCGGCGAGGTTTCGGAAACGGATCATCGCTTCAGGCGTTGCGCTGGCACTGGGCGCCACAGGCGGTACCTTTGCCCAGGATACCGGGTCGGCCAGCGCAAGCGATGCCCGGCTGGAGGCCCAGATCCCGGGTGCTGGGCGGGCGGACTGGCCACGGGTTGACCCAGTTGGCCGTAAGGGAGCAGCGGCGTCTCGAGCCCATTGTGCGGCAGCGAACATACAACGAGGGCGTTTGGGTCCAATATGCAGATAGTATGCCTTCCGGGCTCGCTATCGAGGCCGATGGCCCTGTGTCAGAAACCGGCACGCCGGCAATGGGTCTCGAACCCCGGGGTCGGTTGCCGCGCCCATTCCGGAGTCCACGCATGGAACCGCAAGCACCGCATCTCGAAACCACCGTCGATCCCCGTGCCTTGCAGCGCACCCTGGCTGCCTATCGTGCGCCGCGACTCGCCCGCAGCGTCATCGAACTGGTCATTACGGTGATCCCGTTCGGCCTCTTCTGGTTCCTGACCTGGGCAAGCGTGAATGCCGGCTACTGGATCGGCCTGTTGCTGGCGGTGCCCGCCGCCGGGTTTCTCGTGCGTCTGTTCATGATCCAGCACGACTGTGGGCACGGGTCCTTCTTTCCCTCCCGGCGCGCCAACGACTGGGTGGGACGGGCCCTCGGCGTGCTGACGCTCACGCCCTACGATTTCTGGCGTTATACGCATGCCCTCCATCACGCGCACTCCGGTAATCTGGACCGTTCGCGCGTGGGCAGCATCGATACCTTGAGCGTAGGCGAATACCAGGCCCTGGGTCGGTCCCAGCGCCTGCGCTACCGCCTGTACCGGCACCCGCTGGTCCTGTTCGGTCTGGGCCCGATCTACCTCTTCATGCTGAGCAATCGCGTCCCCGTCGGTTTTATGCGCGGGGGATGGATGCCCTGGCTGAGCACCATGGGCACCAATGCGGCCATCGTGCTTCTCGCCACCGCGATGATCTCGCTGGTGGGGGCGGGAACCTTTCTTATGGTCCATCTGCCGATCGCGGTCCTCGCCGGTGCGATCGGTGTCTGGCTGTTCTATGTCCAGCATCAGTTCGAGAATACGCGTTGGGCCCACGACGACCAGTGGACCTTCCACGAAACGGCGCTGTACGGCAGCTCCTACTACGATCTGCCCGCTCCCCTGCGCTGGCTGACTGCGAATATCGGGGTGCACCACGTTCACCATCTCGCCAGCCGCATCCCGTTCTACCGGCTGCCCGAGGTGCTGAAGGACCATCCGCGGCTTCGGGAGATCAGTCGTCTCACGTTACGGCAAAGCCTGCGATGTGTGCGGCTCGCCCTGTGGGACGAGCAACGCCAGCGCCTCGTCTCCTTCGAGCGCGCGAAGAACCCGGTGACGCCTCCGCTAAGCGCGTGAGCGTACAGAGGGAATGTGCTGGAAGGCGCACGATGCCCTCGATGCTCGGCGATCCCGTCCGGGGCACAACGCGGACGCAAGCCCGTGTGGAGCTGAGGTGGGGTCAACGCAGCAGAATCGAGAGGCGCATCGGAAACTGAGGTGAAACGACTCGTCTCGACGATTACGGCGCCGGCTCCGTCAGCGTGCAGCCTTCTGATAAAGAGTCAAGGAGACAGGTCATGAAAACAACAATAGTAAATGCAACAAGGGCGATCGGGTCCGCCGTCGCAGTGCTGGCGGCCTTGGCGCTGGGTGGGTGTGCAACGACGAACGGCTCGCTCTTCGGGGGTGGCGGCACGTCCGGCGCCCAGGGCGTCCAGCAGGAACTGTACGCCGGCTATGGTGTCGTGAATTCCGTCGAGCACGTCCAGCAGGAACCGGGCGGCATTGCCGGATCGGGGATCGGAGTGGGCGCAGTGGCCGGTGCGATAGCCGGCGGGCTCGCGGGCAGCCAGGTCGGTTCCGGAAGCGGGACCACCGCCGCGACAGTCGCCGGCACGGCGGGCGGCGCCTATCTGGGTCACGAGATCGAGAAGTGGCAGCGGGGACCGTCCGCGGACGTCTACCGGATCACGGTGCGCATGAATGACGGCGGTTTTCAGACCCTATTGCACCCCAACGCGACGGACTTCCGGGTGGGTGACCGGGTTCGGATCGGCGAGGGCATGCTGCACAAGTACTGATCGCGCCCCGATCGGCTGGCACGTGAACAAATGCCCCGCTCACGCGGGGCATTTTTTTCGACTCGATGGAACTGCCTTCTTCGGCACCACGGCTCCTGCTGCGTGCACGTGGCGTGCGGCAGTGCCGCCCTTACCGAAGGCCGAGGAACCCAAGGATGAACAGGATGATGACGATGGCGCCGACGATGTAGATGATCTGGTTCATAAGCTTCTCCTCTGTATGGACGGGTCCAGCGAGGGACCTCCTGAACCCGGTGATTCACGTACGATGATAGGCGCGGCCGAAGATCGCGTCGGTGCGGCGCCGCACAGAGAGGCCGGGTGGCATCCATGTCTGGTGGGGTCTGGAATAGCGCGTGCCCCAGGCCCTCTTCGACGAGACCACAGAAGGCCTGCACGGGCGAAGGTGCCGCGCCGGCCTTTGGCGGGAAGGACGAGAAAGCCAGGCCCGTGCATAGGCCCGTGAGTGGGCCTGGCTCCGTCTCTGCCTTACGGGCGGCCGGCCTCCGAGATGATGATCTCGACACGGCGGTTCTGTTGACGGCCCGAAGCGGTATCGTTCTCGGCGACGGGATAGTCCTGGCCCCGGCCAATTGCCTGGAGGCGGTTGGCGTCCACACCCTGGCGGATCAGGTATTGCACCACCGAATCGGCCCGGCGTTGTGACAGGGTAAGGTTGGCACTGGCGCTGCCGACGCTGTCGGTGTGGCCCTCGATGATCGCGGTGCGTTCCGGATACTCCCTGAGGAACGCAGCGAGCTGGTCGAGGTTGCGTACCGCGCCGCCCCGCAATTCCGAACGACCCGTCGCAAAGAGGACGTCACCCAAGGTCAGGACCAGGCCCCGGTCCGTGACCTTGGCATCCATCGCCTCGATCTGTCGCTGCAGTTCTGCGGTTTCACGCCTTGCCAGATCCGCCTCACGCGTGCGGGAATCAAGGCGGGCCATGGCACCCTGCTCGCTCAGCGCAGCGCGCTCATCCTCCAGCAGGCGGGTTTGTGCCTTGGCCCTGGCGATGTCGACCTTGCGATCGGCCATCAGCACCCGGTGTCTGGCCAGTGCTCTGTCCGCCTGGGGCTCCTCGGCCGCCTGGACCGCGAGTTCCGCATCCTTGATCTCGACCGGCGCCCGGCTGGCCAGTTGCGGATCCGCCTGCAGTTGCATCAGCTTGTTGCGGGCGCTGTCGGCACCCTGTGGTACGGTCATCGGCGCCGCGCAGGCCACAAGGAGCAGGCTGGCTGCGGTGACTGCGACCAGTTGGGAAAGGATTGAATGTGGCGTCTTCATGGTTGTGCTCCCGGTCCGCGTTGCATTTCCTCCTTCAGGATGTCGATGCTCCTCTGCATCTCTTCGTTGATCGCCCGAGCCCTTGTCAATTCAGCATGGGCGGATGCGAGTTCCGCGTTCACCCGGGACTGTTCGGCAAGACGTTCGGCGCGCGCCATGTCCTCGTCCTGCACGGCCTTGCGCGCCGCCGCGAGATTCTCGCGAGCCTCATTCAGTTCAATGGACGCGTAATCCGCGACGCGCGCCTGCTCGGCGTTCGTGATGGCGGTCTCGGCGGCCTGGAGGGCATGGGTAGGGGCCGGCGGGGTGGATGCACAGGCAGCGAGCGTGAGCAGCAGCGCTGTGGCCGCCAACCGACGCAGGAAGGTAACGGCTTGGTTCCTGGTGGAACGGATGGGAATCTGGTGCATGTGCGACCTCCAGAAGGACATCAACAATGCTCGGCGGTACCGAGCTTCGTAGTAGTGTCGACGGTGCCGTTTGCAGGGTCGGTGCGCTGGCGCACGAAGCGGGGGTTTGAAGCAATCGGCGAGGTGCCGAACACCTTGGCGCGTTTGCGGCGGACAGGTGTCCGCGTTGTCGGACGCACAGGCCTCTGGATTGGCCTCGCTCTGCCTCCAGATTATGTTCGGTAGCAGACGGACATGGGGAATGGGCTGCCGTAGCCTGATTCCAGTCAACGCGGTTGCTCCCAACTCCGGAAGCAATCATCACCAGGAGG
>JAWLFM010000221.1:0-4271 GCA_041685565.1 Thioalkalivibrio sp.
TCCCGCCGAAGAAAAGGGTGTATTGAAGGTTCTCAGCTCTTAGCTAAAAGCTAAAAGCTAAAAGCTAAAAGCTAAAAGCCATCAGCAATTTGGCTGCCGTTGCGCGAACCCAGGAGGCATGTGGATGGAATTTTCGATCTATCGTTTCAATCCCGACACCGACAGCGCACCCTACATGCAGCCATTCACGTTGCCGGACGACCAGGTCGAGCCCGGCATGATGCTGCTGGACGCCCTCTTGCTGCTGAAGGAGCAGGACGACAGCCTCGGCTTCCGGCGTTCCTGCCAGCACGGCGTCTGCGGCAGCGACGGGATGAACATCAACGGCACCAACGGACTGGCCTGTGTCACCCCCCTGGTGAAGCTGAAACCCCCGGTGGTGCTGCGGCCCTTCCCCGGTATGCCGGTGATCCGGGATCTGATCGTGGACATGGACAACTTCTACCGCCAGTACCGCGAGGCCGAGCCCTGGCTGATCAATGACTCACCGGAGCCCGAGGTCGAGCGTCATCAGGCCCCGGAGGACCGCGATCGCCTCGACGGGCTGTACGAGTGCATCCTCTGTGGCTGCTGCTCGGCGTCATGTCCCTCCTATTGGTGGAATCCGGAACGCTTCCTCGGGCCGGCGGCGCTGCTGCAGGCCGCACGCTTCATCCAGGACAGCCGCGATCAGGCCACCGAGCACCGTCTGGAACGGCTGGATGACGCCTATCGACTGTATCGCTGCCACGGCATCATGAACTGTACGCAGGTCTGCCCGAAGGGCCTGAATCCCTCGAAGGCGATTGGTGACATCCGCCGGACCATGATCAAGCGCTCGGTCTGATCGCGGCCGGGCAAGGAGACAGGTCATGGTGATGCCCGACACCCGCACGCGCTGGCGTTGTCGCCGCGGCATGTTGGAGAATGATCTGCTGCTGGGCCACTTTCTTGATCATGGATACGATCGGCTTGACCAGGAGGGTCGTGATGCCTTCGAACGCTTGCTGGGATACCCCGACAACGTCTTGCTGGACCTGGTGCTCGGGCGCCAGAAGACCGTGGATTCGGGTATAGCGCGCCTTGTCCCACTCATCCGCGCCGCCGCTGCGGATCGCCCTGAGGACTGATCCCCTGCTGCCGCCGCTGGCGGCCCTGGGAGCGTTCGTGCTGGCGGCTGGCGTGGTGGTCTATGCGCTGGCCTACAGCGGCTGGGTTTACGCCCTGCTCGCGTTGGTCCTCTCCCTGCTGGTCGCGGCCTGGTCCGTGTCCTTGCGCGACCCGCATTGGGACTGGCTGGGCTGCGATGCCGAGGGCACGTGGTGGCTGGCCACCCGCGAGGGCCTGCGTCACGAGCAGCGAACCGTCATCCGGGTGTCCGGAGACAGTCGCGTGGGCCTCCGCATGATCGTGCTGGTCTGTGCCCTTGGCGACGCGGGAAGGGTCCAGGTGCTGTGGCTGCCCTGGTGGCGGCTGGACCCCGAGGACTTCCGCCGCCTGCGCGTGCGCCTGCGCTGGCCGCCGGAGGCGGAGGACAAACCCGGCCTTGTGGCGCGCCTTCAGGGCGATATGTACCGGGCTGTTGATATACTCGCGGCCCTAGCCAGGCGCGGAGCGCAGCCCATGAAGATGCCGGGGGACATGGCCACGGTCGAGCATCTGCTCAGTGACGATCCGGAACACGTCTACACCGAGGATGAACTGGACGCGATCGAGGCCGTGGACCCGGAGTTGGCCCTGCGCCTGGACCGCGCACAGACCTTCGCGCAGCGCCAGGTCTCGGATCAACCGGCCGAAGGTCCGATCGACGAGGCGGCGGTGCGCCAGGCGGTGGAGGAGGCGCGGCGGATCCTGATGCAGGACGGTGGTGACATCGAATACGTGGGTCTGGATGGGCGCACGGTGCAGGTGCGTCTCAAGGGTGCCTGCGTAGGCTGTCCGCGTTCCACGCTGGACCTGAAGAACGTCGTGGAGCGCCTCGTCCGCTCCCGGGCCCCCGGAGTGGAACGGGTCGCGAACACCTTCTGAGCGGTCAGGCTCAGGTGATCACATCCGGCGTCTCCTTGCCGGTCTGATGCCCGATGTCGGCGATCTCCTCCGCCAGGTCGATCAGCGAGGCCAGGGCCGCCTGGGTGTCTTCATCGGTCGCATCGGGTCGGGTTTCGTGACGCTCCAGATACACCCGCAGGGTCGCGCCCTGGGTGCCGGTGCCCGAAAGCCGGAACACGATGCGCGCCCCGTCCTCGAAAAGGATGCGCAATCCCTGGCGGGAACTGACGCTGCCGTCGACCGGGTCGGTGTAGCTGAAGTCGTCGGCGGCGCGCACCCGCAGGGAGCCGAATTGCCGCCCCGGCAACGACGGCAGGACCGTGCGCAGACGATCCATCAGGCGTTCGGCGCGCTCGCTCTCGATCTCCTCGTAGTCGTGCCGGGTGTAGTAATGACGCCCGAAGCGCTGCCAGTGATCGCGGACGATCTCGGTGACCGGTTGGCCCCGGACCGCAACCAGGTTCAGCCAGAATAGTACGGCCCAGAGACCGTCCTTCTCGCGCACGTGATCGGAGCTGGTCCCGAAGCTCTCCTCGCCACAGAGCGTGATGCGTCCGTCGTCGAGCAGGTTGCCGAAGAACTTCCAGCCGGTGGGCGTCTCGTAGCAGGGAATGCCAAGGGCCTCTGCGACCACGTCGATCGCCTGGCTGGTGGGCATGCTGCGGGCAACGCCCCTGAGCCCGTCGCGGTAGGCCGGGATCAGGTGGGCATTCGCGGCCATCACCGCCAGGCTGTCGCTCGGGCTCACGAAGAAGCCACGCCCGAGGATCATGTTGCGGTCCCCGTCGCCATCCGATGCAGCGCCAAGGTCAGGTGCATCCCGCCCGAACATCAGTTCGCCGAGTTCGCGGGCATGCGTGAGGTTGGGATCGGGGTGGCGACCGCCGAAATCGGCCAGCGGCTCCTTGCGCATCACCGTGCCCTGCGGTGCGCCGAGGCGCCCCTCCAGGATCTCCATGGCGTACGGACCGGTGACGGCGTGCATGGCATCGAAGCGCATGCTGAAGTCGTCGGATTGCAGCAAGGCACGCATGGCCGGAAAATCGAACAGCGATTCCATCAGGTCCGCGTAGTCGGCGACCGGATCCACGACCTCGACTTCCATGTCGCCCAGCTGCTGGCGGCCGACGTGATCGATGTCCAGGTGCGGTGCGCGGGCGATGCGGTAGTGCGCAATCTCGAGGCTCGCGGCGTGGATGGCGCCGGTGACCGCTTCCGGTGCCGGCCCGCCGTTGGCCACGTTGTACTTGATGCCGAAATCGCCCTTCGGGCCCCCTGGGTTGTGACTGGCCGAGAGCACGATGCCGCCCGCCGCGCGGCGGGTGCGGATCAGATGGCTCGCGGCCGGCGTGGACAGGATGCCGCCTCGGCCGACGGTGACCTTGCGGATCTCGTTAGCCATCGCCATGCGCAGGATGGTCTGGATCGATTCGCGATTGAAGAACCGCCCGTCACCGCCAAGGATGAGTTCGGCGCCGGCCAGGGTCTCCTGGCTGTCGAAGATGCTCTGGACGAAGTTTTCCAGGTAGTGCGGCTTGCGGAACTGGGAAACCTGCTTGCGCAGGCCCGATGTGCCGGGTTTCTGATCGGTGAACGGGCGGGTGGAGACAACGCTGATTTCCATGTTCGCTTCGAGTCCCTGGCCTGCGCGGGGGCAGTGAAGAAAAGGCTGGCTACGTTTGCCGCTGAAGGTAGCAGAAAGCGCTTTGGGTGTCTTGCAAGGGGGCCGGTATTTGGGTCACGGCAGCTTGACCCGATAGGGACCAAGGACTCTGTGTGCCTGGATCCCGTGGACGCAGTACACTGCGCTCCATGATCCTGGACCGCCCATTGCCAGCCCACCTGAATCCGCGCCACGTCACCTTTGCCGCGCTGATGGAATTGTATGAGAGCAGCTACCTGCGTCTGCGGCGTCTGTGCCCGGATCTTCATCGGATGGAGGGTACACAGGTCTCGGCGGCGGTGGGGGCGTCCGACCTGCATCTGACGATCCTGGAGCGTACCCCCTACACGACCAAGCTGGGGCTGAGCTACGAATTCGGGCAGGGTGGGCGCATCCGGCGCCAGCCCGACATGGTCATCCGGATGTTCCATGACGCCCGTCAGGCGGAGGTCGTGGGCCGGTATTGCCGACGGCGCGGCGAAGACATGACCGTGGATGCCATCGCCGGCGTCTCCGGGCTGGCCTGCCGCTGGCGTCACAATCGGTTCCTGTTCAAGTGGCTGGGGTTCTGCCTCACCCA
>JAWLFM010000222.1:0-4271 GCA_041685565.1 Thioalkalivibrio sp.
AGGAGGTGGCAGAGATGACACGATTCGCTGAACGGTTCATGGACAAGGGCCGGGAAGAAGGCATTGGACAGGGCGAAGCGCGCGTGCTGCTGCGCCAACTCACGCTGAAGTTCGGGGCCGTGCCGGACGCAGTCCGCTCGCGGGTGGAATCGGCCGATGCCGAGACGCTGCTACGCTGGTCGGAGCAGGTGCTGAGCGCCGATCGCTTGGAGGATGTGGTTGGAACCGGGGGCACCAGCCCGGATGACCCGAACGCGTAACCTTGGACTTGATCCGGGGTCCATTGGGCGCCGGATGCGGCCCAGTACTCTCACTCCAACTCAAACCCGGGCACGGCCCGTACATCGGCGAGCAGATCCCCTCCTGTAGCGCTTCGGGGCTGTCAATGCCAGGGCGGGCGAAGGCAAGAACGAACGATGCTCCCATGGCTGAGCACCGTACTCAGGGATGGCGTTTGTCATGCTGATGGATGACGTCCGCGAGTGCCCGGAGGGCCTCGTTGACGGACCGCTCATCCGGAAACATCGAAGCCACATCGTCGTCAAGTTTCACGAGGTTGGTGCCTTCCCGGTACCTCGCCGCGTACTTGCCGCGAATGCCAGGGGAAAAGTCGTATTCGTTCTGCGGCCCTTCGGGGTCGGACCAAGGCAAGGCCCTGATTATCATAGAAAATCGGTCGAATTTCAGCGCCGAGAAGCTCTTAGACGCCCATTTTTGACGGCAAAACCGTGGCTCGATGAACCCGATGCCCTCGGCGTACGGCCCGCTCCGCTCCGGCCGGCATGACGATGCTGGCACACTCCGGCCATGATGCCTTGGATGGGCTGCGCCGGCGTTAGAGCCCGACTCCAAACACGTCAACCTGGACTTTGATGCGGGGTCCACGCGGTGCCGGGGAATGGTGATCCGTACGGGCCTTCGATAGAGTCGGGGCTCGACATCGGGAGGTCCCGCGGAGATGGGGAAGCAACGATCCTTGCCTTGGCTTGTTGTGCTGCTGCTCGGGCTCTGGCTGGGTGGCTGTTCCGTGCTGCCGGCCGGGCCAGAGACGCTGGAGGCGCGGGCGGGCGCGCGGACGGAGAATAGGGGCGAGGTGCCGGGCGATGGACTGTACTGGTGGTACGTGCGCTTCCGCATGGCGTGGCCCGAGGGCGAGGACGCACCCTGGCACCCGGATCTCTGGCTCGCGGACCGTGTGCTCGGGCCGGTGCTGGACGAGGAGGCCGACGCACTGACGCTGTGGCGGTTTCATCGGCGCGCGGCACGCGACGGCGCCGGCCGGCAGTTCAGCTTCATCTTCCGCGCGCGCCCCGAGACCGCAGCACGCGTGAATGAGCGGATACGCGCCGACGCGGTCGTGCGCTGGATGCAGGCCGACGGCCTGCTGGAGGCGGTGGTGTTCGACGATCCCGCCCGCCCCACCCGACCGGGCATTGGCGATACGTCGGATGCCGCGTGGACACCGGCCATGCAGCGCGCCTGGCCGCATTTCATCATGGGCGTGAGCCGGTTGTGGCTCGAACTCATCCGCGAACTCGGGCGCGACGGGGACTGGCCCAGCGCTCCGGAAGCGCGCTACGAAGCGATCAGCGATGCGCTGGACACGCAGTGGCGGAACGAAGGCGGACATGCGTTGCTGCATCACCTGAACGCGGTATTCGGCTACAAGGAAGTCCAGATCCTGAGAAGGGAGCTGCTGCGATTCTGAGGTGCAGTTCAACGCGCTGCGCGCGCTGGTTCCAGCACTTCAGGTTCAGGGGTCGATGAACTTCGCGGGCAGCACAGGGGGCAAATCGCCCTCGGCGAGGCTCATTCGGTTCGATGCGAACACGCGCAACCTGTTGAACGTGTCGATCAGCAAGTCGGTGTACTCATGTGCCAGCATCAGGTCCTCGGCGAACGAATTTGGGTTCTCCATGTATTCGTGCACCAGACGGTTGCGCAGTTTTCGCGCTTCGAGCCACCGCTCAACGCTCTCGATGACGCCCAGTCGCTCGGCCCGATTGAGGTTCTCGATCTGGCTTCCCGTGCTTTCGGCGAGGGCCTGCAGCCAACGGGGCAAAAGCTTGTCCGCAATGGTGTCCTGCATGCGGCCAAAGCGGGAGACAAAGGCCTCCAGTCTTTCCGCCATCTCCGGCGCCGCCTCGAGCTCGCGCACCCACTGCGCGTCCACGGGTTGGCTAAAAACGCGCCCGCGGCTGTAGCCAAGGTGTTCGCCCTCGCGCCGGACCACATCCATGGTTTGCAGGAAGCGGCGAATCGGAAGCATCTCGTGTTGAATCACAAGCGGACTCCGGAACGCAGGGCCTCTTCATGGATGGGTGCCCGCTCGGTCTCGGGATCCAGCACAAGAACGTCGATGGGCTGGTCACCGAGGCGCATTTGCAGCCGGGCGACCAGCTGCAGGGCCTTTCGGCGGCGGTCCGGAACAGGCTTGGGGGACTCCACCAGCAGATCGATGTCTCCGCCGCGGGCGCTGTCGTTCACACGAGAACCGAACACGCGCACCGCCGCATCGGCGCCGAAGAGCTCTGCCACCGTGGCTTGAATCGTTTCCTGGTCCAGCTGGGACAGACGCATGGTCGTTCACTCCGGACGGAATGTCCGCTCACGGCGCGCGGAGAATTCTGCTTCACTACGGGGCGGCGCTTGCGGGTTCGGAAATCCGCGTACGGAAACGGGATTCCGACAATCTGCCCGCACCGAGAGGTCATTCCAGGCATCGTCTTCCGGGTTATCCCAGATGCGGTCCATTACGGGCTGCTGAGCCATTTTCAGGTTCTCGATGCCACGATCAGCGATGCCGTGCTTGAACTCCAGATACGCAATGAAGCTCAGCACCTCGCGGTTCAGAGGCTCGGGCAACCGCTGCGCTTCTTCATAGAAGCGCTCGGCGAGATTCATGGTCGGCTCCATGGGCTAATGATAGGGCAGAAAACCGGCGCAGTCAGACTTGTACCCAGGGATCCACGAAGAGGACACCGTTCTGCCCCGGCCGGGACGATCCGGCCACGTCACCCCGGACTTGATCCGGGGTCCATACAGCGTCAGACGGAGCCCGTTGCGCGGGTGTTCGCCCTGCTGCATTCGGGGTCGGACCAGGGCAAGACCCTGAATATATTCGAAAATCGCTCGAATTTCAGCGCCCAGAAGCCCTTAGAGGCCCCTTTTCGACGGCAAAACCGTGGCCCTATGAACCCGATGCCTCTGGCTTACGGCCCGCTCCGTTCCGGCCGGGATATCGGGCGGAAGTGGAGAGTGACGCTGGCGCCATGCGCTCGGTCATCGGCTCCGTAGGGGTTGACCGGGTGCTGCGGGTGGTTCATTCCATGCCCCACTCCTCGACTGCGAGGCCGGGCACTCGGTGGAATTCGCGGGCATTGTTGGTGATGACGACGCTGTCCTCCGCCAGCGCATGGGCCGCAATCAGCAGATCCATGCCGCCGATAGGTTTGCCGGCACGCTCCAGGGTGGCGCGGATTTGCGCGTAGTGGTGAGTGGCGTCCACGGGCCACGGGCGCACATCGAAACCTGCCAGCCAGGCCTCGACGGACGCACTGAAACGGGGCGACGCCAGTTTCGCTGCGCCATAGCGCAGCTCGGCCGCCACAATGGCCGAAAGCCAGACCTGATCGGGCGTCAATGCGCCAAAGCGGTCGACCATCTCTGGCGGGTGCCGGCGCAGAATGTAGCTACAGATATTGGTGTCCAGCATGCGCAACATGTTTTGCGGCTAGCTCCAGTCCCGTTCCTGGGGTGGCGCGTCCTGTCGGTCCGCGAGGAATTCAGCCGGCAGCGTTTCTGTGTTGTCGTAAAAAGCCTGTAACCACTCGCCGAGGTTGCTGTTTGGCGTGGTTCGCGGCTGCAGCCAGAGCGCGTCGCCGATCTGTTCGATCACGACCTCCTCCGCCTGCAGACGCAGCTTCGCCGGCAGGCGTATGGCCTGACTGCGGCCGCTCATGAAGAGTTTTGCTATGGTGCCCATACATGTACTCCCGTGTCATATCACAGCATGATATTACATGCTAAGCGCTCTGCTGTCGCGCTGCTCAAGGGGCTTTGTCCGCGGGATCCTGCAGTATCGATACGCATTCGGGGTCGGACCAAGGCAAGGCGCTGATTATCATCGAAAATCGCTCGAATTTCAGCGCCGAGAAGCCCTTAGACGCCCCTTTTCGACGGCAAAACCGTGGCTCTATGAACCCGATGCCTTTGGCTTACGGGCCGCTCCGCTCCGGCCGAGATGACGATGCTGACACACTGCGGCCATG
>JAWLFM010000223.1:0-4261 GCA_041685565.1 Thioalkalivibrio sp.
TCCTTCTACGGCCTGGCCACGTTCGAAGGCCCGATGATGTCGATCAAGACGGTCAACGCCCTCTCCCACTACACCGACTGGACCATCGGTCACGTCCACGGCGGTGCGCTGGGCTGGGTCGCGATGATCTCCATCGGCTCGCTCTACGCCCTGATCCCGACGCTGTTCGGCAAGGAGAAGATGTACTCCATCAAGGCCATCGAATGGCACTTCTGGCTGTCCACCATCGGCACCGTGATGTACATCGTGTCCATGTGGATCGCCGGCGTCATGCAGGGCCTGATGTGGCGCGCGGTGAACGAGGACGGAACCCTCACCTACAACTTCGTCGAGAGCCTGGTACAGATGTATCCGTACTACTTCCTGCGCTTCGCGGGTGGTCTCGTCTTCTTCCTGGGCATGTTCATCATGGTCTGGAACGTGTGGAAGACGATCGCCGGCACCAAGCCCGTCACGCATGCCGTGCCGCAGACCGCACACTGATCCGGGGGAGATGAAACCATGAGTCATGAAGTCGTCGAGAAAAACATTGGCCTGATGGTGGTGCTCATCATCCTGGTCATCAGTGTGGCGGGACTGGTGCAGATCGTGCCGCTGTTCTTCCTGACCAGCACCACGCAGCCCATCGAGGGGATGGAACCCTACTCCGCGCTGGAACTGGAAGGCCGTGATATCTACATCCGTGAGGGCTGCTATACCTGTCACTCCCAGATGATCCGGCCCTTCCGCGCCGAAACCGAGCGCTACGGTCATTACTCAGTGGCGGGCGAGTCCGTCTGGGATCACCCCTTCCAGTGGGGATCGAAGCGCACGGGTCCTGACCTGGCCCGGGTCGGCGGCAGGTACAGCGATGACTGGCATCGCCTGCACCTGATCGACCCGCGGGCCGTGGTGCCGGAATCCAACATGCCGGCCTATGCCTTCCTGGAGCGGCGCGAGATCAATGCGGATCTCACACCCCGCAAGATGCGCGCACTGCAGCGACTGGGGGTCCCCTATACCGACGAGCAGATCGAGGCGTCCGCAGACGAGGTCGATGGCAGGACCGAACTGGACGCACTGGTCGCCTATCTGCAGGGACTGGGTACCGCACTTGCGCATTGGAGATAGGGAATGAGCTTCGGACTGATCCATGGCCTGCTGACGCTGCTACTGATGATCCTCTTCGGCGGAATCGTCTGGTGGGCCTTCAGCAGCAGGCAGAAAAAGCGCTTTGACGAAGCGGCCAACCTTCCCTTTGCGGACGACGATGACCAGCCGGCCCCCAAGCGGTCGCAGAAAGGAGACAAGCAATGAATGAGCATGACATGAGCACCTTTTGGCATTGGTGGGTCGTGATCCTCACGCTCGCCAATATCGCCGGCATCTACTGGCTGATCCGCTGGACCAGCAAGAAGAGGCCCGGCGAGGTCGCCGAGGGGTCCGAGACCGGTCACAGCTGGGATGGCCTCACCGAGTTCAACAATCCGTTGCCTCGCTGGTGGCTGTGGATGTTCTACTTCACCATCGTGTTTTCGCTGATCTACCTGGTGCTGTATCCGGGCCTGGGGCGCTTCGCCGGCATCCTCGGCTGGCATTCCGGCAACATGCTGAACGTCGAGGACAGCCAGTACCAGGCGGAGATGCAAAGGGCCGAGGAGCGCTACCAGCCGATCTTTGCGGCCATGGCGGATCAGGACGTCGCCTCGCTGGCCGAGGACACCGACGCGGTGACCACGGGGCGCAGGCTCTACCTCAACTACTGCTCCACCTGCCACGGATCGGATGCCGGCGGGGCACGGGGATTCCCCAACCTGACCAACGGCGTGTGGCAGTGGGGCGGGACCCCGGACGCCATCAAGACCAGCATTGCCGATGGTCGCCAGGCCAACATGCCCGGCTTCGGCGATTCGCTGGGTGAAGAGGGTGTGGAGCAGGTCGCGCATTACGTGCTGCAGATGTCCGGCCGCGCGGATGCGGACAGCGCCCTGGCGGAAGAGGGACAGCAGAAGTTCAACATGTTCTGCTCCGGCTGCCACGGTGCGGAAGGCGGTGGCATGGCTGCGCTGGGGGCACCCGCGCTCACCGAGAACGCGTGGGTCTACGGCGGCTCGCTCGCTGCCATCAAGGACACCATCACCCAGGGCCGTGCGGGCGTCATGCCGGCCTTCGAGGAATTGCTGGGTGAAGAACGTGTCCATGTGCTCTCCGCATACATCTATAGCCTCGATCCCCAGTAACATTTAGGTGCGTTGGCCAGGGCGGGCTACAATTCGCGTAGCCCGCCTTTTTTTTGCCCCCCATCCCGAGCAGCGTCATGTCTGAATCGAATTCAAGCCGGAAGAAGACCCAAGCCACCCCCGCAGAAGGCCTGGAGACGGAGATCTATGCCAAGCACCAGAAGATCTACCCAAGGCAGGTCCATGGCCTCTTCGCCAGGCTTCGCGTTACCGCGATGCTTGTCCTGCTGGGCATCTACTACGGGCTGCCCTGGGTGCAATGGGAGGGCCGCCAGGCGGTGCTGTTCGACCTTCCCGAACGCAAGTTCCACATCTTCGGGCTGACCTTCTGGCCCCAGGACTTCTTCCTGCTCGCGCTGCTGCTCGTGATCGCCGCGCTGACCCTCTTCTTCTTCACGGCGCTGGCGGGACGGCTCTGGTGCGGGTACGCCTGCCCGCAGACGGTCTGGACCGAGGCCTTCCTGCGCATGGAACGCTGGTTCGAGGGGGACCGGCCCAAGCAGATGAAGCTGGACAAGGCCCCCTGGAACAGGGAAAAGATCCTGCGCAAGACGGGCAAGCACACGGCATGGGCCCTGTTCGCGCTCTTCACCGGACTCACCTTCGTCGGCTACTTCAGTCCGATCGCCGACCTGATCCCGCGCTTCTTCACGCTGAATACCGGCGGCTGGGAGACCTTCTGGATCCTGTTCTACAGCTTCGCGACCTGGGGCAATGCCGGGTTCATGCGTGAACAGGTCTGTATCTACATGTGTCCCTATGCGCGCTTCCAGAGCGCAATGTTCGACAAGGACACCCTGATCATCTCCTACGATGAGGAGCGCGGCGAGCCGCGCGGTCCGCGCAAGCGGGGAATTGACCACAAGGCCAAGGGGCTGGGTGACTGCATCGAGTGCACGCTTTGTGTCCAGGTCTGTCCGACCGGCATCGACATCCGCGACGGCCTGCAGTACCAGTGCATCGGCTGCTCGGCCTGCGTGGACGTCTGCGACGAGGTCATGGACAAGATGGGCTACCCGCGGGGCCTGGTGCGCTACACCACCGAGAACGCGATGGCCGGCAAGCCGGCCAAGGTCCTGCGCCCCCGCGTCCTGTTGTACGGCACCCTGCTGCTGGTGCTGATGGCCGGCTTCGTTTACGGGGTCTCGGCCCGCAGCCCGGTCGGAATCGACGTGATCCGGGACCGGAACGTGCTGTACCGCGAACTTCCCGACGGCCAGGTCGAGAACGTCTACACCCTGAAACTCACCAACCGCCACACCGACGCGCGGCACTTCGAGATCAGCATCTCCGGACTCGAGGGCGCGGAACTGGACTGGCAGGAGGGCGACTACATCGAGGTTCCGGCTGGACGGGTGATCGAATTCCCCATCAGCGTGCGCATGGACCCCTACAGCTTGACCGGCGCGAGCAGCGAGATCATCTTCGAGGCCCAGGTCGTGGACCAGCCGGAACTGAGTCATGAGCGTTCAAGCCGATTCATCGGCCCGATACGCTAAGCCGGCAACATCAAGAGGATCTGACAGACATGCGCTATCCCCGTGAAGACACCGTGCCCTGGTACAGGCAATTCTGGCCATGGTTCCTGATCGCGCCGCCGCTCGCCGGCATCGTTCTCGGTGTGCTCCTGGTCACGGCAGCCACCTACGACCCCGATGGCATGGTGGTGAGCGACTACTCCAGGGAGGGGCGGGGCATCAACCAGAGCATCGAACGGGCCCAGTTCGCCTTCAGTCTGGGCCTCGCCGCCGACGTCCGGATCGAGGACGGCAAGGTGTGGCTGGATCTCAGAAGCAGTGTGCCCATGCCGCAGCAGAAGATGAAGCTGGTCTTCATGCACCCGACGCGCGACCAGTACGATCAGGAACTGCCCCTGTCGTACGATGTGGGACGCCAGCTCTACTATGCCGATCTCGAAGAACTCGAGGTGGCGCTGTGGCACGTGCACCTCGAACCCGAGGACGGGAGTTGGCGGCTGCGCGGCCGCATGACCGAATTCGATGCCCGCGAGATCTCCATGGAACCGAGCGCCTGACCCTGGC
>JAWLFM010000224.1:0-4253 GCA_041685565.1 Thioalkalivibrio sp.
GCCGTGCGCTTCGAGCCGGGGCAGAGCCGGACGGTGCAGCTCGTGGCCTATGCCGGGGCTCGGCACGTGCACGGATTCCAGGGCCGGGTCATGGGCCCCCTGGACGCTGCCGACGAAGGGCCCCAATCATGACTGTCAGGATTTCTCGCGCCGCCTATGCGGATATGTACGGACCGACGGCCGGCGATCGCGTGCGCCTGGCGGACACGGAACTCTTCGTTCGGGTCGAGCGGGACTTCACGATCTACGGTGACGAGGTGAAGTTCGGCGGAGGCAAGGTCATCCGCGATGGCATGGGCCAGAGCCAGCGTACCGGTCCGGAGGTGGCGGACACCGTGATCACCAACGCGCTGATCATCGATCACTGGGGCATCGTGAAGGCGGACATCGGAATCCGGAACGGCCGCATCCAGGGGATCGGCAAGGCCGGCAACCCGGATACCCAGCCCGGCGTGACCATTGTCATCGGTCCGGGCACCGAGGCCATCGCCGGCGAGGGCATGATCGTGACCGCCGGCGGCATCGACGCCCACATCCACTTCATCTGCCCGCAGCAGATCGACGAGGCGCTGATGAGCGGCATCACCACCATGCTCGGCGGCGGCACCGGCCCCGCGACCGGCACCAACGCGACCACCTGCACCCCGGGCACCTGGCACATCCAGCGCATGCTGGAGGCCGCCGAGGCCTTTCCGATGAACCTCGGCTTTCTGGGCAAGGGCAATGCCAGTCTCCCCGGGGGGCTGCGCGAACAGATCGAGGCCGGCGCGCTGGGCCTGAAGCTGCACGAGGACTGGGGCACGACCCCGGCAGCGATCGACAACTGCCTGAGTGTCGCGGATGAATACGACGTGCAGGTGGCGATTCATACCGATACGCTGAACGAGTCCGGCTTCGTCGAGGACACCCTGGCCGCGATGAAGGACCGGACCATCCACACCTACCACACCGAGGGGGCGGGCGGGGGCCATGCCCCGGACATCATCAAGGCCTGCGGGCGGTCCAATGTGCTGCCCTCATCGACCAACCCGACCCGCCCGTACACGGTGAATACCGTGGACGAGCATCTCGACATGCTGATGGTCTGTCACCATTTGGATCCGGCGATACCGGAGGACGTCGCCTTTGCCGAGTCGCGCATCCGGCGCGAGACCATCGCGGCCGAGGACATCCTGCACGACCTCGGCGCCTTCTCGATGATCGCGTCGGACTCCCAGGCGATGGGGCGGGTCGGCGAGGTGATCCTGCGTACCTGGCAGACCGCGCACAAGATGAAGGTGCAGCGCGGTACGCTGCCGGGCGACGAAGAGGGCGCGGACAACCTCCGCGTGCGCCGCTACATCGCCAAGTACACCATCAACCCGGCGCTGGCCCACGGCATCGCCCACGAGGTGGGGAGCATCGAGCCGGACAAGCTGGCCGATCTGTGCCTGTGGCGCCCGGCCTTCTTCGGCGTGAAGCCGGCCTTGATCCTCAAGGGAGGCATGATCGCCGCTGCGCCGATGGGCGATCCGAACGCCTCGATCCCGACGCCGCAGCCGGTGCACTACCGGCCGATGTTCGGCAACCACGGCCTGGCGATCTCGAGCACAGCGGTCACCTTCCTTTCCGGGGCCGCGATCGCGGCCGGCGTCCCGGAGCGGCTGGGTCTGCGCCGCCGGGCGGTCGCGGTCAGTGGATGCCGCAGTGTGCGCAAGCAGGACATGGTGCTGAACGGCTGGATGCCACACATGGAGGTGGATCCCGAGACCTACCAGGTCCGTGCCGACGGCGAACTGCTCACCTGTGAACCGCTCGCCGAGGTCCCGATGGGCCAGCGCTACTTCCTGTTCTGACCGCAATGCTGACCCTGACCCGCCGCTGCATGACGCCAATGGAAACCACGGTGTTGCCCGTACTCCGCCTCCCCTTCGAGACCCGGCAAAAGAGCCGCTTCCGGGCCTGTCTGACCGATGGTACCGCGGTGGGTGTGATGCTGGAACGTGGGCAGGTGCTGCGCGACGGCGAGTGCCTGTGCGTGGCCGCGGGCGACGTCGTGGTGCGCATTCAGGCGGCTCCGGAACCATTGAGTGAGGTGCATTGCGCCGATGCCCTGTTGTTGCTTCGGGCCGGCTATCACCTGGGCAACCGCCATGTGCCGCTGCAACTGGGGCATGGTTGGCTACGCTACCTGCACGATCATGTGCTCGACGAGATGGTGCGAGGGCTGGGGCTGACCGTGGGCTTTACGCAGGCACCCTTCGAACCGGAGGCGGGCGCCTACTCAGGTGGCCACGCCCATGCGCATGCCCACTGACCAACCCCGGCCCCCGGTCATGACGCCGGTGGATGCGGGCCTGGCCCGGCGGCGTCTGTGGCAATTGATCAGCCCGACGCTGCCGGTTGGCGCCTACAGCTACTCCACCGGCCTCGAGCAGGCGGTGGATGCGGGCTGGGTGGGTGGCCTGGACGCGGTGCGGGACTGGCTCGAGGCGCAGCTGCTGCGGGTGCAGGCGTGCGTCGATCTTCCCGCGTTGCTGCGGTTGCAGGAGGCCTGGTGTCAGGAGGACGGGCAGCAGCTGGAATACTGGAACGACTGGCTGCGTGCGAGTCGCGAGACCGCCGAACTGCGTGCCGAGGACCTGGGACAGGGCCGGGCCCTGGCCCGTCTGCTGGCAGATCTCGGGGTCGCTGCTGCGCAGTCCTGGCGGACCCGGGAGGACGCCTGCTGGGCGACCCTGTTCGCGCTGGCAGGCCGGGAGTGGGCCATTCCTTCGGATGAGCTTCTGGAGGGCTACCTGTGGTCCTGGTGTGAGAACCAGGTGGCCGCAGCGGTGAAGCTGGTGCCGCTGGGGCAGACACAGGGGCAGCGTCTGCTTTGGGATCTGGCCGAGACGATCGCGGTGGCGGTGGATCAGGCCCGGACGGTCGATGATGCCGACATGGGGGGGGGATTGCCGGGGGTCATCCTGTCCTCGATGTTGCACGAAACGCAGTACAGCCGCATGTTCCGTAGTTGATGCACGAGGTGGCGAGATGAAGTCGCAGGCACTCAGGGTGGGAGTCGGTGGTCCGGTCGGTTCGGGCAAGACTGCATTGGTCGAGGCATTGTGCCACCGGCTGCGCGAGCGCTATCAGCTCGCGGTGGTGACCAACGACATCTATACCCGCGAGGATGCCGAGTTCCTGATCCGCCGTGAGGCCCTGGGTCCGGGGCGGATCATCGGCGTGGAGACGGGAGGCTGCCCGCACACCGCGATCCGGGAGGACGCCTCGATGAACCTGGCGGCCGTGGACGAACTCGAACAGCGTTTCCAAGGGCTCGACATGGTCTTCGTCGAGAGCGGCGGCGACAACCTGTCGGCCACCTTCAGCCCCGAGTTGTCGGACCTCACCTTGTACGTGATCGACGTGTGCGCCGGGGACAAGATCCCGCGCAAGGGCGGTCCGGGGATCACCCGCTCCGACCTGCTCGTGATCAACAAGATCGATCTTGCGGACGGGGTCGGTGCGTCGCTTGAGGTGATGGAACAGGACAGCCGGAGGATGCGCGGTGACCGACCATTCGTCTTCACGAATCTGCGGACCGGCCAGGGCCTGGATGAGGTCGTCGCCTTCATCGAGGACCAGGGGATGCTCGGATGATGACACGGACGCCGGCACCGGCACGGGAATGTATTGAAGGGTTCGGCGCTGCGGCCTATGATCAGTCGAGATGGCTGCTTGGGCGCAGTGCCGTTGGGGATGACACCGACAATCGCGAAGGGGGTTAGCATGGCAAAGGGACCGAAGAAGGATATGGGTACGCCGGAGAAGAGCAAGCCGGCGGCAACCGCAAAGCCTGCAGCGCCGGCCAAGGCGAGGGCGGCACGTCCGGCAAAGGCCGCGGCACCGGCAGCCAAGGCCTCAGCCGCGCCTGCGGCAACGAAGAAGGCCACGCCTGCGGCCCCGAAGAAGGCCGCCCCTCGCAAGGGCCCGGCAAAGGCCGCTGCAGGGTCTGCGGCGAAGGTGCGGCAGAAGGGGGCGGTTCCCGCGGCCGCGGTGAGCCCCGAGCAGCGGTATCGGATGATCCAGGATGCGGCGTACTTCATCGCGGAGCGCAATGGCTTCGTCGGTGACAACCACGCGTATTGGCTGGAGGCCGAACAGGCCATCGATGCCGAACTCGCCGCCCGCTAGTGGGCCATGCGGAAGGTTCGGTACCAGATCGCTTCGCCAGAAGCGCCGGCGCTGCGTTGGGCAAGTTTGAAATAGGCCCACTATTCCTGCACTTG
>JAWLFM010000047.1:0-17469 GCA_041685565.1 Thioalkalivibrio sp.
GGGCTTCCTCTAGCCCCGATGGATTGCCGCGCTACGCGCGCAATGACCGAATCCCAATGGTTCACTCGCTGCGGAGCTTGCGTGATAATCAGGTTGCCAGTTGCCATCGCCGCGCTGCCTTTGCGGCTAACGGTTGGACGCCTGGCGATGAGGGATCAATCAGCATTTCTCCAATCGGGCCGGTAATCTAGATGCTCGGACGATCAGGAACCCGCATCGTTTCGGTACGGAGACAGATCCAAGTAATGTTTGGCATTAAGCGGTCAGTCGACCATCAGCAGGTTCAGCTTCTCCCCATCCCACCGACGATCAGTATAAGAGGAATGAGCTGAAGGGGTATACCTGACATCCGCGTCCTCTTTCGGTTCGACAACGGACCTTGGTGGGCCCGCGTCAGTCAGCGGATGGCGTGGTCCACCGCCCATGTCCTGGGCCAGTGCGCTGTGACGCGTGTAGCACCGTCAGCGGCTGCCAGCGTCAAGTCGAGCGTCAACGAAAGCGCTTGCTTACACGCGTTCATAGATGGTTTCCTTGTGTCTTGGCCTTCGAATATGCAACACACCCAAGATATCGACGAAATCGATCCACACTCTGGTCCGTAAGGAGCGCGCAGAATGACGAAAGGGACCGATCTCGACGATGACGAAGAAAGGCAAGCGGACGAGTTCGAGAACGTCCCGTCGTCCGTCATCTTCGAGGCCATCCGCCGAGAGGGGGAGTATGAGTTGTCCCGCGGCTTCGGCGCGCTGTGGTGGTCCGGCGTCGCAGCAGGGCTTGCCATAAGCGCTTCGTTACTCTGCAAGGGGTTCCTCGAGTCGATCCTGCCCGATGCAGACTGGACCGCGGGCATCTCGAACCTTGGCTATACGGTCGGATTCCTGATCGTGATCCTCGGCCGCATGCAGCTGTTCACCGAAAACACGATCACCCCGATCCTTCCGCTGCTCCTGACGCCCACCCGCACGCGTCTCTATAAGACGGCCCGACTCTGGGGCATCGTCCTCATCGCGAACCTTGTCGGATGCGCCGTGGCGGCGCTGGTGCTGGTCCATGGTCACATCGTGCCCGATGCCCGTTTCGAGGGCATCGTTTCCGTTGCACGCCATTATGCCGAGGCGACGGCGTTTGAGCATTTCGCATGGGGTATCCCGGCCGGATTCATCATCGCCGCGCTCGTCTGGATCCTGCCCAGGATGGAAAGCGCGGGCGAGGTGATGATGATCGTGATCCTGACCTACATGATCGGGCTCGGCGGAATGTCACACGTGGTGGCGGGTGCAACCGAGTTGTTCATCCTTGTCGCACGCGGCGAGCTGGGGCTGGCCGCAGCGGTGTTCGGAGGCGTCCTGCCGACCTTGGCGGGGAATGTACTGGGGGGCACGGGCATCTTCGCGGCGCTCACCTACGCACAGGTCCGCGAAGAACTCTGACGGGAAGTCCTGGGAATCCCTCCGGCCAAGTCGCAAAAGGCCTGGTGGGCCTGCTGCAACCGACCCGGAGGGGGTTATTCGATGGATCCATTCGGTCGGAAACGAACCCAGTGAGCGTCGGCCGCGGGCCCCGTTCCCCGGCCCAGCGATGGGTGGCGGCCATGGCCCGACATCCCCCGTGGGCTCGTAGCGGGCCTGGCCCGCGCGGCAGGCCGGGCGTGCAGCCGCGGCGATACTGGGGCATCATGCACTGAAGGAATGCCCATCTTCGCCCTGCCAGACCACAGGTCCACGTCATCGAGGCGTGATCGCCAGGAGACCTAGTGGAAATGACACGTCAAGGCCGCAACGAGTCGGAAGAGCGCGACGGCGCTGATCGCCAGGGGCGGGTCGCGGTCGTGCGCGGCAATGTCATCGACGTCGACTTCGAAGCTCGCCTGCCCGAACGTTTCGAGGCCCTGCGTACCGGTGACGAAGACAGCATCGTACTCGAGGTCCAGTCCCATCTGAGCGAACACCGCGTGCGCTGCATCGCCCTCACGGCCACGCACGGGCTGGCGCGCGGCGATCAGGTCACGGCGACCGGTCACGGTCTCGAGGTACCGGTGGGCAAGCACCTGCTCGGCCGGATGCTCAATGTGTTCGGTGAACCCATTGACGGCCAGGGTGATTTCGGCGATGCCGAAAAGCGGCGCATCCACCAGGACCCGCTTCCCATTTCCCGCCGCGTCACCTCTACCGAGATCTTCGCCACCGGGATCAAGGCAATCGATTTGCTCGCCCCGCTGGAACGCGGCGGCAAGGCCGGACTGTTCGGTGGGGCCGGGGTCGGCAAAACGGTGCTCATCACCGAGATGATCAACAACATGGTCACCGGTTACGAAGGCATCAGCCTGTTCTGCGGCATCGGCGAACGCAGCCGCGAGGCGGAGGAACTGTACCGCGAGATGCAGGAGGCCGAGGTGCTCGATAACACCGTGCTCATCTTCGCCCAGATGAACGAGCCGCCGGGCGCGCGTTTTCGGGTCGGGCATGCCGCCCTGACGATCGCGGAACACTTTCGCGACGCCATGCACCGCGATGTGCTGCTACTCATCGATAACATCTTTCGCTTCGTGCAGTCAGGCATGGAGGTGTCGGGCCTGATGGGCCGCATCCCCTCGCGCGTGGGCTACCAGCCCACGCTGGGCACCGAGCTGGCTGAGCTTGAGGAGCGCATCTGCAGTTCGCACAACGGCGCCATCACCTCGGTACAGGCCGTCTACGTCCCGGCCGACGACATGACCGACCCTTCCGCCACCCACACCTTCTCACACCTCTCCGCCTCCATCGTGCTGTCGCGCAAGCGCGCCAGCCAGGGCCTTTATCCGGCGATCGACCCGCTGCAGTCGGATTCGAAGATGCTCACCCCCGGTGTGGTGGGCGAACATCATTACGACGTTGCCCAGGCCGTGCGCAACACCCTTGCCGAGTACGATGATCTCAAGGACATTATCTCGATGCTCGGCATGGAGGAACTCTCGCAGCGCGATCGAGAAACCGTCAACAAGGCGCGCCGCCTGGAGCGCTTCCTTACCCAGCCCTTCTTCACGACCGAACAGTTCACTGGCGTCGAGGGGCGTCGTGTGGATCTGGAGGACACCATCAGCGGTTGTGAACGCATCCTCGATGGCGAGTTCGCGGAGTTCGGCGAACGTGCGCTCTATATGATCGGAGGCGTGGACGAGGCGCGGAAAAAACGCGAGCGCGATGCCAAAGAGGATGAGGAAGAAAAGGCGAAGGCGGCTGACGACGAACAAGAGGGACCGGAAGAAAAGGCAGAAGACGAACGCGTTGCAGGCGGTAAAGAGAAGAATCGCCAGCAAGGCGAAGATAACGGGAACCGCGAAAACCGGCAAGCGGCGAAGGAGTTCACCGAGTGAGTGAGGGTCGCATGCAACTACAGGTGCTTCTGCCAACCGAGATACTGGTGGATGAGCCTGCGACCAAGGTGATCGCGGAGGCCGCGAACGGCGCGTTCTGCCTGCTGCCGCGACACATCGATTTCGTCGCCGCACTGGTACCCGGCATTCTGCTCTACGAGACGACGCAGGGTAAGGAACGCCTGCTCGCCAATGATACGGGCATCCTGGTCAAGGCGGGCGACCGGGTCCGCGTCTCGGTCCTGAATGCCGTACGCGGCACCAGTCTCGATGCATTGCGCGAAACGGTGGAAGCGCATTTCAAGTCACTCGATGAACACGAGCGCCTGACCCGGAGTGCGCTCGCCCGCCTCGAGGCCGGAACCCTGCGGCGTTTCCAGCGACTGGAGCAAACCCATGAGTCGCGCTGACAAAGGCGACAACAAGTCCGCCGAGAACCGTATGGGCGAAACCGTTGGCAAAAAGGCGATGCGCAAGCTCCGGGCACGCCGAGGCAAGGAACGCGATGCCTGGTTCTGGTTGGGCATGTTCGGGCTGGTGGGCTGGTCGGTGGCGATACCCAGCGTGGCCGGCATCGCGCTCGGGCTCTGGCTGGACGAGCATTATCCCGGGCAGGCCTCATGGACGATCACCTTTCTCATCATCGGCGTGGCCGTCGGCTGTCTCAATGCCTGGTACTGGATCAAACAGGAGAGTGAGGACAAATAATGGACGACCCACTTCTCCTGACATCGCAGTTGCTGGTGTCCGTCCTGCTCGGCCTGGTGCTGGGCGCCGGGTACTTCTACGCCCTGTGGGTCACCATTCATCACGTGCCGCAGGCACGTCACCCGGCACTGCTGTTGCTGGCAAGCGCCGTACTGCGCCTCGGCATGCTGTTCACCGGGCTTTATTTCGTTACCGCCAGCGGCCACTGGGAGCGCTTGCTCGCGGCCGTGGCCGGCATCATCCTCGCGCGCATCCTGCTGACCCGCTGGCTGTCCATACCTTCGGCCACACCTCAGCGACCGGAAGAGGCGGACGGCTAGGTTCATGACCATCAGCCCCGACAACGTCGTCTACTGGCAGTACGGGCCGTTTCAGCTCAATGCCACCCTGGTATTCACCTGGGTGGTCATGGCGCTGCTCACCATCGGTTCGTGGCTGATCACACGGCGGCTGTCCACCGGTACGGAACTTTCGCGCTGGCAGAACCTGCTGGAGGTGGTGGTCACCGGCATTCGCGACCAGATCGAGGACGTGTCACATCAGCGGGCCGGTCGCTACCTGCCCTTCATCGGCACCTTGTTTCTGTTCATCATCATCTCGAACCTGCTGAACATGGTGCCAGGCTTCTCGCCGCCCACCGGTTCGCTGTCGACCACGACGGCACTGGCCCTGTGCGTGTTCGTCGCCGTGCCCCTCTACGGGATCGCCCGCGAGGGCCCACTGGAATACCTCCGCCATTACATACGCCCGACACCCTTGATGCTGCCATTCAATCTCATCGGTGAGATCTCGCGCACCGTTGCGCTGGCCGTACGCCTGTATGGCAACATCATGAGTGGCACGGTCATCGTCGGCATCCTGCTGAGCCTCACACCGTTTTTCTTCCCAGTGGTGATGCAATTGCTGGGACTCATCACCGGCGTCATCCAGGCCTACATCTTCGCCGTGCTCGCCATGGTGTACATCGCATCTGCGACCTCGGCACGCCGGCAGACCGAGAACGCCGAAGCGGCCGAGGAGACCGATGAAGACCGTTCGTCCGACTAACCCTTACTCATTGAAGCGCTAGACAGGAGTCGCCATGGAGACCTATGCACTCATCGGTATGATGTCCGTCGTGACCGCCGGGCTGACCATCGCCATCGGCTCGGTGGGCCCGGCACTCGGCGAGGGCCGGGCCGTCGCTCAGGCCATGAGCGCCATTGCCCAGCAGCCGGACGAATCCGGCACCATTACCCGGACCCTGTTCGTGGGTCTGGCGATGATCGAATCCACGGCCATCTACTGCTTCGTGGTGGCCATGATTCTCATCTTCGCCAACCCGTTCTGGGATGCGGTCGCACCGGTGGCCGGCGGCTAGGCATGGATATCGACTGGATCACGGTTGTCGCTCAGGTCGTCAACTTCCTGATCCTCGTCTACCTGCTCAAGCGCTTTCTCTACGGACCGATCATCCGGGCGATGGACAAACGCGAGGAACGCATCACGAAGCGCCTGGAAGACGCGTCCCAGCGGGAAGACGAGGCCGATGCCCGCGCGCAGGAATACCGCGAGAAGCGCGAGGCCCTGGAAGAAGAGCGCGAACGGCGTCTCGAAGAGGCTCGCGAACAGGCCGAACAGGAGCGCAAGCAGCGGGTAGAAGAGGCGCGCGACGAGATCGAGGCCATGAAGCAGGAGTGGCGCGACGAGGTCGAACGCGAAAAGACCGAATTTCTCGATGGCGTGCGCAAACTGGCGTTTCGGGAAGTCACGCGCATGGTACGCCGTATTCTCGACGACCTGGCCGGACGCGACCTCGAACACGAGATCGTGCGTGTGTTCAATAAACGCCTGCAGCACATGGACGAGGACACGCGGGAGGCACTGCGGGATGCAGACGACCGCATCGAGGTACTCACGGCCTTTGAGCTCGACGACGACAACCGACGGCGGTTGGGTGAGACCCTGCAAGAAACTCTTGGCAGGAAGCGCAACATCGAATTCACGCAGTCCGGCGAATTGCAATGCGGCATTGCCCTGCGTGCCGGCGGACGCAAGATCAGCTGGTCCGTGGGGGAATATCTGGATGCCCTCGACGAGCGCATCCAGGAAACGCTGCAGCTACGCAACGAGACAGCCGACTAGCCCATGTTGAAGGAACTGCTCGACGACGCCACCCAGGTCATCGACGAGGCCCTGGAACAGGCGCGCCCGTCCCTGCGAGCGCGCGAGGTCGGGGTGATTACCGAGGTCATGCAGGGCATCGCGCACGTGGCCGGCCTGCCGCACGTCACCCACGAGGAGCTCTTGCGTTTTCCGGGCGATGTGCTCGGCATCGCCTTCAATCTCGAAGAAGATGCGATTGGCGTCATTCTGCTCGACGACAGCGAGCACCTGGCGGCCGGCGACGAGGTGGTCGCTACCGGACGCCTGGTGGACACGCCCGTGGGAGAGGAGCTGCTTGGGCGGGTGATCGATCCCGCTGGCCGCGTGCTCGACGACGGCCCACCGGTGCGGACCGGGCAGCGCCGTGCGGTGGAACAGGATGCGCCGGCCATCATGGACCGCGCGCCGGTGAAGGTCCCGCTGCAAACCGGACTCAAGGCGGTCGACGCCCTCATCCCGATCGGCCGCGGCCAGCGCGAACTGATCGTCGGGGATCGCCAGACTGGCAAGACCACCGTGGCCTTAGACACCATCCTCCATCAGAAGGAAGGGGATGTGATCTGTATCTATTGCGCCATTGGCCAGCGCGGTACTGCCGTGGCGCGCGTGGTCGACTCGCTGCGCGAACATGATGCGCTGGACTACAGCGTGGTCATGGTGGCCTCGGGCGAGGACCCGCCGGGCCTGCAGTACGTCTGTCCCTACGCCGCCATGGCATTGGGTGAATATTTCATGCACCAGGGCCGCGACGTCCTGCTGGTGCTGGACGACCTGACGCGCCATGCCCGCGCCTACCGCGAACTGTCACTGTTGCTCCGTCGCCCGCCCGGGCGCGAGGCCTATCCCGGTGATATCTTCTACATCCACTCGCGGCTGCTGGAGCGCGCCACGCACCTGCGTGAGGAGGCCGGCGGCGGTTCGCTCACGGCGCTGCCCATCATCGAGACCCAGGCCCAGGACATCTCGGCCTACATTCCGACGAACCTCGTCTCGATCACCGACGGGCAGATCTATCTCTCCCCGAAACTGTTCCGCAAGGGGCTGATGCCGGCCATCGACGTGGGCAAGTCGGTGTCCCGCGTGGGCGGCAAGACCCAGCTCCCGGCCTATCGCGCGGTGGCCGGTGACCTGCGCCTCTCCTATTCGCAGTTCGAGGAATTGGAGACCTTCTCGCGCTTTGCCAGCCGCCTCGACGAGGAGACCCGCAAGACCATCGAGCGCGGGCGCCGCGTGCGGCAAATCCTCAAGCAGCCGCAGCATCAGACGCTGTCGGTACCGGCGCAAATCGTGGTTCTGCATGCGGTCAACGAGGGCCTGTTCGATGCTGTCACCGAGGAGCAAATCGGCCGGGCCGAGCAGCGCATTCGGGAGTCCGTATGCGATGCCCTGCCGGAGCTCATGGAACGCATCGCCGCGGGAGAGGTGCTGGAGGACAAGCACTGGGACAAGATTCGCGACGCCGCACGCGAGGCGCTCGACCAGTGGCGGGCGGAGGCTGAGAATGGAGAGTCCTGATCAGCTCAGCCGGCAGATCGAGAGTCTTGAGGACCTGCAGTCCATCGTGAAGACCATGAAGGCCCTGTCGGCCGTGAGCATCCGTCAGTACGAACGGGCCGTGGAATCGCTGGCCGAATATTTTCACACCATCGAGCTCGGCCTGCGGGTGGTGCTGCGCGCCGGCGATGTCCGGCGCCACGAGACCGAAACGGCGCAGGGGCATTACGGTGCCGTGGTGTTCGGCAGCGATCACGGCCTGTGTGGACGGTTCAACGAGGACGTAACCGAGCACCTGCTGGCTCGCCTCGCCCAGGACGCCGGGGAGGAGCGCCGACGCCATTTCATCGCGGTCGGCGCGCGTGTGGCCATGCAACTGGAGGCGAACGATCTCACGCTGGACGAGACCTTCTGGGTACCGGGCTCGGCCGACCGCATCACCGCGACCGTGCAGGAGGTGTTGCAGAAGATCGAGGCCTGGCGGGCAGAGGACGGCGTCGAATGCGTGTATCTCTACTACAACGCGCCCTCGGACCGGGGACGCTATGAACCGACTTCACTGCAGATCCTGCCCCTCGATACGCATCGTTTCCGCCATCTCGAAAGGGAGCCCTGGCCATCGAAGCGGGTGCCCACCTACAGCATGGACACCGAAGCATTGCTGTCCGCGCTGATTCGGCAGTACTACTTCATTGCGCTGTTCCGCGCCTGTGCCCAATCCCAGGCCAGCGAACACGCGAGCCGTCTCGCCGCGATGCAGTCGGCAGAGCGTAACCTCGACGAGCGCCTGGAAGACGAAACAGCCCATTATCGCCGCGTGCGGCAGAACGCCATCACCGGCGAGCTGCTGGATGTCGTGGCCGGTTTCGAGGCCATGAAACCGGGCCGCTGATGGTGCCCTTCAGCCCGGGGCTCTACACTGCAGAAGGTGCGTTGTGCTCGCGAGGACGCCTGCGGCGCATGCGTCGTATTCCAGGCCCGGCGGGGGATGGCCCCCATATCGGTGCGCAGCACATGCAGAAGCCGATAGGCGAGCAGGTGCAGCAACGGAAACGCCTGGCGACGGGCGGGGACGGGTGCCTGTCCCTGGACCCGGGGTTGTCCACGTATCGGGCCCACCGAGCCAGTGGGCTCCACGAAAAAAAGGACCAGTAACCGTAAGGCACTGATCCTTATGCGTATGTCTGGCGCGCCCGGAAGGATTCGAACCTCCGACCACCTGGTTCGTAGCCAGGTACTCTATCCAGCTGAGCTACGGGCGCGTTGCCGCAGGCGCGCATTATCTCGGTCTGTGCACGCTGATGCAAGTCCGGCGAACCAGTGGGCCATGCGGCGGTTTGCCGCCTTCGGCGCCGCGTGCTTATCTGCCCGACCTGACGGGCATCGGCCCGTAAGGCGAGTGGCGAACGCGGTCATGTTCGTGCATCCGGTAGTGCACGAAGTCGCCGAGGTCGTGAAAGTGCAGGAAGGGGTTCCCTTCGGCTTCTTCCTCCAGGGTCGAGGTGGGTTTCACCGAGTAGTTGTGTCCCGGGTGTATGCAGGTATGTCGGGGCAGACGGGTGCGAAGATCCTTCAGGGTATGAAACATCTGTTCGGGATCACCCCCGGTGAGGTCGCAGCGGCCACAACCGAAGACGAACAGCGTATCTCCGGTGATCAGGTCGCCTCCTGAGGGTAGATGGAAGCAGGCGGAGCCGGGGGTGTGGCCGGGCGTGTGCAGGAACAGGATCTCGGTGTCGCCCAGGTCCAGGCGGTCGCCGCCGTAGTGCAGTTCGGGTTTGGCCAGGGTGCGCCCCCAGAAGTCCGCCTCCGGTTTCAGGAGGTGCAGGCGTGCCGTCGGCGCTGACTCCAGTACCCGTTCGATGCCGTTGATGTGATCGTGGTGGCTATGGGTGAGGAGGAGGTCGGTGATTTGCAGGCCTTTCCGATCGGCGAGGGCGAGGATCTCCTCTGGTTCCCAGGCGGGATCGACCACGGCGGCGCGGCCGCTGGCGATGTCCTCGATCACGTAGATGAAGTTTTCCATCGGCCCGAGTTCCAGGGCATGGATGCGGTATGGCAGTTCAGGCTTGGTATCGTTCATGGCGACGGCGAGCTCGGGCGGTTGCGGTGGGGATCAATGAGGGTCACGCAAAAGGGCGCTTGGATGCAACCGGATCCTTTCTGGGGGGCCGGGGGCAGTCGTTGCCTGTGCGGGCGTGGCTTGCGGACCAGGTGCTGCAAGGTGTGAGCAGGTTCCCTGCTCCATGAGGCCGGTTGGCCTGGGCGTATGGGCGTCGGAGGCTTGGGCGCGGGCCGCGATGGCGCGTGGAGGGGGGCCGGGTCGGCGAGGGGATGCGTATCCCGGAGGAACGGAAAAGGCCCGCCGGGCAGGTTGCCGGGCGGGCCCTCGGACGACCTTGGTGCGACCTTCTAGCTGAAGGCCTGGCCGGGGCTGACGCCCATCTTCTTCAAGATGATGGCCAGCGGACAGAAGCCGGTGAAGGCGGACTGAACCAGGTTGATACCCACGAACGCGGTCAGCAGCAGCCAGGCGGGGCTGACCAGCCAGGCCAGAAGTGCGCTGACGAGGACGACGACGCCGGCGCCGGCGAGAACGAGTTGATCAATGCGCATGGTAGATCTCCAATCATATAAGTTTTCACTAATCTACGTGGCTCTCAAGGCCAACGCAAGCGAACCCCATCCGCCGTAGGGGGCCATGCGGGAGGTTCGGCGCTTCTGGCGAAGCCATCGGGTACCGAACCTTCCGCTCGGCCCACCGGGTTGCTCAGCGGTCTTCGATGGCGATGTAGTCCCGCGCCTTCGAACCGGTGTAGAGCTGCCGTGGACGGCCGATCCGGGACTCCGGATCCTGCATCATCTCGTTCCAGTGCGAGATCCATCCGACCGTACGCGCCAGGGCGAAGATGACGGTGAACATGTTTAACGGAATACCCATGGCGCGCAGGATGATCCCGGAATAGAAGTCGACATTGGGATAGAGCTTGCGTTCGACGAAGTACTCATCCTCGAGGGCGATCTTCTCCAGCTTCAGTGCAACCTCGAACAGGGGATCATGCTCGGTGCCACCCATCTCTCCCAGCAGCTTATGGGTGATCTCGCGGATGATCTTGGCGCGCGGGTCGTAGTTCTTGTAGACGCGGTGTCCGAAGCCCATCAGGCGGAATGGGTCATCCTTGTCCTTGGCCCGTGCAACGAATTCCTCGACCGTCTTGCCGCTGTGCACGATGTCCTCCAGCATCATCACCACCTTCTCGTTGGCGCCACCATGGAGGGGGCCCCAGAGCGATGCGATACCTGCGGAGATGGCCGCGAAGGGATTGGCCTCGGAGCTGCCGGACAGGCGCACCGTCGAGGTGGAGGCATTCTGTTCGTGGTCGGCGTGCAGGATCAGGATCAGATCCAGCGCGCGCACGAAGATGGGATCGGGCTCGTAGGTACTGGTCGGGACTCCGAACATCATGGCAAGGAAGTTGCCGGTATAGGACAGCCGGTTCTTCGGGTACATGAAGGGCTGCCCGTTGGCATATTTGTAGGACCAGGCGGCGATGGTGGGCATCTTCGAGATCAGCCGGTGTGCCGCGATCTTGCGGTGTTCCGGGTTATGCACGTCGCTCGAGTCATGGTAGAAGGCGGACAGGGCGCCGACCACGCCGACCATGATGGCCATGGGGTGCGCGTCGTGTCGGAAGCCGTCGTAGAAGCCGCGCACGGCCTCGTGCATCATCGAATGTTCCTTGATGATCCGCGAGAAGTCGTGGAGTTCGTCCGATGACGGCAGTTCGCCGTTCAGCAGCAGATAGCAGACCTCCAGGTAGGTGCTCTGCTCGGCAAGTTGCTCGATCGGATAGCCGCGGTAGAGCAGGGTTCCCTCGTCTCCGTCGATGAAGGTCAGGGCGCTGCTGCAACTGGCGGTAGACATGAAACCGGGGTCGTAGGTGAAGTACCCGAGTTCCTTGTACAGTGAGCGAATGTCGATGCAGTCCGGGCCGTGGCTGCCCTGGTGCACGGGCAGTTCGATGACCTTGCCGGTCGCGTTGTCGGTGAGCGTTACGGTCTTGGAAGTCATTGGGGCTCCTTGCGTGTACTGGGCCGATGGGCGGCGGAGTCACTGCGCCTGTTCAGTGTAGTGTGTTGTTGAGTGCACTGCACCATTTGTCCTCAGAATACCAGTCCGAGTGCCTCTCCGAGTTCCCGGCTGGACAGCACGTGGCAGTAGATCATGTTGAGGACCTCGAGTTCGTGCCGGTGCAGCGCCTCGGTCCCGGCTGCGCAGCAGTCTTCCACCAGCACCACCTTGAAGCTTTCATCCGCCAGGCTGCGTACAGTCGACGACACGCACTGGTCGGTGTAAATACCGGTTACCACGACGTTGCGAATGCCCATGTTGTGCAAGACCAGGCGAAGGTTGGTGCCTGTGAGGGCGCTGTCGGTGGTCTTGGTCACCACGATCTCGCCTGTGGCCGGGGCCACCTCGGGTGCAATCTGGGAGGCCTCGGAGTCCAGCGGCATCAGGAGGTCGTTCCAGCCCGGCATCTTCTGACTGAGCGAGCGATCGCGACCGTCTTCCAGCAGGCAGGCGATGCGGGCATGGAGGACGTCCATGCCCTTGCGCCGGAAGGCGTCCTGCAGTGCACGCAAAGAGGGCAGGACGGTTCCCCGCATGCGCCGATGGAAGGCATCCCAGCGCGCCCGCTCGACCGGGTCGTCGTGCAGTACGAGGCCATAGTTCTGTACGTCGACGCAGAGCAGCGCCGTCTCCCCCGGTTTCAGTTCCAGGTCTTCGGGCTCGGGAGCATCGCTGTAGTAGAAGGAGCGGTACGTGGTCTTCCAGTTCATCGGAGTCTCTCCTGGCGGGCGCCTGGGCCGTTTCATCGGTGGCCTTGTTCGTTGCCGCGGGTCTTCGTCTGTTGAGGCCCGGACAACCCAAGCAGGAAGCATGCCTGCCTCTTGCGCCGGACCGGTGGCCCCGATTGCCGTCGAGGGACAAAGCGGGGGCACGCGGACCAGGCACAACGGCGATGAGCACGGGGCCAATTGCACCCTACAACAACCTGACGGAAGATCGCCGCATGATGAAGCGCACGCCGAGTATAGAGGCTGGTGGTCCTGCTGCAGCAAATGCAGGCGCCCCAACAAGACATCCTCGATGCCTCGCTACCGGTGGAGCGACGTGAACTACATCCGCCGGCACTGGCGGGGCGAGCTCAGTCTTCCGGTCGCCTTCTGGGTCAACTTCGTGGCGCTCAATCTGTTGCTGCTGGTCCTGCGGCCGGTCGCCGAGCAGGTGCTGGTCGGGATGGCCCTGGACGACGACCCGCGATTCATGGCACGGGTGGCGCTCCTGCACGTCGCCTTCGTCTACGGGTTGATCTACCCCTGGCAGATCGTCGGGGTCTGGCGCTCCGCCGGGCGCTGGCTCGTTCAGCGGCAACGCCGGCTGTGGCCGCTCGCGGGGCGCATGGTCATGGTGGTGAGCCTGGGCGGAACGCTCGTGACGCTGGTGCTGGGGGCGCCCGTGTACCGAGACGTCGTTGCTATCGCGATCGGACCGGATCGATACGCGAACTACTCGGTGCAGCGAATCGGCGATGGGTCCCTGGTCCATTTCCAGGGCTATCTCGGGTACCGCGCTGCGCGGGATCTGCGCCGGGTGCTCGCCTCGGGCCCGAAGGTGCAGGGCATCATCCTGGACAGTTCGGGCGGGTGGATCGCCTCGGGGCGCAGCCTGGGCCGCGTGATTCAGGAAAGCGGCCTGAACACCTATTCCTTCGAGGGCTGTCATTCCGCCTGTGCGACCGCGTTCATCGCCGGCAGCAACCGGTACCTGGCCGACGAGGCCCGGCTGGGTTTCCACCAGTACGCCGTCCCCTTTGGCGGACTGGAGCCCTACTCGAACATGTGGCTGGAGCAGCAGCGTGATCTGCGGTATTTCCACAGCCAGGGCGTCAGTTCAAGCTTCCTGGCGCGGCTGTTCCAGGCGGAGCACGGGGAGGCCTGGTACCCCACGCAGCGGGAGTTGCTGGCGGCGCAGGTCATCACTGGCGTGGTCCGTTCCGAAGAGGTGCTGTTCGGCGTGGATGCGGGTGCCCGGATTCACGACAAGGGTTTCGGCATCGTCCACGAGTGATTCATTGTCCGGGCGGCGTTGTCGGGCCCGCCGAAGTTGGAAAGCGGCAGCAGGCTCCGGCGACGATGGACGCAGTGGCTTTGGCGTGCGGGGGCTTGCTGCCGCCTTGGCAGGGGCGCCTTCGTATTCAATTCAATTCGATGCGCAGTGGGTTGATTCCCGATTCCCAGACCCCGACCTCGACGGTGCGGCCGTTGGCGTCCTGAATCAAGTAGCTGCGATGCCCGTGATGGCGCAGGGCGCCGACGATGTTCCGGAGGCCGTCGGCGTCACTGGTGCTGATCACGGCGGTGCGCGTGCCGGGGAGGGTCCACATGCGGGCATGGCCTCGGCGGGCAAGGTCTTCAGGCGGCCTTGGTGCGCCGGCGGCGTCCAGCCAGCGAATCACGTCCTCGGTGCTGCCGATCACCAGCAGCGGCTGTTGCGGATCGAATGCGTCCGCCATTGCCGGGGGGTGCTCCAGGATGGCCCGCGCGAAGGGGGCGACACCGTCCTGGGTGACAACGAGACGGGTATTCGGGTTCAGGCTCACCGTTCGTAGAATGGGCGGCGGGTCCGGCAGCCGGCGCAGGACCTCGAAGTCGGGGTCTGCCGTGATGGCTCGGGCTGGCACATCCAGCGCGAGCTCAAAGCGGGTTCGGCGCGTGTCGAGTTCGACCACATGGCGCTGCTGGCCCACATCCGTCTCGACGACGACAGGCACGTGCAAGGGCCATGGTGCGGCGGCCTGTGCCTGTTCGAGTTCAGCCCCGAGTATCCAACCGGAGCCGTTCTTCTCCTGTTTTATCGAGTGCAAAGACAGCTCCGGCAGGTCGGATCGCTGCAGCCAGGGGTCGAAGAAGGGATCCAGGTCCCGGCCGGCAACGTCGCTGAAGACCCCTGCCAGATCCTTCCAGCCCGCCACATCAAACAGGTACCGCTCATTCAACCTGCGAGTGCCGGCGTCGAAGGCCTCGTCTCCGATGCGCTCGCGGAGCATGTGAAACAACATTGCCCCTCGGTTGTAGCCGACGATGCGGTTGGCCCCCTGGTTGCCACCGATAAAGCTCTCCAGGGGGCGGTCTGCCTCCTCCGGCAGCCAGGCAAGATCGAGGAGCCAGCGGTGACGGGTGCTGGGACCCTCGCCGCGCAACGCGTCGAGATAATAGTCGGCCATATAGGTGGTCAGGCCCTCGGCCCAGTTCCCGGAGGCGTAGTCGATGCGTACGCCGGTACCCCACCAGTTGTGCATCAGTTCGTGCGCGAGGGACGTATGCGGGATGAAGGGCAGCGGAATGACCCGCTCGCCGAGCAGGGTGAAGCCGGGGAAGGCGTAGCCCACAGGCATGGGCGAGGCGGCGATGGTGAAGCTGTCATAGGGATAGGGCCCCGCCCGTTCGCTGAACATGCCCAGGTACTTGGCAGCGTGTTCGAGGTAATTCTGCCCGTGGGCCGCATCGAGGTCGTCCCGGAACAGGGTGCGCACGCGCACGCCGTCCGTCTCCAGCACGCGTTCCACCCAAGGTCCGGTCGCGACCACGATGGCATCGGTGCGGGGATGTTCATGGATCGCACTGTAATGGCCATCCGCCGATTCCGATTCACCGCGAAGCGAGCCGGTCGCGACCAGGCGCTGCCCCTTCGGTACCCGTGCCTCCAGCCGCAGGGCGAAGCTCTCCTGCTGGAAACGTGGGTACCAATCGGTCCCCTCGGGCAGGAAGCCACCGGCGGCGGTCAGGAACAGCGGGCTGCGCATCGGGTCACCGTCCGCGAGCGTGCCGCCCCAGGACACCGTGATTCCCGAAGCAACCGGTAGCTCGATACGGTAGCGCCCGGGAGCCACCTGCAGGGTGGTCAACTCGATGTCTCCGGCTCGAGTTTCCCGCAATTCCAGGGCATCGAGGAGGTGGAACTCATGGGTCCCCTTGGGCAGATCGAGCGTCATTTCGCCCTCGATCACGCCAGCTGCGGGATCGAGATCCAGGCTCATGTGCCATTCGGGTACCTCCGCGAGGCCTGAAGTGGGCAGCCACCCGGTCGCGGCAAGGAAGATGGTGAACAGGACCGATCGAATTGGGATCACCCGCATGCGCCATTTACTCCTGGTTCGGTGGGAAGCGGGCCAGGATCTCCCGTTGCTCGCCGTCGCGCAGTATGGTCAGGGGCAGGACATGTCCAGGTTGCTGGCGGCGGACGACGGTGACCAGGTCTCCCGGCACCCGGACTGTGAGGCCGGCGGCGCTGGTCACGATGTCCGCGGCCTCGAGTCCCGCGGCGGCGGCCACGGACTCGGGCATCACCGACTCGATCCTCACGCCTTCGGGGTCCGTATCGATCCGGACGCCCAGCAGGAGCGGTCGAGGCGGTTCGAACCGTTCGCCGCTCGTGATGCCGAACAGGGCATCGGCGAGCCCGGCCTTCGGTTCGGTGCAGTCGGCGTCACTCTCCCGTGGCAGCAGCACGCGGGTCTCCACGATGCCGAGGTCGCGCAACTGATGCGGCACGCCGTGCCCATATTCGAGGTGTCCCGCACCCATCAGCCCTACCGCCAGGCGACCTTCTTCCGCGGCATCGGCAAGACCCGCTGCCAGCGCGCGGTCCCAGACCTGTTGTCCGGCGACGAAGCGGTCGATGTCGGCATCTTCGTAACGAGCGGAGGGATGCTCGGCAAATACCTTGCGAAGTGATTCACGGTAGGCCTCGGTAGCGGGAGCGGGGGCCGTGATGTGATGGCGCTCCTCCGGTGGGACGGCATCCCAGCCCTCGTCGCCCAGGCGGGAGACCAGGGATCGATCCAGGTTGAGCGCGATGAGAGGCACCCGATGCATTCGCGCGAAGTGCAGGATCGGGAGGTAGAGGTCCGCGTTAAAGCCCCAGGCGCTGGACCAGTTGCTCTCGAGGAGAAAGCCCTGTTCGTCCAACGCCCCGGCAACCCAGGCGTCCAGCGCCGGTTGCGACTCCCGGGGCAGCATCTCCAGCCCGATGACCATGTCTGGCCGCCGGGCGTGTAACCCGGCAAGCGTGTGCAGTTGCCAGCGATGATGCTCCATGCGGTCGTGCCTCTCGCCCAACAGCACCACCTGCGCGGCGGCTGCGTCTTCGAACAGACGCTCCGCAGACAGCCGCTGCCCGCTGCTATCGCGCCATTCCCCAGGACCCGGGCATGCGGCGGCGGCGAGAGCAGGCGTCTGGAAGATCAGGAACGACAGGGCGTAGAGGAGGGCAGGACCAAGCATGTAGGTGCGAAATGTCATCATTGGCTCCATGCGCAGGCGATGCGCTTGGGATTCCCCCAACGCAGGGAAGTTCGATCGAGAAGTGCCTCAGGGGCAGCAACGACCCTTGCCGGGTCACGATCAGACCATGGGGGACATTCCGGTGCCCATGAAGGCAATGCATGGCCCACTAGGGAAACGCTGATCAAGCCGTCATCGCGAGGAGCGCAGCGACGCGGCGATCCATACGCTGCTGATCCGGCGAGCTCCGTCTGGATTACTCGCTGCGCTCGCCCTGCGGGCCAGCCTGCGGCTGTTCAACGCGCTACGCGCGTTAGTGCCACGCTTCGCTCGCAATGACGAAGCCTTGTGTTCAGCGCTTCCCTAGGGCGGTGGGGACTGATAGGCCTTGTAGATCAGCAGGGCAAGCAATCCGATGATGA
>JAWLFM010000002.1:0-36680 GCA_041685565.1 Thioalkalivibrio sp.
GACCATAGGGACAGCACCCCCGAACGACTGGTCTTCAATCGCACCATCACCCTGCGTGACACCTGGGCCAAGCTTGCGGCCAAGGGGTAGGGGGCTCGCAGTGGGGTTCTTACGCCCCGAGTGGGAACGGTGGGATTCATTGCAACTGGAGGCTTATCCACAGAAGCTGTGGACAAGTCTGTGGAAAGGATCGCAGGGGCGGTCCGATACGCCTGCCGCTACAGCAGTTGCGTCCCGATGGTCAAAAAATATTCAATCCACATTTATTGAATAAAAACAACAAAATGGATTCGTTGATTTATAAATGGCGTGAAGAAAAGAGGATTAACTCGAATTTTCTTCCGCGCATTGCTGCATTGTGCATAAGGTTGGGCGACAGGCATTTGCACCTGCTGACAGGCACTTATCCCACCTTGATGCCTTCTGGGTAGAACTACGCATCCCATCTGCCCTTCCACGGGCGTGTGACGGCCCACTAGGGCAGAATGGTCATTCCCTTCAGGCTTCGGCGCAGGATCTCGGCAGAAGAATCGAGCCCCTGCCGCTCGGCCTCGCTGGCCTCGGGAGCGAGGCGGTATTCCACGCCGTGGGCGCCCACGACGCACGGGACGCTGAAGCACACGTCATGCTGACCGTAATCGCCCTCGGGGTTCACGGACACGGGGAGGACGCTTCGCTGGTCTTCGAGGATCACGCGGACCACATAGGCGATGACCAGCCCGATTGCGGTATTTGTGTAGCCCTTGCGGGAGATGATGTCGAAGGCGGCGCTGCGCACACGCTGGAACAGGGCATCCATGGGCTCGGGCTGGAAGCGGCGGCCATTGATGACATGGTGCATGATGGAAAGGCCGCCGATCATGGCGCTGCTCCAGATCGGGACCTCGGAATCTCCATGCTCGCCGAGAATGTAGGCGTGCACCGAGCGGGGGTTGACCTCGTAGCTGTCACCGAGGAGTGCGCGAAAGCGGGAGGTGTCGAGCATGGTACCCGTGCCGATCACCCGACGGGGCGCGCGCTGGCTGAGCTGCTGCATCACGTAGGTCAGGATGTCGACGGGGTTGGTTGCGATGACGAGGATGGCCTCGGGGGCGTAGCGGTCAAGTTCCGCGGCAATCTCCCGAAAGACCGCCGCGTTGCGGTTCAGGAGGTCCAGGCGCGACTCTCCGGGTTTCTGATTCACGCCGGCGGTGATCACGATGACCTGACACTGGCCGAGATCCTCGTAGTCCCCGGCGCGAACGGCGACCCGGCCCACCAGGGGCTGGCCGTGCATCAGGTCCATGGCTTCGCCCTCCGCCAGCTGGCGATTCTTGTCCACCAGGATGATCTCGCTGGCAAGCTGCCGCTGGAACATGGCGTAGGCGGCGGCCACGCCCACATGGCCGGTACCGATGATACCCACAGCGGATCTTGCCATGACATTGCTCCTGTCCTGAAGGTCGGGGTGGAGGGCGCTCAACCCTGGTTAAGGGTCGTGGTAACCGAGCAGATCGAGGGTCCAGTTTCGCGGTCGCAGCGGCAGCGTTCAAGCGCGATCTTCATGGCCCACTCCCGCGCATGTCCATCCTCGGCTGGATTCCCGCGGCAATGCTCGTGGTCCCTGGCATCGCGGGACGATGCTGCCGGTGTTGCTTCGGCCCGTCTGGCTGTGCTCCATAGGCGCCGAGCTTCCCGCATGGGCCCACAAGGGCAGGGTCGGTCCTGCTTTGGCAGGGCCGCCACGCGCGGTATCAGGGCTTCAGCCTTGCCCCTGCTGTTCCGAGATCAGGTTTTCCGCGCCCGACGCAGCGCGCGTGTTGATGGTGAAGGCGAGGCTGCGCAGGTCTGCCTGAAGCGTGGCCGTACTGCCCTGATGGTTCCAGGACAGGTGCAGGCGGTTGGGTTCGGCGGGGTGTACCGTCAACTCGCCATTGAAGGCGGCCGAGGTATTGCGCATCCGGATCATGGCCAGCTGTTGCTGGACTACGGGCCAATCGAGACGTGCTGCGATCTCCTCGTTGCTCAGGTTGGTGCGGTTGATCTCCTTGTGGCCCGCGGCGCCGCCGCGGTCGGCAGCGGCATGATCGTTGCGCCCGGCGAACAGGTCCAGGTACCAGATCTGCGGAATGCCGGGCATAAACAACTGGATGGCGCGCGCCAGCAGCAGCTTGCGATCATCCTCCCCGAGGGCGCTGAAAAAGGTGGCATTGACCTGGTAGTACGCGATCTTCCTGCCGTCGGGGCCGTACAGGTTCTTGACCCGGCCACCGCGGGCGATGATGCGGTCCATGACCGCATCGATCTCGGAGTCGCTGAGCAGCCCCGGCTGGTACACGCCATCGACTACGGCGCCTCGCAGGTCCAGTACGGGAATGCCGTCATGGCAGCCGAGCATGTTGATGGTCTGGAGGCGCTGGGTCGTGATCTCATCGATCCAGCGCAGCAGCGGCCCATTGGTGCCGCGGTCCAGGGCGTCAATCACCAGACCCGGAAGGAAGAAGTCGTAGATCGGGTAGCCCTCGTGCGCGACCTCCCGATGCAGGCCCTTTCCGTACTCTGCGTGCACCTCCGGGAAGATGATCAGGTCGTGCTTGACCGCCATGTCCCGCAGACGCCGCAGGTAGTCCCAGGTTCCGGGCTTGTTGAAGAAGTTGGCCTGGCCGGGTTCCTTGTGCAGATAGGCGAAGGCATCCAGGCGGATGATCCTGGCGCCATAGTCATGCAGTTGCCGCAGGGTCTGGTCGTAGAACTCCCAGACCTTTTCCGAACGGGCATTAAGATCCATCTGCCCGAGATAGCAGCGGTGACCCTTCAGGATGGCGTGGATCTCATCGCGCAGATAGTCGTGCCCATCCAGGTAGAGCTGATCGATGTCCGGCTGGGTCTCGATGGCGGCGTTGATCCTGGTGGCGATCTGCGCTGCCGTCTCTGGTGTGATGCCGCCGATACCGCTCAGTGCCTCGGCGGACACCGGCCGGTAGCTGATCTGTTGATAGAAGGTATTCCAATAGGGCCGCTCGGAGCCATCCGGAAAGCCCACCTTCAGGATCGGCAGCCCGGGCTTGCGCAGGAAGAGTTTCTGCAGGTGTTCATCGTGCGGAATCACGTAACCCTCGTCCCCTGGATGCCCGCAGCAACTCCAGAACGCATTCCAATCCACGAAGAAGTCCTTGTATTCCGAGGCATCCCCATGCTCCAGGAGATCCCGGAACTGGGGCGATGCGACCGAAAGGTGGTTCAGGATCAGATCGAACTTGAACATGATCCCCAGCCGGTCCAGCTCGTCAAGATCCTGCGGCAGGACCAGTTCCTGGTTGAGCCCGTAATCGATGATGGAAAAGCCGCGGTCGAGATCACTGTTGAAGAAGGTCGGCAGGATGTACAGCAGCGAGATTGCGTCCGTGAACTCAGGACGTTTCAAGAGCTCGACGAGGTCGGACAGTTTGCCCCCCACACTATCGGGGTAGGCGTTCAGCATTACGCCACGTGGCAGCAACTGTTCGATCCGATCTGTTTCGTGGGTCATGGCAGGCGCTGGTCGTAGGAGTCGTAGATGGATGGACGATCCGGAACCCTCAGGACAAGGGCAGGGGCACGGTAGACGAGATGCGGATGGCGGGCAAGGTCATGCAGGGCCCGGGCGAATGCTGCGCAACGCCTGTGATGCGAGCGGGTCGTTGCGAAGGCGATGCCGCTGTCTGGAAATGGGCCGGCAGCGGGCGGCGATGCGGGGCGCGCTGCGCACGAGAGGATGTCCTGCGGAACCTTGGTGAGCGTCAGGAACCGGAATGGAATTTCACGCCGACCAGGTATTCGCCCTCACTGGTGGCGGTTCGAACGACCGTCCCGGGCCGCTGAAAGGGTTCAACGCTTCCGCTCGGGCTGGTGATGATGACCTCGACGGCCTCACCCGGTGAGAACGGCTGGTCGGTCAGGAATGCGAAGCCGGACGCGCTCAGATCAACCATTGTCACGCGCAGTTTCAGGTCCGTATCCAAGCGCTGGACGCTCGCCTCCGTGTCCACGGCGAGCCGCATGAAATCCCTTCGTTCGGGTTCCGCGATCATTTTGTCTCTCTCTGGCCGATGCGATCCAGGACCGCATGTGCGAGTTCATCCGGATGATACTTCTGCAGGAAACGGTTGGCGCCCGTGCGTTCCACCATCTCCGCATTGAATGCGCCGTTGATCGATGAATGCAGCAGGATATAGAGATTGCGCAGGCGCGGCTCCTGGCGGATCCAGTGGGTCAACTGATAACCATCCATGCGCGGCATCTCGATATCGCAGATGATCATGGTGAAGACCGCGCCGACATCGATGCCTTCCTCTAGCATCTCCAGCAAGGCCTCCTTGGCCTGCAACCCATCGTTGAACAGCACGCACTCCATTCCCAACTGGTCCATGGCCTTGCGAATCTGGGTGCGCGCCACCAGGGAATCATCGACGGCCAGGACCTTTTTCCCCTGTCCATTGGTGAGTTCGGTGAGATCCTTGGACACCTCCGTGCTGGCGTGCACCACCTGGTCCAGGACCTTCTCCACATCCAGGATTTCGATGATCTGGTCGTCATTGATCATGGTGATCGCGGCGACGTAGGCGTTCCGGCCGAGTTGCGCCGGCAAGTGCTGAACCTGGTCCCACTGGGTATTCATAATGCGATCGACACGGTGGATCAGAAAGCCATGTACCGACCGGTTGTACTCGGTGATGATGATGTAGCCCTTCTCCGGCTGCGCCATCGGTGCACCGCCGATGGCCAGAGACAGGTCAATGATGGGCATGGTCTGACCACGGAGGGTGGCAATGCCCTTGACCAGGGGGTGAGATCCCGAGATTCGCGTCAGCGGCTGGTAGGGGATGACCTCCTTGACCTTGAACACATTGATGCCATAGACCTGCTTTTCTCCCAATTGGAAGAGCAACAGCTCCAGCCTTGAACCGGCGGCTTCATTGGCTTCGAGGGGGGAGCCCCAGCGGCTTTTTTCCATGACACGGGTGCCTCGAAGCGGTTGGCGGTGGTGCTTGGTTGGCAGGCTCCGGTGCGGACAGGCCCGGATGCGCACTCTGATCCCTGCACCTGATGGAGCCGATGGAAGGTATAGACAATCAGAACACACAATCTGTGCCTATCCCCATCTTTTGATGCTACACCGCCTCTATTCGCGGATTCAAGCGCCACCGATCGATACCAACCGATGTTGTCGGAGCGACTGACAGCTTGCAATGATGGCGCGGTCCCCGGGAGACCTTGCGGGACTCGAGGACGTCGCGCCACCGGGAGTCCGGATTGATCCGCCCAGGCGCCGTACACGCTCGCCCGGTACTTGCGCGCAGCGCGCTTAGAGCGTAAATCGTGCATCAGAAATGGGATGCCGCCAGTCGAACGGGCGGCCTGGAACCCGCACACAGGATCGACAAGGGGGAAAGTCATGATCCACGGATTCTTGGTGTTCAACGACTGGCTGAACGGCATTGTCTGGGGGCCGCCCTTCATGATCCTGCTGGTGGGCACCGGTCTCTACTTGACCGTTCGACTCGGGTTCTTCCAGTTCACCCATCTACGTTTCGCCTGGCGGCGCACCTTTGCCACGCTGTTCCGCAGCCGGCGAAAGGAAGAGAAGGGCGTGATCTCGCCCTTCCAGGCGGTGACCTCGGCCATGGCCGCGACCATCGGGGTGGGCAACATCGCGGGGGTCGCGACCGCGATCGCGCTCGGCGGACCCGGGGCCATCTTCTGGATGTGGATGGTCGCGCTGGTGGGTATGGCCACCAAGCTCGCGGAGGCCACGCTGGGTGTGAAGTACCGGCAGGTGGATAGCGAAGGCAATGTCTCCGGTGGCGTCTTCCACTACATCGAACACGGACTCGGGAAGCGCTGGAAGTGGCTGGCCCTGATCTACGCGGTCCTGGCGGGCCTGGCCGCCTTCGGTATCGGCAACATGGTGCAGGCCAATACCATGGCCCACGCCCTCGAGACCGGCATGGGCATCCCCAACTGGGTGACCGGCATCGTCGTGATGATCCTGGTGGGCATGGTGACCCTGGGCGGGATCAAGCGCATCGCCATCACCGCGGCGCGTATCGTCCCGACCATGGCCCTGATCTACCTGATCGGCGCCATCGGCGTCCTGGTGAGCTTCTACGATCAGATCCCGGCGGCCTTTGGCCAGATCTTCGCCGGTGCCTTCAGCACCTCGTCCGCGGTCGGAGGCTTTGCCGGGGCGACCATGGCCATGGCCGTTCGTTACGGCATCGCCCGCGGCATCTTCTCGAACGAGGCGGGACTGGGGTCGGCCTCCATCGTCCACGCCCAGGCCAGGAACAAGCCCTATGCGCAGGGACTCTGGGGCATGTGGGAGGTCTTCATCGATACCCTGGTCGTCTGCACCATGACCGCCCTGGTGATCCTGGTCACCGGCGTGATCCAGACGGGCCAGACGGGCGCCGAACTGACCAGCAGCGCGTTCGCCAGCGGCCTGCCCGGCCTCGGCGGGTGGATCGTGCTGGTCTCGATCGTGCTCTTTTCCTACAGCACCATGCTCACCTGGAACTTCTACGGGGAAAAGAGCTGGGAATATGCCTTCGGCCCGAAGGTGGTGACCCCCTACAGGCTGATCTTCATCGGCTTCCTTTTCCTCGGTGCGATCGGCGGACTGACGACGGTCTGGGATATCTCCGACACCCTGAACGGGCTGATGGCCGCGCCCAACCTGCTCGCGCTGATCCTTCTTGCCGGGGTACTGGTGAAGGAAAAGGTCAAGTACATGAAGGAGGAGAGCGACGAGGCGGCGCGCAAGAAGGCGGACGGGCAGGGGCCTGCGGACGGCCAATGACCGGATCCTCCCGGGCGGGTCGGGGAGGACCCGCCCCGGTTGTCGCAGGGAGGTTTCGGACGCCCGCGCTGCACTCGACAGGAACCGCAGCGGTATCGGGCCACGGGTGGGCCCCAGGAAGAAATCAGGGCTGCTGGTCGCATCTTTCCTTGTTACGCTGGTCTGAATAGTTGTGCACAATGGCGTCGTTGCATGCGCATTGGCGCCGTGTTGGAACCCGTACAGGAATCACCATGTCTGAACCCAAACCTCCGCTCGAGTGGGGCAATGCGATCTTCTTCGCGTTGACCAACCTCGCCGCCATCACCCTCGTCCCCTTATGGGGCATGACCCAAGGCTACAGCGCCGCCGCCTGGTTCTTTTTCGCCGCCTTTCTCGTCCTGGGGGGCATGAGCATCACCGTCGGCTATCACCGCCTGTGGGCGCATCACACCTTCAAGGCGCGGGCGCCGCTGCGTCTGGTGCTGGCGATCTTCGGTGCCATGGCGCTGCAGAACAGCATCTTGAACTGGGCGGCCCGACACCGCGTGCATCACCGCTACGTGGATGACGTGTCGCGGGATCCCCATTCCATCAAGCGCGGCTTCTGGCATGCCCACATGGGGTGGATGCTGCGCGGGTGGCCTACCACCCAGGCCGACTATTCCCGGGTCAAGGATCTCGAAAAGGATCGCATCGTGATGTGGCAGCACCGGCACTACTGGACGCTGGTCTGGGCCACCAACCTGGGTCTGCCGCTGGTCCTGGGTCTGCTCCTGGGCGATGTCATCGGGATGCTGCTGCTCGCGGGCGTGCTGCGACTCGTGCTCAGCCATCACTTCACCTTCTTCATCAATTCGCTCGCGCACATGTGGGGCAAGCGGCCCTACAGCGACCAGAACACGGCGGTGGACAACGGCATGGTCGCGCTGCTGACCTGGGGTGAGGGCTATCACAACTATCACCACGCCTTCCAGGCCGATTACCGAAACGGCGTGCGTTGGTGGCAATACGATCCCTCGAAATGGCTGATCAACCTCTGTGCATGGACGGGCCTCGTCTATGACCGCCGCTGGACCCCGGAATTCAAGATCCAGCGTGCCCGACTGCAAATGGACCTGCTCCGGCTGGTGAAGCTGGCGGAGGAGGGGGCGGTCCAGGGGAGCTGGCGCGAAGCCATCGAGCGCGAATATCAGCGCTTTCGCGAGACCGTAAACCAATGGCAGGAGGTGCAGGCGCGCAAGGTCCGCGCGGGCAAGGAGGCGATGAACGACCGCTGGCTGCGCACCGAGCTGAGAACCTCGCTGAAGGAACTCGAATACCGACTCAAGATGCAGCGGCGCCGCCTGCGGGCCCTCACAGCGGCCCTGAATCCCGCTGCGGTCTGACCAGGAGAACGAGCCGGTCCCGATGTCGTTGGTGGACCCCGTGGCGCGTGCGTCTGGCAGTGGAGGTGCCGACATGGGTTTCTGGAACAGCATGGCCCACGCCATCCGCAATACCCGGGCGGCCCTGGCAGCGCTGGGGATGCTGGTGGTGCTCGGGGTGCTGCTGTACGGACGCTGGTTCGCGCCGGAGGTGTCGAATACGGATGTGATCTTCGTCCCTGTGGTCCAGGTGGAACGCGAAAGCGACGATGCCCCGTGGTTGCGCGTCGTCGTCGAGACACCGCAGGATGGTGTGATCCGACTGCTCTGGAGGACCGGCAGGAGCGCGATTCAGGCGGGGTCGGAGGTGCAACTCCTGGTCACGCACCACGCCGACGGCACCCGCGGCTATCGATTGATCGAGCGCCCCTGAGTCCGTTCCGGGCGCTGCCCGGGGAGCGCGTCTGCGCCGCTCAGGAAAGGTCGATCGCGTACCGTTTCAGGTCGGCCAGGCTGACGATTTCCAGCGCCTTCTGGTGCGTGGCGGTGAGGATCACGCGCGGCGCGGCATCAGCCTGCAGCGCCTCCTTCCAGCGGGCCGCGCACAGGCACCAGCGGTCGCCCGGCTTCAGTCCGGGGAAGCCGAATTCCGGGACCGGCGTCGATAGGTCGTTGCCTCGGGCCTTGGAGAAATCGAGGAACTCGGCCGTGACCCTGGCGCAGACGACGTGTCGGCCCAGATCGTCGGGGCCGGTGCTGCAGTCGCCGTCACGATAGAAGCCGGTCAGGGGTTCGCCCTGCGAACAGGCGGCCAGTGGGTGGCCGAGCACGTTGAGGGACTCTTCTCTTCCGGGCGGTCCGCCATCCATGTCCTTTTCCTCTGCGGCAGTGTGAAGGTACACAGTATAGGGCCCGGGCGGCGCCCAGCCGAGAATGACGCATGCCGCGATGCGGGAACCCGCAGGTCATCCATGGCCCGGACAAAAAAAGACCGCCCCGGAGGGCGGTTCGACTCGCGAGGTCGCGGGACCTTAAAGGCCTACTGCTGGGTCCACGCGCTGTAGCCGTCGGTCTTGCCTTCGAGGCCATCGTTATAGCCGGCATCATAGGCTTCCGTCACCCGTTGCTCTTCGAGCTTGGGGTTATGCAGGAAGCCGCTCTGCCAGCCGAGTACGTAGGCGGGGTCGACCCCGGCGCTTTCCATCTTGGTCGATGTTTCATACAAGGTCTTCTTGTCCATGCCTCTCTCCTCCAATGCAAACGTTGAATGTCGTAAGGGGAACGCCGCCATTTGCCCGCGTTCCGCGATCCTGGGTGAAGCCGGCCACCTTTGGGACCGGCGGGCCATGCGCCTGCGCACGGGTCCAGGCCCACACCAAACGGGCTGAAGTATAGGCCCCGTGGCGTGGGTACCGTATATCCCTATCGAGAGGGTTAACGCACCGGGCCCGTTGCTGCACCATGCACGGTCCCAGACCCGAGCCCGCGCGGAGGCCCTTGCGTGGACGCGGCCTGGTCAACCCATGACCTTCCGGATGGACCATGCAACTTTCTGACGATGACCTGATGAGCCTCGAGAGCGGTATTGCGGCCTTCGAATCCAAGCACTTCTCGCAAGCCATGCAGGCACTCTACCCCCTGGCCGAGGCCGGTCATGCCGACGCGCAATACCGCGTTGCCATCATGTGCCAGAACGGGCTGGGGGTGGTGCGGAAACCCGAGGAGGCGGTCAAGTGGATGCGCGCAGCGGCCGCACAGGGATCCGCCATGGCCCAGCATGGCCTCGGCTTCATGTACCTGGAGGGCGACTGCGTGGACAAGGAGCCCGCCCAGGCCGTGCAATGGTTTGAAAAGGCGGCCGAGCAGGGTCTCGCCGGATCCAAGACCACGCTGGCCCTGATGTACGCCCAGGGCTCCGGCGTCGAACGCGACCTCGAGGCCGCCCGGCGCTGGTACATCTCCGCCGGTTTCGACCCCGCGGAGATCGACAGTCTGCATCGCTGAGCGTGCCCAGTGATGCGCGAGTGCTGGCTACGATGACCCGGGTGCGGCTGTACCGTATCGAGACCTGCCCCTTCTGCGACCGGGCGGAGGCCCTGTTGCAGCGCCGGGGGGTGGGCGATCGGCTCGACATCATCCGTATCGACGACTCCCGCAAGGGCTTCGCCGAGATGGCCCGGCTGACCGGGCAGCGCACCGTACCCCAGGTCTTCATCGGCGACCGCCACATCGGCGGCTTCGACGATCTGGTGGAGCTGGACATGGACGGCGAGTTGAAGGAACTGCTCGACGCGGTTCGAACCCCCTGACGACGGATTTGACATCATGGATTACTATCCCCTCTTCATGAAGCTGACGGATCGTCCCTGCCTGGTGGTGGGCGGCGGGAATGTGGCCATGCGCAAGGTGACCCTGCTGCGCAAGGCGAAGGCGCAGGTCACCGTCGTGGCCCCGGAGCTTTGCCCCGAGCTGGTGCAATTGCGTGATGCCGGCGAGATCGAACACCTGGAACGCTCCTTCGAGGAAGGTGACATCGCCCGGCGTGTCCTCGTGGTCGCCTCCACCGATGACGAGGCCGTGAACCGGCACATCTCCGAACTTGCGACCGCCAGCTTCGTCCCCGTGAACGTGGTCGACCGGCCCGAACTCTGTACCTTCATCACCCCGTCGATGATCGATCGCTCGCCGCTGCAGGTCGCGATCTCCACTGGCGGTGCCTCGCCGGTGCTCGCGCGTCTGCTGCGCTCGCGGATCGAGAGCTTCCTTCCGGCGAGCTACGGTCGCCTGGCGGCAATGCTCGAGGCCTTCCGGGACCGCGCCAAGGCGCGTCTGCCCAACCCGGAGATCCGACGCCGGTTCTGGGAACGACTGCTCGAGGGGCCGGTGACCGAACTGGTGCTGTCGGGCCGGGACGATGCCGCCCGCAAGATCGTGAACGAGGCACTGGACGAGGGTCTGGACCGGCGCGATGGTGGCGGCGAGGTCTTTCTGGTGGGCGCGGGTCCCGGGGACCCGGATCTGCTGACCTTCCGTGCGCTGCGGCTGATGCAGTTGGCGGACGTGGTGGTGTACGACAACCTGGTGTCTCCCGGCATCCTGGAGCTGGTGCGCCGCGATGCCGAGATGATCTACGCGGGCAAGCGCCGCAACGACCACGCGCTGCCGCAGGAGGACATCAACCGCCTGCTGGTCAAGCTGGCAAAGGAGGGGAACCGGGTGCTGCGCCTGAAGGGCGGCGACCCCTTCATCTTCGGTCGCGGCGGCGAGGAGATCGATACCCTGATGCAGGAGGGCATCCCGTTCCAGGTGGTGCCCGGGGTCACGGCCGCTGCCGGCTGCGCCTCGTTTGCCGGCATCCCGCTGACCCACCGCGACTATGCCCAGTCACTGATCTTTGCGACCGGGCACCTGAAGAACGGCACCATTGACCTGAACTGGAACATGCTCGCGCAGCCCGCGCAGACGGTCGTGTTCTACATGGGGCTGCTGGGCCTGCCGATCATCTGCCGGGAGTTGAAGGCGCACGGACGTGCCCCTTCCACGCCGGCGGCATTGGTGGAACAGGGTACGACCCAGAACCAGCGGGTGTTGGTCGGGACCCTGGACACCCTCCCGGAACTGGTGAAGGAACATGACGTCCAGCCCCCGACGCTGATCATCGTCGGTGAGGTGGTCGCACTGCACGAGCGCCTGAAGTGGTTCCGGCCCGGTTCCGACCACACGGCGCACAGCCTCTTCAGCAGCCACGGTCACGCCGCCCCGGCGGCGGCAGCCGCGGAGGAGCAGCAGCCGGCATGAGTATCGACATGCCCAGCATGGGCGGCTGCTCCAGCAGCGAGCCCTTCGCGCTGCAGGTGCTCGGCGACAGCATGGCGCCGGAATTCGAGCACGGCGTGATCATCATCGTCGATCCGTCCGGCGTGGTGCAGAGCGGCAGCTACGTGGTCGCCCAGGTGGATGGCGAGCACCTGTTCCGGCAATTGCTGATCGAGGGTGGCGCGCATTATCTGGTGGCGCTGCAGGAGGATCACCGGCGCCTGGAGATTCCGGGTCCGGAGGCGATCGTCGGCGTGGTAACCCAGCGGGCCGGGCGCCGCCGTTCCCAGCACAAGCACTACGGCTGAAGCCGCAGCCACGAGCGGACCGGCGCGGGAAGCACTGATCGGAGCATGCCGAACCGCCCTGCGGAGCGCCTGCCGGCTGGGTACTGCTGGGCGGATCCCTTGCTGGGCCATGCCGGTAGCGTGGCCACCAGGGCGGTCTCGATGGCGAGACGGTTCCGGGGCTAGGAATGGCCTCCGGAGGATTCCACGGCGCGGGGAAGGCTGCTGCTCAGGCCGTGCTGGACCGCCAGTACCGCGGCCTCCACCCTCGAGTGTACCCCGAGCTTGCGCAGAATCGCCTTCACGTGCAGTTTGACGGTGCCGTCGGAGATGCCGAGATTGCGCGCGATCACCTTGTTGCTCTGACCCTCGGCCAGCAGACTCAGGATCTCCCCCTCGCGTGGCGTCAGCGCATCGAAGGGGCCGGGCTGATCAGGTACCGGTTCCGGTTGACCCTGCACCACGCGCACGAGTAGCTGCGCCAGATGCGGGGCGACCACCGTCTTGCCTTCGATGATCTCCTCCAGCGCGTCGACGAGATCCCCGGGTTCCATCTCCTTCAGGAGGTAGCCCTGGGCCCCGTTGCGCAGGCACTCGATGAGGTCGCCTTCCTCGGTGCTGGTGGTCAGCATCACGATGGGCATTCGCAGCCCGCCCTGGCGCAGGCGCCGCAGGACCTCGAGCCCGTTCATCGTCGGCATGCGCATGTCGAGAAGGATGACGTCCGGCAGGAGTTCGCGGGCCAGACGGATCCCGGTCTCGCCGTCCCCGACCGCGCCTACCGTCTCGATGTCGTGCCGGCTCAGCAGTTCCTGCAGGCCTTCCCGGAACAGCGTGTGATCGTCGATCAGGAGGACGCGCTGAGTCATGGTGTGGCCTGCAGACGGGGCGGGAATGCCACCGTCTCGGACTTGGGGTACTGGAAGTGGAGCGTGACGCATGTACCCTCGCCGGGCTCCGTCTCAATGCGGAACTCCCCACCCAATCGTGCGGCCCGCTCCTGCATCACATTCAGGCCGATGTGTTCTCCGGGGCCACCGCTGGCAGTGCCTTCGATGCCGCAGCCGTCGTCCTCGACCATCACCATGAACTCACCCTGACCCTCGGAGCGCAGCAAGACCCGCACATGTTGGGCGTTGGCATGCTTGCGGGTGTTGCACAAGGCCTCCTGCACGATGCGCAGCACCTCGGTTTCCATCTCGATGGGAAGTTTGCGTGCCTGCCACTCCTGCTGCAGATAGATACTGATGCCGGTCTCGGCCCGGAATTCCTCGGCAGCCTTCTCAATCGCCGTGACGAGACCCTCGCGGTGCACCGGCGCCCGGAACTGGCTGATCAGTTCCCGCAGTTCGGTATTGGCCCGCGCCAGGTGTTCCTTGATCAGGTCCACGTCGCGGCGCAGGCCGCCCGGCCGGCTGCTGTCGAGGGATTCCTCGAGCGCACCCACGCGGAAGCCGAGACTGGCCAGGGTCTGTGCCAGGGAGTCGTGAAGTTCGTGCGCCAGATGGGTGCGCTCCTCCATGATCGTCAGTCGCTGCGCCTCCTCATCCAGCCGGGCCTTTTCGATGGCCATGCCCAGATGACGGCCGATGCTGGTCAGCAGATTGTCCAGGTCCTCGTTCAGGTTGTTCGGCCACTCGTCCAGAAACAGGCTGTAGACACCGAGGGTACGTCCCTGATGCTGGAGAGGGACCGCCAGCATCGCGGGTTCGTCGCCGTTGTCGTCTCCGCAGATGCGTCCGCACTCATGCACATTCGCCTTCCACAGCATCTCGCTGCCGGCCACCACCTTGCCGCAGACGCAACGCCCGATGGGTAGGGTGTCGCGACAGTGGGTGTTGTTGGCTTCGAAGCCGAGGTTGGCCACCAATCGCATCTGGCCGTCCGGGGTCAGCAGCCGCGCGGTGGCGGCGCGTGCCCCCAGGGTTCGCTTCAGGCTGTGCAGGAAGCGTGTCAGGAGATCGTCGAGATCGCGCGACATGTTGATGCTGGCGGCCACGTCGTACAGCACCTCCAGGGTGTGTGACTTGTCCTCCAGCCGTCGCGTCTGCATACCGACCTCATCGCGCATCTCTCGGGTCAGGCGCTGCAGTTGCTCGGTGAGGCTATTGACGTCCCGTGCCAGTTCCGCGAATTCACCGGTCACCGGAACCGGAATCCGCGCGGCAAGGTTGCCGCCGCGGACGCGCTGGGCCCAGTGTCGCAGGTGGAACAGCGGTGCGACCAGATGGTGATAGATGACCACAGGAACGGTCAAGGTCGCCAGAAAAGCCATCCACAGCACGAAGGACTGGACCACCAGATGGGGAATCGACGACCAGGTGGTGAAGATGATCCAGGCATTCATGCCCAAGGCGATCAGCAGGGCGACGCTGATCACCGCCAACGGCAGAAACATGTGGTTCTTCATCATGCCCCGGGCCTTGTGATGCCAGCCCTTTCCTGGTCGGATCAGCCAGTTGGCCACACCTGACGGTCCGCGCGGCGGCGGCGTCCTGACAGAAATCTTCATGTGGCATCCTCCTCCGGCAGACTACGGTGCCGGTTACCTCGCTGACGGTGGCGGCTCCCGGTCGTCAGAAAGCCCCGTTCTTGTCGTCGGGCCCGCGGGATCCGATGCGGATGTACGGGGCGAGCAATTCTTCCGCAACCCGACTACTACCCTTCAGTCTCCGAGTCAAGTGCTCCCAAGTCAAAGTGCTTATCAAAGACAGGGCCTTTCCCGTGACCCGGTTGACGACTGCAGCGGCGTCGCGCCAGGCATGGGCCGGACATCACCGACCGGCACTGGATGATCCCAAAAGGCACCCGCTGGCCGCTCCGTGCGCCCCAGGATTCGTTTTCCCGTCACCGCTTCGAGCAAGGAGGACGGGAGGGCCATTGGCTGATCAGGTGATTGACGGACGTCTGGCCGGGGGCAGGCATCGGCAGCCCGGCTGACGTGTCGAGTGAGGTACGCGCCATGGTCCCCGGTCATTGGGCGCGAATTGTAGCCCACTTTGCGGCTATAGCATCAGCTTGCGCAGTTCCAGCGACTCGGAACTGATCGCCCAGGCCTCGGCGAAGCGGTCTGCGGCGGAGCGGCTGCCTGCGGGATCGCGCCGTTCCCCCTTCACCCCCACCCGACCCTGATGTTGCACGAGATAGAGCCAGGCGGTCCGGTCCACCACCAGCAGCAGGCTCGAAGGGGTATCCTGCGCGGGCGTGAGGCAGCGCACCGAGATCGCCGAAGTGAGGCGGGTCACGGTATGGGTGAGCCGGGGATGTCTGCTCTTCAGGCTGACGTCGTCGTCGATCAGCAAGCGCAGGTCGGCATGTCGGGTGCGGCGCGCCACCCGCGACATGGCCGCCGCGAGTTCAACCCGGGGCAGGGCCGTGAGCAGCCGGCTGCGGGTATGCACCCAGATTCTGCGGCGCGCGGATTCGAGCAGCGCGTTGACGTGTTCGCTGGCCCGCTCGAGTTGGTCCTCTACCGTGTCGCCGCTCCGCTCTTCCGACACCGGCACTCCCCTACCGTCGGTTTCAGCCGGCCATGAGCATGTTCTTCTTCAGGCGCCGGAGCATGCGCTGATGCGGGATACCGGCGTCCTCGAAGATGTCACTGATCACGATGAATCCATGCGGCGCATAGAAGCCGCGGCGCGCGAACTGGGCATTGAGCCAGACCTCGTTCCAGCCATGGGCCTCCGCCGCGGCAATGGCGTGGTGCAGCAGCCGTGATCCGATGCCCTGTCCCCGATACATCTTGATCACGGCCATGCGTCCAATCTGGCCGCTGGGCAGGAGGCGCAGCGTGCCCACGGGCTCGTCCAGTTCGGTGCATGCCAGCCAGTGGAGGGCGCTGGCGTCCATGCCATCGAACTCGAGGTGCCGCGGCACGTTCTGTTCCTTGATGAAGACATCACAGCGTACGGCCTCGAGGGCCTTTCTGTCGGCGGGCCAGCTGGCCTCGCGTATCCGGATTCGGCTCATTCCTGTCTTTCCTTGGCAGGTGGCAGCGGGATACGCCGCTGCCACGATAAGGTCGGGACCCATCAGGTCGTCGGCATGCCTCCTCACCGGTGGCTTTCCACGAGTGTAGTGCGTGCCGGCGGAATCTGCAGGTTTCCCGTGCGGCAGGTTCAGCACCCGATCGCCTCTCCAGGGACGCCGAAGCTCACCCCATGGTCCCTTGACCGAAGGTGGGCCGGGTTGGTGCAGATCTTGCCGTTCAGGCTAACAGGTCATTGCGAAAGCTTGATGACAGGGGCTCCCGCGGGTCGAGCCAGATGCCGAAATAGGCCTGGGCGAAATCCAGGCCCGGGACCCGGACCAGTTCCTCCCCGTTCAGCAGCAGCCGCGTGCCGTGGTCGGGGTGATATTCCAGGGCATAGCGGTCTCCCTCCTGGATGTCCTGATAGGCGGCGTTGAATCGCTCCAGACGTTCGGCCAGGGCCGTCAGGACCTCCGGGCCCTGCTGTTTCTCGATCAGGGTGGTGCCGCTCTTGCGGAAGTCATCGGCGCTGATATCCAACAGGTAATGCAATTCCAGTCGCTTGGGTACATCAGCCTCCAGGATGTCGGTGCCGGCGACGTCAGCTGGGGCGTAGAGCACACCTGCGTAGACCCGGAAGACCACGGCGTAACGGAAGAGGCCGCCGCCGCGCAACGGGATCTCGGTCTCGCCGATGGCGACCGCAGGCGCGAATTCGATCCCGGAGACGCGCACGGACGCCGATGCCGGTAGGCTGAGGAGTAGAAAGAGGATTACGATGGCGAGTGATAGCGTCGGATGGCGGGCGCAAGGGGGGATCATCAGGTGCCTCCTGAATGGACGGAAGAAATGCCGGTATCTTCGGCGCGGGCATCGATCCGCTCGCGCAGGCTGCGTTGGGTCCGCTCGTCGAGCGGAAACCTCCAGACCAGGCCCATTGCAGCCAGCTTGAACAAGACCGGAAGACCCGCGTAGGCCAGTGCGAGGACGAGCAGCGCCTCGGGGGCGTTGCCACCATCGGTGGAGAAGCCCACCGCTCCAAGCAGCGGGAAGGTGATGCCCACGGCGAGCGCGAGGGCAAGCTTGGTGGCCATGCCCCACAGCCCGAAGAACAGTCCCGCGCGCTCGCCGCCGCCGTCGGCGGTGTCCTGGTCGATCACGTCGGCCTGCATGGCGGCCGGCAGGGCCAGGTCCACCCCCAGGCTCAGGCCGGTCAGCACGGTGATCAGGTAGAACCAGGCGACATCACCGGCCCCGAGCAACGGGACCCAGATGAAGAAGCCGCTGGCCAGCAGCATGGAGAGGGTCCATACACGGTGCTTGCCCAGTCGCCGCGCCAGGAAGAGCCAACCGGGCAGGGCCGCGATCCCGACGCCGAAGTACACCAGCAGGAGCGGTCCGGCGTGCTCCGGGGCCTCCAGTACATGCGTGATGAAGAGCAGGAACAGGGTGGCGGGGATGGCATTGGCGGTGCCATTGAGGACCCAGGCCAGCACCAGACGCCGGAACGGACGGTTCTGCCGAAGCAGGATCAGTCCATGCCGCCACGCCACCGGTGCGAGCCGCCCTGGTCGTTCGGGCACGGCCACCAGCAGCGCCAGCACTGCCAGCGGCAACAGCCACCAGAACAGCGTCGCCAGCGCGCTCAGGCTGGCGCCGGCGTCGTTCTCCAGACCCAGTACCGCGGGCAGCGATGCCGCGGTGACGGTACCGGCGACCACGAATCCCTCGCGCCAGGCGCTGATGCGTGAGCGCTCGTGATAGTCCGTCGACAATTCCGCACCCCAGGCGAAATAGGGCAGAGCGAACAGGGTCCAGCCGAGGTAGACGAGGGCGCTGAAGAGGAACAGGTAGGCTGCGCCTACTCCCTCGGCGGGACGGAACAGCATCTCGACCGAAAAGAGTAGCAGCGGGGTTCCAAGGACGATCAGTGCGCGCCGCCGGAAGGGTCCGCGGATACGGTCTGAAAGGTGTCCCACCAGCGGGTCGGTCACGACGTCGAACAGGCGTGCGGCCAGCAGGATGAAGCCCACCATGGCCAAGCCGATACCGGTGAATTCGGCGTAGAAGGTCGGCAGGAACACGAACAGGGGCAGGCCCAGGATGGCCATTGGCAGCCCCGGTGCGCCGTAGGCAAAAAGCCGGCCGCGCGCGATGGTGGTCATGTTAGCCGGGGCGCTCCAGGATGGCCTGCATCAGATCGACCCGCCGGGTCCGGAAGCCGATCTCGCAATAGGCCAGGTAGTAGCGCCACATGCGCAGGAAGGATTCGCCGTAGCCGAGTGCCTGGATGATGTCCGAGGAACGCCGGACCTCCTCGAACCATCGCCGCAGGGTCAGGGCATAGTCCATGCCGAAGAAGTCCTGCTCCAGCCGCTTCAGCCCGGAGGCCTCCGCGATCGCGTTGAATCGGGGTACGGGCGGCAGCATGCCGCCGGGGAAGACATAGAGCTGGATGAAGTCCGCGCTTTCCCGGTAACGTGGAAAGACCTTCTCGTCGATGGTGATCACCTGCAGGGCCGCGCGGCCGCCCGGGCGCAGGCATTCCCGCAACTTGTCGAAATAGGTGCTCCACCACTCCTCGCCGACGGCCTCGAACATCTCGATGGATACGATGTGGTCGTATTGGCCGCTCAGGTCGCGGTAGTCCTGCAGACGCAGTTCCACCCGGTCGGACAGGCCGGCGCGGGCCACCCGTTCACGCGCGTAATCCAGCTGCTCCTGCGACAGCGTGATTCCGGTGACCCGGTAGCCCTGGCGGGCGGCGGCCTCGGCGAAGCCGCCCCAGCCGCAGCCGATCTCGAGGATGTGCGCGCCGGGCTTGGCGTTCAGCCGTTCCAGTAGCCGCAGGTATTTGCGTTGCTGCGCGGTCTCCAGTGCCTCGTCACCCTTGCTGAACAGGGCCGAGGAGTAGGACATGGTCGAGTCCAGCCACTGCCGGTAGAACTCGTTGCCCAGGTCGTAGTGGAAGCGGATATTGGCGCGGCTTCCGCGCCGGCTGTTGCGGCGCAGGCGGTGCCGGAGACGATCCAGCCGCCGTTGCCAGGCCGGCCGCTCGGCCAGACGGGCAAGCGCTGCCTCGTTGTCCGCGGTGAACTGCAGTAGGGCCTGCAGGTCCGGAGTGTTCCAGTCGCCGGCGATGTAACCCTCCGCGAACCCGATCTCCCCGCGGCGCAGGAGCCGGAGCAGGGCCCGCCAGGGACGCCGGAAGTGCCAGATGGCCTCGGCGCCGGCCCCGGTGCCGCGCAGCACGACGCGGCTGCCGGCGGCGTCGATCAGGGTGAGTCTGCCGCGCTCCATGGATCGGAGGGCACGGGCGAGCCAGCGCAGCGCCAGGGACGGGCCGCCCTGGCCTGCCGCGGTCTCGATGGCGACGAAGGAACCGGGTTCGGCTGACATCAGCTGACCTCCTGTGCGGGTGGTTTGGGCTTGGGGTGGTAACGTCCACCGCGTAGCCAGATCTTCAGTGCCTGCCAATGAATCAGGACCATGATCCTTGCCGTTGCCCAGGGCATGGCAGCGAAGGTCCGGAGCAGGTTGCGGTCGCTGAACTCCCGGGCCTGCCCGGACTGGGTTGCGACCAGCATCAATTCGTTGTCCTGGTATTCCTGGATGGTGATGCGCAGGCGCTCACCGGGTTCGCCCAGCCGGAAGGCATAGAACGGCGTCATGTCGATGAACGGCGATACATGGAAGCCCTTTGGCTTGTTTGCCCGCACCGGCCAGGTGAGTGGTGCGCCGCCCTCGTGCAACAGGTAGTGGTGGTGTTCGCCAAAGGTGTTGCGAACCTCGAGCAGCACGGCGCGCGGTTTACCGTCGCTGTGTTCGCAGTACCAGACGCTGAGCGGGTTGAAGGCGTAGCCGAGGATACGGGGCATCGCCAGAAGGCGGATACGGCCGCCGTCCAGATGTATGCCGTGTTCGGCCAGGCGGGCCTCGACCCAGGGCCGCCAGGGGCTGCCGTCCCGGCGCCCGTGGTCGCGGGTGTGCATGCTGAAGAGGTTGAACCGGTCCAGGGAAAACCACCGATGGGCGCGCGCCAGCGCATCGAGCCGGTCGATGTCGAACAGCGCACTGACGATCCGGTAACGGAACAGGTACTTTACCGGGAACAGGCGTTGGTGCATCACCTGGCAGGGGTAGATCTGCGCGGCATTCATCAGGCGGCCCTGGAGACCTCGACCACGGCGGTGGGCGGTTCGCTGTGTTCGGGGCCGGCGTCCTCCCAGGGGGGCGAGACACCAAGTTTCCGGGCGACAGCCACGGCCGAACGGATCCCGTCCTCGTGGAAGCCAAATCCGGTCCATGCGCCGGCGATGTAGACCCCGTTCAGCCCCTGGATGTCCCCAAGACGCGCCTGTGCCTGTAGCGCCGCCGTGTCCAGTACCGGGTGACGCCAGTGGTATTCGCCCAGCACGGTGGTGGGATGGGGTTCGCGCCAGGGGTTGAGGCTGATGATGTAGTCGTTGCGCCGCTCGAGCCGGTGCAGATTGTTCATGTAATAGGAGACCGAGACGCACTGTTCGTCCACGCCCTGCTGCCGGGTCAGGTAGTTCCAGGAGGCCCAGACCCGCCGGGACTCGGGCATCAGACGCGTGTCCGTGTGCAGCAGGGCGCGATTGGCCTGGAAGCGACAGGCGCCCAGCAGATCGGCCTGCTCCGGTGTGGGGGTGGCCAGCATGCCCAGGGCATCGTCGGCATGGCAGGCGAAGACCACCGCGTCGAAGAGATCCGTGCCGTCCGCTGTGGTCACCCGCCAGCCGCCGCCGGCCTGCCGGACTTCCTTCACCCCTGCGTGACGTACGCTGCCGGTGTGCAGCCGTTGCGCCAGGCGTTCTACGTAGGTGCGGCTGCCACCGACCACAGTGCGCCATTGCGGGCGCCCCTCGATGTCGAGCAGGCCGTGGTTGTGAAAGAATTCGAGAAAGCTCCGCGCCGGGAAGCCGCGCATCGTTGCCGCCGGGCAGGACCAGATGGCGGCGGCCATGGGTAGCAGATAGTCCTCGGTGAAGCCGCGGCCGAAGCGGTGTTCCGCCAGGAAGTCCCCGAGGGTCGTTGCGCCGACCCGCTGTTCCGCGAGTAGACGCTTGCCCAGCCGGTTGAAGCGCGTGATGTCGCTGACCATCTTCAAGAACCGCGGGCGGACGAGATTGCGGCGTTGCGCGAAGAGCGTGTTCAGGTCGGTGCCGGCGTACTCGATGCCGCCCGGCTGCAGGGAATAGGAGAATGACATGTCCGTCGCCTGCGTAGGCACCTGCAACTCCGCGAACAGTTGGGTGAGCAATGGATAGTTGCGTTCGTTATACACGACGAACCCGGTGTCGATGTGCACCGGACCCTGCGGGTCGGGGATTTCGACCGTGTGTGCGTGGCCTCCCAGAACCGTCTCGGCCTCGAACAGTCTCACTTCGTGTCGCTGTTGCAGCAACCAGGCCGCAGACAGGCCGGCAATGCCCCCGCCAATGACGGCAATCCTCTGTTGTTTTTCCATGATATCCCTGCTCGCCCTGTGCACTTGGAAATATTTATACACGAATTGTACAATACCTGTAAATACCCAGCCAAAAGGAGCAAGCCCGTGTCCATCGTTCGCGCCCTGGCCCTGACCCTTACCCTGCTTTTCGCCGGCGTCGCCCAAGCCGCGTCCTGCCCGCAGAGTCTCGATTTCGAGTTGCGTCCCCTCACTGGGTCTGAACCCGTGCGCCTGTGTGAGGAACACCAGGGCCAGGTGCTTCTGGTCGTGAACACCGCCAGCAAGTGCGGCTTCGTGGGGCAGTTCGAGGGCCTGGAGACATTGGATGCCGAGCTGCAGGACCGGGGCTTCCGGGTCCTCGGCTTTCCCTCTGGTGACTTTCTGAACCAGGAATATGCAGAAGAGGAGCAGATTGCCGATTTCTGCCGCTCGACCTACGGCGTTCAGTTCCCGATGTATGAGAAGGTCAACGCCTCGCGCCGTGGCGCACAGCCGGGCACGCTGTATCACTATCTGGGTAATGCCGCGGGCGAATTTCCGAGCTGGAACTTCCACAAGTACCTGATCGGCCGAGACGGCGAGGTGCTCGCTTCCTTCGGTACCCGTGTGCGCCCGGACGATCCGCGCATCCGGCAGGCGATCGAGGCGGCGCTTTGATGGCCGCCTGGCCCGAGGACGTCGCGGCGGCGCTGGAGCGCCACGAAGTGGTGGCGATCACCTCGGGCATCACCGACCTGCGCGAGGCCGAGGCATTGCTCGAGGACCGGCTGCCGGGACGCTGGCAGCGGATCGAGTGGGGCATGGGGTCGGCCGCGAACCGGGCGCGGTTCCACGACCTGCAGGAGGCGTCGGGGTTCGCTATGCTGCCGATGTTCATCGGTCGCGATGGCGTCATCGGTGGCTTGACCGAACTGCGTGGGTTCCTGCAGACACACGGGCAGGAGGGCACCATCCAGCCCGCCACCATTCCCGGCAACGCGCCTGCCCCCCTTTTGCATCGCCTCGGGTACGCTGGACTCATCCCGTTCGTGTTCTTCGGCGTGGCCGCCTGGTTTGGTTCAACGGACTGGCAGGCCTTCTCGCTGCAGGCGCTGGGCGTCTACGGGGCGGTCATCCTTTCCTTCCTCGGTGCGGTGCACTGGGGTCTGTTTCTGCTCGATCGCGGCCACCGGGTCCTGGGGCAGCCTGCACCGATCTGGGCCGTGATCCCTGCGGTCGCCGCCTGGGGTGCCCTGCTGTTGCCGACGGCCTTCGGCCTGACGGTGTTGCTGCTGCTGTTTCCACTGGTGTTATGGGTCGATCGCGGCAGCCTTCGCCGCTTCCGTCTGCCACCCGGCTATATTCAGCTTCGTGGGTATTTGACCCTGGGTGGAACACTTTTCCTACTATCTGGCATTTTTGCCGCCCTGACTGCGTAGTGACGGCCCATGCCGACTAGCTGCCGCCAACCGAGGAGGTCGTGATGACCGCTGTAACCCGCTCGATCAACGTCAATATCAACCAGGACGAGGCTGGCGAAACCGCCTCCCCTCTCGCCAGTGTGGAGTCCATGGCCACGCACTACCGAGAACTGCTGAGCGGTCTGGGCGAGGATGTCCAGCGTGAGGGTCTCGTCGATACGCCGACCCGTGCGGTCAAGGCACTGAAGTACCTGACCCGTGGATACCATCTGGATCTCGAAGAGATCGTGAACAACGCCCTGTTCGCATCCGACAACGACGAGATGGTGCTGCTCAAGGACATCGAGCTGTATTCCCTGTGCGAGCATCACGTGCTGCCGGTCATCGGCAAGGCGCACGTTGCCTATCTGCCCAACGGTAGGGTGATCGGCCTGTCCAAGATCGCGCGCATCGTGGACATGTTCGCCGCCCGGCTGCAGATTCAGGAGAATATGACCCGGCAGATCGCCGAGGCGATCATGAAGGTCACGCAGGCCCGGGGTGTGGGCGTCGTCGTCGAGGCCAGGCACATGTGCATGACCATGCGCGGCATCGAGAAGCAGAATTCGTCGATGACGACATCCGTCATGCTCGGGGCCTTTCGCGAGGATCCACGCACACGCGAGGAATTCCTGGACCTGATCCGACGCTGATCGACGCGAAGCTGGTGGGGCGGTTCCCGGTTGGGACACCTCTGGGCCATCCACCGGGCCGGCTGTCTGGAGTATTCTAGTATCCTGTCACAGGCCTGACGGCGCCTTTAGCATTCCGGTGGCGCAAATGGCGCTTGTGCCGTCCAGAACGGATAACCTGTGGCTGATGACCCCGGGGAACCCCGAACGTGGTTCGATGATCGAAAGCGAGGTGGCGTCCTTCGTGCTTATTGCCCACCCATGGAGAAAGGCGATGACGAGAAACAGGCTTCTCAGGCAAACCGCCTTGGCGGTGGTCGCGGCATTCGGGCTGGCAGGCCTGGGACACGCCCAACCCCTGGGTTTTGGCGATATGATGAATCCCGACCGGTGGTTTGGCGGCACGGACCGCGACCCTGTCGATGGACGCCAAGGGCCCTCCGCCTCCTACGGTGAACCCTACGGCCAGCAGCGTTATGGCCAGGATCCCCTTGGCCAGGATCTCTACGGTCAGCACCTCTACGGTCAGGATCCCTTTGCGCAGCAGCGCTATGGTCAGGATCCCTTCGGGCAGCAGCCCTACGGTTATTCGCCTTATGGTCAGCAGCCGTATGGGCAGCCCGGCCTGCCGTCGGAGTACGGGGCCGGCCAGCAGCGCTACGGTGCCCCGGGCTGGGGCTACGATGAACCGCCCTTTGCTCCCCCCCGTCGCGGGTACGAGGGGTCCCGAGGCATGGATGAGCGGGCACAGCAGAGGATCCGGGAACTGGAACAGCGCATCGAGGAACTCGAGCGACGGCAGCACGAAGGCCGGCGTCACCAGCCACCCGACTTCCCGCAGCCGGAATACCCGCCGCTGCGGTGAGGGGCCCACCCGCCCGCCGCGTCACCGCCGCGGAGGCGCTGTAGGAAGGCGCTGGGCAACCTTCACGGGTTGCCGGCCATCCACGACATCACCACCGACACCGCCGATCCTCCGGAGTTTGTCGCAATCCGGTCACCGCGGGTGGATGCGCCGCGATCCCTTGTTCCGAAGCGTATGATTTTCACGATGGACGATGGTGGTGCGGAGGCGAGCTGAACGGCCGGGGAGTCGCCTCCGGCGTTAGGATGGGCTGAGATCTTTTCGGCTTCGGAGAGTTGATCATGATGGAAGACACGAAGACGCAGGATCGCGCACCCGAGACCTGGCATGGCCTCGCTCCGGAGGAGATCGAGCAGAGGATCGGTAGCAGGGAGGAGGGCCTCAGAGAGGATGAGGTCGCCGAACGTCGACAGCGTTACGGACCCAACCGCCTGCCGGCACCCGAGGCGCGCGGGCCCCTGCGCCGGTTCCTGGCCCAGTTCAACAACCTCCTGATCTACGTGCTCATCGGTGCCGCCACGGTGACTGCACTGCTGCAGCACTGGATCGACACCGGCGTGATCCTCGCGGTGGTGCTGCTCAATTCCATCATCGGATTCATCCAGGAAGGCAAGGCGGAAAAGGCCCTGGAGGCGATCCGCGACATGCTCTCGCCCAACGCCTCGGTGATCCGGGGCGGGGAACGCAGGACCATTCCCGCCGAGCAACTGGTGCCCGGCGATCGGGTGCTGCTCGAGGCGGGCGACAAGATTCCCGCAGACCTGCGTCTGGTCCGCGCGAAAGGCCTGCAGGTGCAGGAGGCCGCGCTGACCGGCGAGTCCGTGCCGGTGGAAAAGCGGGTGGAGGCGGTGGCCGAGGATGCCGATCTCGGGGACCGTTTCTCGATGGCCTATTCCGGCACCCTCGTGACCAGCGGGCGCGGCACCGGGGTGGTCGTGGCGATCGGTGCGGACACGCAGATCGGGCGCATCAGTACCATGCTCTCGGAGGTGGAGACCCTGACCACGCCGCTGCTCAAGGCCATGAACGTCTTCGCCCGGTGGCTGACCATGGCCATCATCGGTTTCGCGACGCTGGTGTTCTTCTTCGCCTTCGTGCTGCGCGACTTCGGTGCCGTGGACAGCTTCATGGCCTCGGTGGCCCTGGCGGTTGCGGCGATCCCCGAGGGTCTGCCCGCCATCCTGACCGTGACCCTGGCCATCGGCGTGCAGCGCATGGCGGGACGCAATGCCATCATCCGACGCCTGCCGGCAGTGGAGACCCTGGGTTCGGTATCAATCATCTGTTCCGACAAGACCGGCACGCTGACCCGCAACGAGATGATGGTGCGTTCCATTGCCCTGTACGAGCGCGATTACGCCCTGAGCGGAGTGGGCTACGACCCCCGCGGCGGCTTCGAGCGGGACGGCAGGGAGGTGGAGCCGGACGAGGATCCGCTGCTGATGGAGGCCCTGCGCGCGATGGTGCTGTGCAATGACGCCACCCTGCGCGAAGAGGACGGCGAATGGGTGGTGGACGGGGATCCGATGGAAGGGGCCCTGCTGACTGCAGGGCGCAAGAGCGGCATCGATCCGGCATTCGAGAACCAGTCGTGGACCCGTACCGATGTGATCCCCTTCGAGTCCGACCACCAGTTCATGGCCACGCTGAATCATGACCACGAGGGTCATGGTCGGATCTATGTGAAGGGTGCGCCGGAGCGCCTGCTCGAGATGTGTGAGTCGGTGCACACGGCCGACGGGGAGATGGCGCTGGATCGGGACCCGTGGCTGCAGCGGGTGGATGACCGGGCCGCCCAGGGGGAGCGCGTGCTGGCGGTGGCCTATCGCGCCACCGAGAGCGACAAGGCCGACCTGCGCTTTGACGACGTCGGCACGGATCTGGTCCTGCTCGGTCTGTTCGGCCTGATCGACCCGCCGCGCGACGAGGCCATCAAGGCAGTGGCCGACTGTCAGTCGGCCGGCATCACCGTGAAGATGATTACCGGCGACCATGCCGGTACCGCGCAGGCCATCGGGAAACAGCTCGGCCTGGAGCGTGCCGACAGGGTCCTGACCGGTCGCGATCTCGAGGCCATGGACGACGCCGAGATGAAGAGGCAGGTCGTCGAGGTGGATCTGTTCGCGCGCACCACGCCGGAACACAAGCTGCGGCTGGTGCAGGCCCTGCAGTCCCATGGGTATGTGGTCGCGATGACCGGCGACGGCGTCAATGATGCCCCGGCGCTGAAACAGGCCGACGTCGGTGTGGCGATGGGGCAGAACGGCACCGAGACCTCGAAGGAGGCCGCCGAAATGGTGCTGGCGGACGACAATTTCGCCTCGATCGTTAATGCGGTACGCGAGGGCCGTACCGTCTACGACAACCTGAAGAAGGCCATCACCTTCCTGCTGCCGATCAACGGCGGCGAATCCGGGTCGATCATCGCGGCGATCATGCTGGGGCTGGCCCTGCCGATTACGCCCGTCCAGGTTCTGTGGGTGAACATGGTCAGCTCGGTCGGGCTCGCGATGGCCCTGGCCTTCGAGCCCGCCGAGAAGGACATCATGCAGCGCCCGCCACGCAGCCCCGGCGAACCGATCCTCTCCGCCTTCGTGATCTGGCGCATCGTATCCGTGTCCATCCTGTTCCTGGTCGGCATCTTCGGGATGTACACCTGGTCCATGGCCCAGGGTTTCAGCATCGAGATGGCGCGCACTCACGCGGTGAACACGCTGGTGGTGATGGAGGTGTTCTATCTGTTCAGCGTGCGCTCGCTGCGCAGCCGGACCCTGAGCGTGACCGGCATCATCGGTACCCGGGCCGTGGCGGTCGCGGTCCTGGTGGTCGTTTCTCTGCAGTTGATCTTCACCTACGCACCGTTCATGCAGTTCTTCTTCGACAGCCGCCCGATGGGGCTGCGGGAGGCCGGGATCATCCTTGGGGTCGGCATCGCCGTCTTTGCGTTGCTGGAGTTCGAGAAGGCCATGCTCAGCCGCTATGCCGCCTACCGCAACCGCGAGCAGGCCGCACACTGAGGGCCGGGGCATGAGCGGTCCAGTGGGGGGCGAAGAACCGGGAAGGGTCGGTCGGCTCAGCGCTTCGCGCCTTCCGCATCCAGCCATTCCAGCAGATAGTACAGGTACTGGCCCTCGGAGGACTTGGAGGGGCCGAGCACCCGGGCGGCGAACTGGTTGCCTGCCGGATCGCACTGCGCGAGGGCCTGTTCGCGGTCCTCCACGATCTGCACGCACCCGGCGGGGAAACGCTTGCGGGTGCGGCCGGGCATGTAGACCACGGCGAAATTGGGCGTCGAGACGCCGGTTTCCGGATCGGGGGGGACGAGGCCGCGCATTGAGGCAGGATAGCAGTCCCTCATGCGGGCGCAACCGTATCCCTGTCTCGGGTCATCGGTGCGGGCCGCTGGTTGGGCCTGCTTCAAGGCGGTCCCCCCGGGCGCAGTCCGCGCGCATCACCTGGCAGGTTGCCGGCAAGGCAGGCCAGGCCGGCCGCACCACGCACCGGCCGGACCGGCGACCGACCGGTATGTCGGGCCGTATCATCCGTGACCTCGATACTGGTTGAACCCCCGCCTTGGACGCCTACACACTCAACGAAATCCTGATTGCGCTGCTGGTGGTGGCCTTTGCCGGCGCCGTCCACGGCACCTTTGGCCTGGGTTTTCCGATGGTGGCCACGCCGGTCCTGGCCCTGTTGACGGACGTGCAGACCGCGATCCTGCTGACCCTGGCCCCGAACATCGCGGTGAATCTGTGGAGCATGCTTCGTGGCGGCAACCTGCGTGAAAGCGTGGGGCGCTTCTGGCCCGTGGCGGTGTGGATGCTGGTCGGCTCGGCGATCGGAACCCTGATCCTGGTGGCCATGGATCCCAACCCCTTTCGCCTCCTCCTCGCGGCCGTCATCGTGCTCTACCTGCTGGGCGATCGCCTGAAGCGGCTGGACTGGAGCTGGATTGCGCGCCATTCCCGTGCCAGCGGAGCCGGTGCCGGGTTCCTGGGTGGCATGCTCGGTGGGACGGTGAACGTGGGCGGACCCGCGTTGATGATCTACTTTCTGGAGATGCGGGTGTCGCCGCTGGTGATGGTGCAGGCCATCAACCTGGCCTTCCTGCTCGGCAAGAGCACGCAGGCGGCCACCTTCGGCGCCCTGGGCGTGCTGACGCCGGCACTCCTGCTGCTGTCGTTGCCGCTCGGTGTAATGGCCCTGATCGGGCTTCGCTCCGGCATGTGGCTGCGTGATCACGTCTCCGCGGATGCCTACCGCGGCTGGTTGCGCGGGTTGCTTTGGTTCCTGGGGGCTCTCCTGGTGCTGCAGTTCTTCCGGGACCTCTAAGTGCATGGCCCTCACTGGGCTTCGCGAACCAATGCCCCGAAGCGCTGCAACAGACCCCGGCTCTCCGGTGCGGGCCGGATCGCGGCCAACAGTGCCTCGACGGAGCGGCCCCGCTCAGCCAGGATCTCGCGGTAATGCTGCACGAAGCAGGGCGTGATCCGCTCATCGAATTCCGGGTGGAACTGCACGCCCCAGGCGCAGGACCCGAAGGCGAAACCCTGGTGCGGTTCCATCGCGCTGGATCCCAGCAAGGTCGCCTCCGGGGGTAGTTCAAGCACCGACTGGCGATGGCTCAACTGCGCCGGCAAGCGCGCGGGCAGGACTGAAAGCAACGGGTCGAGGGCAGCGGCCTCGGTCAGGCGGACCTCCACAGTGCCGACTTCGACGCCGCGCGGGTTGTCATCGACGCGGCCGCCCAGGGCGTGGGCCAGCAACTGGTGGCCGAAGCAGATGCCCAATACCGGGACCTCCTGCCGCACCGCCCCGACCAGCCAGTCCGCGGCCTTGCGCATCCAGGGGGCCTGGTCGCTGACCATCGAGCCGGATCCGGTGATCGCGATGCCCGCGACTGCTGCGGGTTCCGGATAGGGCCCGCCGGCGGCGGCATCGATCACCCGAACCGCTGCACGTTCCCAGCCCATCCCGGCGGCAATCCAGTCCTCGTAATCCCCGGGAATCGGATCCAGGGAAGGGATCTTGCGACCGGTCTTCAGGATCAGCAGCGGTTTCCTGGACGTCATCCCCTGAAGGCCTCCCGCGATGCCAGCCATGTGCCTTCGTCGGCGGTAGGTTCCCGACCGAGTGCTGCATTACGGTGTGGAAAACGGCCGAAGCGACGGATGATGCGGCGATGGTGCTCGGCCCAGCGCAGGCTACTGGCGATGCCCGCCTCCCGGTACAGTTGCACTGCGCGATCCTGGTCCGTCAGGGCTTCGCTGTGCATGAATGGCAGGTAGAGAAAGGCCTTGCGGGTGTCGTCCATCTGCTGATCCCACTGCTGCCGGATGGCGTGGTCCGCCACCTCCCGCGCCCTGGCTTCACTCGCGAAGGCCTCCGCCCTGCCGCGGAACATGTGCAGCGGGAACTGGTCGAGCAGGATCACCAGCGCCAGCGTCCCCTCGGGGGTCTTCGACCAGAGGTCCAGCCGCCCCGCCGTTGCGTCGCGCCAGGTATGCAGGAACCGGTCGCGGATCTGTGCGTCGAATTCCGGGGTGGATCGGAACCACAGCGGCCGCACCGGTTCCGAGAACCAGAAGTCCAACACCTCGGAATGATGGGCCGTGGAGGGCATGCTCCGTTCCTTCCGTCTATCGGTCGGTGTGATTGTAGGCCGGGTGAGGTCTTCCACCATCCCTCCGGGTCGATCCAGGCATCACTGGACGAGGGCGATCTGGACCTCGCCCGTCCTGCGGTCGATGCCAAGCGTCAACTCGCAGTATTCGTTGTTCTCCTCCTCGGGTGTGGGATCGTCCGCACATGCGCAGCCGCCGAGTGCGCTGGTGAAGAAGATTCCGGCATGTACCGCCAGCCTGCCGGGCTCCTCGCGGACCCCCAGGAGCATGATCCCGATGTCCCGGCCCAGGCTGACACTGCCCGCCGTGAGGCCCTGCTGCAGCCCCAGGGCATCCGGACCCAGCGCTGCCAGTTCCTGTTTCAGTGTCGCCTCGAAGTCCGGGGTTCCAAAGGCGTGAAGGCTGCGGGTCAGATGCGTCATCTCGCGGTTCCTGCGGCAGGACGGTCGCTGCCATGATCCCTGCTTGCCGATCACATCGCCAGCGTGGGGCAATTCCTGCAGGGATTTGGGCACCGGAAACGGACGCCCGCAGCACGAAGGCGCGTGACATGGGTCGGCACGAGCGGCAGGATGTTCCTGAGATCAATGCGCGGAAGCACCATGATCAGATCGCTCCTTGTGACTATCCTCCTGTTTGCGACGGCACTGGCCCCCGTTCAGGCATCGGCTGCGGAAGGAACGGAGATCCTGCAGGTGGGGGTGCGCGTGGCACCACCCTTCGTGATCCCGGATGCAAACGGTGGCTACGACGGGCTGGCCATCCGATTGTGGGAGGCGGTGGCGGCGGAGATGGGGGTGGATTTCGTCTACCACGAGCGCGGTATCACGGATCTGCTGCAGGAGACCGCGGCCGGCGCGTTCGATGTCGCGGTGGGCGCCCTGACCATTACCGCCGAGCGCGAGAAGCGGCTGGATTTCACGCACTCCTGGTTCCGCACCGGACTCGGGGTGGCCGCCAACCTGCGCCACGACAGCGGCTGGTGGGCCGTGGTCCGTGTCTTCTTTTCCCGCGACTTCATGATGGTCCTGCTGGCGCTCTCGGGGGTCCTGGCCTTTTGGGGGATGCTGCTGTGGCTGGCCGAGCGCCGGCGCAACCGGAGTCAGTTCAGCGAGCGGCCGCTGCGGGGCATCGGTTCCGGCTTCTGGTGGGCCGCGGTGACCATGACCACCGTCGGTTACGGCGACAAGGCGCCAGTGACATTCCTGGGCCGCCTGATCGGCCTGGTCTGGATGTTCGCGGCATTGGTCACGGTGTCGACCTTTACCGCGCTGATCGCTTCATCACTGACCGTCGGCCAGCTGGAATCCCGAGTGAACGCCCCGTCGGATCTGCGCCGGGTCCAGGTCGCGGCGCTGCCGGGCACCACGGCAGCCGAATGGCTCCAGGGCGAACGCCTCAGCTTCAGTCCCTATGTCACGCTGCCCGAGGCGCTGCGCGCCCTGGAACGCGGGGATGTCGAGGCCGTGGTCTCTGATGAGGCCTTGCTTCGCTACCAGATCCGCGCCGCCGACATGCGCCGGCTGCAGGTGCTTCCCTTCACCCTGGATGAGCAGGACTATGGCTTTGCGTTGACCGAGACGAGTGAATGGCGCGAACCCATCAATCGGGCGCTGCTCACGGTGACCGTCGGTGACGACTGGGAGCGATGGCAGCGGGAGTTTCTGGGCGATTGAGCCCTTGCAAAGGCGTGTTGGAACGGAACCTGGGAATCGGGCCTCCATGCGGATGCTCACAGCGCCGGCCAACTCCGGCTGAAGGGCCCACTAGACACGCAGGAGTCGCGGCCCGGTCGCCATCTCCATAGGGCGGAGCCCAGCATTGAACTCCGGGGGCCGGAATCGAACCAACCCGATACGCACAGACAGGGGATGACACGATGGCGCAGAGCGGATCGGGCGACGTTGCGACGGATCGTGCCGAAGGCCAGCGGGTGATCGTATTCTTTGACGGCGGCTGTCCCATGTGTCGCCGGGAGATTGCCCACTACCGCCGCCTGAAAGGCGCCGAGCGCGTAGACTGGCGCGATATTCACACCGACCCCGACACGCTCGCCACCGCTGGGATCCCCTGGCAGCAGGCGATGGAGCGGTTGCACGTCCAGGATGGCACCGGGGTCCTGCGCACAGGCGCCCATGCCTTCGTCGCCCTTTGGCGCGAGCTTCCTGGCTATCGCTGGCTGGCGCGCATCGTCTCTGTCTTCCCCGGTCTTCTATGGGTGATGGACCGCGTCTACACGGCCTTTGCCCGCTGGCGCTGGCGCCGGCGGTGCCGCGACGGCGTCTGCAGGACATCCTGACGGTCCTCGGGGGTCGGACCAAGGTAAATCATTGATCAAGAAGAAAATGAGTTGGAATATCCCCCCGGTTTTCGCCTTAGAGGCCCGTTTTTTGGCCCCAAAATGGATGCCTAACGCGAAATCCGCGGATCTGTTCGCTGAGCGAATCGGAACCGTGATGGCACGGCCGTATGTGGCGGGCAGGATGCTTAGGGGGCCAAAAACGGGGCCGAAAATGCCCGTTTAAAGCTCTCTAGGCCCCCTTTTTTCGCATGTTTTTGTTTTAAAACATGGGGTTGGCTTGGTCCGACCCCGGTCAGTGGAGGGTGGCGAAGGCGTCCAGGGCGGCGGCGCGGCTTGTCTTCAGGTCGATGAGCGGGTCGGGGTAGTCGCGACTCTTGCGGTCGCTTTGCCAGGGGGTGTGTATCTGCGCAGCGGGGATGGCTTCGAGTTCGGGCACGTAGCGGCGCACATAGGCACCGTCGGTGTCGAAGCGTTGGCCCTGAAGGACCGGGTTGAAGATGCGAAAGTAGGGTGCGGCGTCGGCACCGCTGCCGGCGACCCACTGCCAGCCGAGGGTGTTGGAGGCCAGATCCGCGTCGACCAGGGTGTCCCAGAACCAGCGGGCCCCGTGCAGCCAGTGCAGACGCAGGTTCTTGGTGAGCAGGGAGGCTACGATCATCCGCACCCGGTTGTGCATCCACCCCGTCTGCCAGAGTTCGCGCATGCCGGCATCGGCGATCGGGATGCCGGTACGGCCCTGCTGCCAGGCCCGCAGGTCCTGCTCCGATTCGCGCCAGGGAAAGCCCAGGAAGCGGGGATTCAGAGGCTCTTCGGTCGTCTGCGGGAAGTGGTAGATCAGGTGATGCCCGAACTCGCGCCAACCGAGCTCGCGTACGAAGTGCTCGGTGTCGCCGGAGTCCAGGTCAAGGCCTGCCTCGCGCAGGATCCATATGATCTGGCGGGGCGAGATCTCGCCGAAGTGCAGATGCGGGGACAGCCGTGAGGTGCCATCGCGCCCGGGTATTTCACGGCCCTTGCCATAGCCGTGGATGGAATCCTCGAGGAAGCCCCGCAGGCGTTCGAGGGCCCCCGCCTCTCCGGGGGTCCAGCGCCCTGCCAGCCCCTGGTCCCAGCGGACCCGCGGCAGGAGACCAAGCTGGTCGAGGGCTTCCGATCGTGGCCAGCCACGGCCTGTGCGGGCCCCTGCATCCGGTGCAGGCAGGGCGGAGGGCGCAGGGCAGGGAGCGCAGTCGATACCGGCCTTGCGGCAGGTCTTCCAGAAGGGCGAGAAGACCTTGTAGGGGTCACCGCTGCCGGTGGCGATCCGCCAGGGTTCGTGCAGCAGGGCGGCATTGAAGCTGGTCGCGACCAGCCCGGCCTCGCGCAGGTTCTTCTTGATCTCCTGATCGCGGCGGATCACCGCGGGCTCGTAGAGCCGATTCCAGAAGACGGCGTCGGCGCCGGTTTCTCGCGCCACGTCCAGAAGGGTCCCCAGGCTCGTTCCGCGGCGCAGGATCAGACGGCTGCCGTGCTGCGCCAGGGTCTCCGCCATCCGGGACAGGCTGTGGTGCAGCCACCAGTTCGAGGCCGCACCGGGCTGCCACGGCGCCTCTTCCTCCGGCGCATGGACGAACACCGGAATCACCGGCAGACCGCGCTGGGCGGCCGCATACAGGGCCGGCTGGTCGGCCAGACGCAGATCGCGGCGCAGCCAGACCAGGGTCGCGGCCATCAGCGCAGGCGCACCATGGGGCGCACGGTGGTGAAGCCGCCGTCGACGGGCAGGACCTGCCCGGTGATCCAGCCGGCCTGGTCCGAGAGGAGCCAGGCCGCGGCGTGGGCCTGGTCCTCAGCCTGGGCGTAGCGGCCCAGGGGATACTGTGCAGTGATCTGCGCCTCCGCGCCCTTGGCGGCGAACAGGCGCTCGGTGGCACCGGTGCGGGTCAGGCCCGGGGCGATGCCGTTGATGCGGATGCCCTGACCGGCATAGGTGGCCGCCGCCGCCGGAATGAGGCTGGCCACCGCGCCCTTTGCGGCGGCGATCGCCTCGTGGTTGGAGACGCCGATCAGCGAGACGACGGAACTGAACAGAACCGCGGCGCCGGCGGAGTCCCGGGCCTTCACCCGTCCCTGCACCCATGCGCGCAGGGTAAAGAAGGCGCTGTCCAGGTTCGCCGCCAGGCAGTCCCGGTACTGCGCGTCGGTGGTGCGATGCAGAGGCGCCAGCAGCGTGGTTCCCGCGCAGTGCGCGAGATGGGTGGGCGCCTCGCCCAATTGCTCGGTCGCCTCGGCGAAGGCCGCCTCTGCCCTCTGCGATTGGCTCACGTCGGCCGCGATCGCGAAGGCCTCCAGGCCATCGGGCAGATCCGCCATGACGGCATCGAGCCGGTCGCGATCGCGGCTGACGAGGGCGACCCGGTAGGCGGTGGGTTCGATTGCACGCAACAGGGCGTGGCCCACGCCTCCGGTGGCGCCGGTGACGACAAGCGTGTTCTGGCTCACGGCCGGTACCTCTCTTCTCTGTGCATGGGTCAGGGTTGCTGGCTGCTGGGCCGGGCGACGGAACGGTTGCGCGGGATCGACGCGTCTTCCCGACGCTCAGGGCGCCAGGGGATCCAGCAATTGCCGACGGAGTGTCTCAGCCGCCTCCAGCGGACGGGTGGGCAGTGTGATCAGTGGCCGCGGCGTTGTCAGCCCGGCCAGATCGGCGGCCCCGTTGCCGGAAAGGTAGGCGGGCACTCCGTCTTCAGTCAGCAGTCGACGCAGGCGTTCCACGTCGTGATCGTGGACGACGCGCGCCGGGATATGGATGACGATCGCGGGAGACCCCAGGTGTCCGGTCAGGGCCTCCAGGGCGGGTGCGCTGATGATGTCCTGCAGCGGCAGGAGCCGAAGACCCCGCCGTGCGCTGGCCAGCAGCACCAGCATGCCACCGATGCGCCGATGGCCCGTGCCCAGGACCACGCAGGGACTCGGTGCGCCGTCGCAGAGCAAAAGCGCCGAGCGCAGTTGTTCCGTCAGGGAGGCCAGCGCCCAGGAGGCGAAGACCCCCAGACGGGCCTCGGCGGTCGGATCGTGGCGTGCCTCTTCACGCAGCGCATTGTAGGTCTCCAGGAAGGCCCGTTCGTGGATGCCCTCCCATCCATGACGCACAACGAGCCGGGCGTAGGTGCGCTCGAGCTGCTCGGTGCTGAGCGCCCGCGTGGCCTCCAGCAATGCCTCCGACAGCGGATCGGCCACATGCGGCGCCAGGCCCCCCGGAACGACCGTCCTCTGGTCGTCCGGCGTTCGTGCCTCACGCGGGGACCCAGGGTCCCGTCCGTTCTTGCCGGCCTGGGGCGCAGCGTGTTGCAGTAACCGTCCGACCTGGGAAACCGCAACGCCTTCGGCCAGCAGGGCCAGGATCCGTCGGATGTGAGCGATGTCTTCCGAACTGTACAGCCGGTGGCCCTTGGGCGTTCGTCGCGGCCTGATCAGCCCGTAACGTCGTTCCCAGGCGCGTAGCGTGACCGGATTGATGCCGGTCTCCGCACAAACGTGACGGATCGGAAACAGACCATCCGTGGGAGCGATCTCGTTGTCGGTAGGATTGAGCATACAGGGATTGTACAACATTTGTACACAATTGCCATGCCTGGACCCAAGTTGTTTTCACGGGTCTTCCCCGCCGGTGTCCAGCGGCGCAAAGGATCATCGATGGCGGCGATGATAATGCAGGGTCGCGGGGAATTTTTCAGCCCATTGGGGGCTCCATCCATCATGGACCATGTGAAGGAGCAGCCAATGTCGGTCAAGGACACCGCGTCCGCTCACCCGTGGCCTGGCCGGGGCGCCCTGGGGGCCCTGGTGCTGGCCGGGCTCCTCGGGGTGAGTCCGGGCCAGCCGCTGATGGCGGCCGAAGCGCGCTCTGCGCTGGCCGCAAGCATCTCCCCTTACCTGCGGCTGCACGCCGACGATCCCGTGGCATGGCGCGACTGGAGTCCCGCGCTGCTTGAAGAGGCACAGGCCAAGGGCAGACCGCTGCTGATCTCCAGCGGCTATTACGCCTGCCACTGGTGCCACGTGATGCAGGAGGAGAGCTTCCGGGATGCGGGGATCGCGGAACGCCTGAACCGCGACTACATCCC
>JAWLFM010000002.1:36780-56309 GCA_041685565.1 Thioalkalivibrio sp.
GACGAATTTCTGGAGGTGACCCTGGATGAGATGGCGCGGGCGGGGTTGCGGGACGTGATCGGCGGAGGATTCTTCCGCTACTCCGAGACACCGGACTGGGGCCGGCCGCACTTCGAGATCATGCTGGACGATCAGGCCCAGCTGGCGCAGGTATACCTGCGCGCGGGGCGCCAGTTCGACCGCCCGGACTGGTCCGAGGTGGGGCGCGAGACCCTGACCTTCGTGTTGCGGGACATGGCCCTCGACGACGCCGCGGCATTCGCCTCCGGATTGTCGGCGCTGGACGATGCGGGTCGCGAGGGAGGCGTTTATCTCTGGACGCCGGAGGCGGTGAACGAAGCCCTGCAGGGGCATACCCATCCGGATCTGGTCCGGGCATGGTTCGGGCTGGAGGGCGCGCCGACCTTCGACGCCGGTTTTCTGCCCAGGCACCGGGAGCCCCTCAACGACCTGGCGGGGCGTTTCGGTCTGTCCCTGCACGAGGCCCGCGAGCAGGTCGGGCACGGCCGGCGGTTGTTGCTGGAATACCGGCAGGGGCGCGGGCTGCCGCGGGATGAGAAGCAGCTGACCGGCCTGCACGGGCTGCTGCTATCCGCATTTGCGGAACTACACGAGGATCCCGTGAAGCGTGCGGCAGGCGAGGAACTGGCCAGTCGGCTCCAGGCCTTGGCGGCAAGGCCTGCGGAGTTGTCACAGCTGCTGGATTTGCCGCGGGAGGTGGCGGGCGAGGCCGATCTGTCAGATTATGCCTACCTTGCGCAGGGCCTGCATGACTGGGCCGTGGCCACTGGGGCCGGTGGTGACCACAGGGTCGCGGGATTGCTGGAGGTCGCGTGGTCGGATTTCACGGATGCCGACGGTTGGCGAGCGGCGCGGGAACGGCCCCTGCCGGGCATGGTGGCCCGGCGCTTCCACCCCGCAGTCCATAATCCGTCGCCGACCAGCTTGATCCTGGCGCTGAGCCGGGACTACCGTGACGACAGCGAGGCCCTGGCCGAGTGGCTGGCCGCATTCGACCTGCGGCCGGGCCGGGGCGTCGAGACCAGCCCGCAGGCGCATGCGCGCCTGATCCTCCTGTACACGCAGGGGACAGGCCTCAGCTCCGCCGCAAATGGGCGATCATCCAGCTCTTGATACGGAATGGTGTGCATTCTATGGCAACGGAAGGCGACAACGGCAGCGGTAAGGACTTCCTGGCCGAGTACAACCGAGGCTTCACCGGGATCCTGCATTGGCATCAGCTCGACGCCCTCTGGGAGCGGCTGCGGGGAGATGCGGATGGTGTCTGGTATGTGTACGCGGTGGGGGAGACGCCACCCGACCAGCCGGCCAGCGCCAGCCAGCTGGATCTGTTCATCACCGAGGTCGACAAGCTGTTGCGTGCGGAACACGACCACGACTATTGCGGTGTGGTGTACGTCAACCGCATGGATGAGCCTGACCTGGTCAAGATCTTCGACCCCAATCACCTCGGCTCCAGCTGCGGCTCCTCGGGGATCCGGATCCTCCCCGGCTGGGTGTTGTCGCGCAAGCCGCCGGTCGATTTGCAGGCCGCGATGCCCCAGACACGCAGCCGCCGCCGCTGGTGGCAGGGGATCTTCTCCGGCTGATCACCTGCCACCGAGACGGCGCAGGCAGTCCAGGTAGGCGGCCTCGTCGGGTTGCCTGCCGGCGCGCTGCGCCTCCCACAGCGCACGGCCCAGGCATTCGATCATCCGGTGTTCGGCCTCCATTGCGCCGTGGCGTGCACTGAGGTTCCGGTGGATGTCGCGGATGCCGGGTGGTCGGTCGGTGCCGGCCTGTTCGCGGATGCTGAGGTGCATCGCAAGATGCAGGAAGGGGTTGCCTTGGCCCCCCTCGGGCGAAAATTCGGCGCTCAGCGCTTGTTCCCGATTGGCCAGCAGATCGTGGTACTCGGGGTGTTCGCGGATGAGTTCGGCGAGCGCGGCCTCCAACGGCTCCAGGGGTTGGCCGCTGCGCGCCTTGTGCCAGGCCTTCAGGAACTGCTCGCGAAGCTCGTCTCGGTTGCCAAACATGGGCCTTCTCCCGGTGCCGCCCGCTCAGCCGGCGCCTGCGGCGGGGGTCTTGTCGCGGTATTCGCAGAGATCGTGGATCACGCACTGATGGCAGAGGGGGCGCCGCGCGCGGCAGGTGTAGCGCCCATGCAGGATCAGCCAGTGATGGGCGTCCCGGCGGAACTCCGGCGGCGTGAAGCGCAGTAGCTTGTGCTCCACCTCCAGCGGCGTCTTTCCGGGAGCGATGCCGGTGCGGTTGGCCACCCGGAAGATATGGGTGTCCACCGCAATGGTGGCCTCCCCGAAGGCGGTATTGAGAACCACATTCGCGGTCTTGCGGCCGACGCCGGGGAGTGCCTCCAGCGCCGCGCGCGCGCGTGGCACCTCGCCGCCGTGTTCACGCTGCAGGATCTCGCAGGTCTTGATGATGTTGGCCGCCTTGCTGTTGAAGAGCCCGATGGTGCGGATATGAGACTTCAAGCCATCCAGTCCCAGCTCCAGGATCGCCTCGGGCGTGTTTGCGACGGGGTAGAGACGCCGGGTGGCCCGGTTCACGCCGACGTCGGTGGCCTGGGCCGACAGGATGACCGCTATCAGCAGCTCGAAGGGCGTGGCGTACTCGAGCTCCGTGGTCGGGTTGGGGTCGATCTCGCGCAGGCGCTCGAAGATGGCGCGGCGTTTGGTGGCGTTCATGCGCGCCGGGCAGTCGGCGTCAGCCGCACCCGGGTACCCGGGCTCTGCGGCGTCATGCGCCCGCCTGTGGACTCAGACGTGCCGGAACAGGCCGACATCCGGTGGGGCCTCGCGCGGATTCCCCTGGGCCTCCTCGCGCAGGGAGTCGAGCATGGCCTGGTGGTCCTGCTCCAGTTTGTGCATCGCGTCGACATCCAGCTTGGGCAGGATCACGTTGCTGATGAATGAGCCCAGCTCGTCCATGCTGACGGACCAGAACTTGTCGTTCAGATGGAACGAGTGGCGGGCATGGGTGCCCATCGGATAACTGTGGAAGCGTATGCCCATGGTTGCCGACAGATCACGGTCGTTGCTCACGAAGTCCTTGGCGAAGTCGTACCACCATTTGTAGTACTTCTCCTGCAGCTCGTTGTTGAAACCCTGATTCTCGAAAAAGGCCGTAATGGTGCCGCGCGGCGCAAGACCATAGCGCGTGCCGCGCTTGCCGGCGAAGGGGAAGTGTCCAGCCATGCCATTCTCCTGCGATTGGGGACGTCGGGCCGCCAGCCCGAATCGGAACATTAAAGCATGCTTATTTTACGGCTGCGCGCATGGGATTCCGCGATGACCACAATTGCAACCGGGATGGTCCGGGTTCAGCTGTGCGATGCGGCGGGTTGGGCCGCGGGTGTACCGGACGGGATGGGCCTTGCCTCCAGACGCGCATCGATCACGTTCTTCACGGCGATCAACAGGCCCATCGCCAGGAAGGCACCGGGCGGAAGCAGGGCCAGCAGGAAGCCGTGTTCCTGGGGGAAGATCTCGATCCGCAGTTCGCGGCCCCATTCACCGAACAGCAGGTGGGCGTTATCCAGCAGACTGCCCTGTCCGATCACCTCGCGCAGGGCACCGATCGCGACCAGCACCCCGGTGAATCCGACGCCCATGGCCAGCCCGTCCACGGCGGCCCGGGGAACCGAATTGCGCGAGGCAAAGGCCTCGGCACGACCGATGATGGCACAGTTGGTCACGATCAGTGGAATGAAGATGCCCAGCACCAGGAACAGGCCGTGGAACCAGGCGTTCATGACCAGTTCGATCGCAGTGACGGCGGAGGCGATGATCAGTACATAGACCGGGATGCGGATCTCCGGTCGGACGTACTCACGCAGCAGCGAGACCAGCGAGTTGGAAACCACCAGGGTGACGATGGTCGCGAGGCCAAGCCCGAACGCATTGATCACGGTCCCCGAGATCGCGAGCAGGGGACACAGGCCCAGCAGCTGCACCAGGCCCGGATTGTTGCTCCATAGACCATCGCGAATGATGTCGAGGTAGGTGCTGTTCATGGGGCGGCCTCAGCAGCGGGTTCGGGTACGGTCTGGAAATCCTGCACCGATCCCGCCGGCTCGGTGGGATCGGGTATCTCCGGTGACGTGGAGTCAATGATCACGGTATCTTCCCCCATGGCTGGCGGCGTCGCCAGCAGCGTCTCTGCATTCTCCTGAAAATAGAGCAGCGCATTGCGGATCGCCTGTACAACCGCGCGCGGAGTGATGGTGGCGCCGGTGAACTGATCGAAGACGCCGCCGTCCTTGCGCACACGCCATTGTTCCAGCGGCGGGTCTCCCAGCGACCGGTTGCGGAAGCCATGGATCCAGTCGGAGCGGTCGGCCTCGATGTCGTCGCCCAGACCAGGGGTTTCACGGTGCTGTGTGACCCGGACACCGAGCACGTTGCCCTCGGCATCGATCCCGATCAACAGGTGGATGCTACCGTTGTATCCGTTGGGCGCGATCGTGGACAGCGCCATGCCGGCGACCTCATTGCCGCGGCGGGCAAACCAGATCGGCAGATCCTCTCCACCAAGCCGGGGGTCGCTGACCAGGACGTGGTCGGACACCGGCTCGTTGTCGTAGTCCAGTCCCTCGAGAACCTGGGTGATGCGTATGCGGGTCATCGCGACCCGGTTCTCGGCAATGCGGGCCTCGGTACCGGAGTGGACCCAGGCGACGATCCCGGTGCCGCTTGCGGCGAACAGCCCAAGCAGGAGGGTGGTGATCACCATGTCCCGGACGACGATCCTAGCCATGTCGGTCAGGCGAGTGGCCGAAGATGCGCGGTCGCGTGTAGTGGTCGAGCGTGGGGGCCACCATGTTCATGAGCAGCACGGCGAAGGCCACGGCGTCGGGATAGCCCCCCCAGGTGCGGATCACGTAGATCAACAGGCCGATTCCGGCGCCAAACAGGATGCGCCCCGTTGGCGTGGTCGCCGCCGAAACCGGATCGGTCGCGATGAAGAAGGCACCGATGATCGCGGCGCCGCTGAAGACATGGAAGGCCGGCGATGCGAAGTAGTCCGGGTCGATCACCCAGAACAGGCCCGCAACCGTGGCCAGGGTCAGCAGCATGGACACCGGGATGTGCCAGGTGATCACGCGCCGGTACAGCAGCCAGAGTCCGCCCAGCAGGAAGAGATTGCCGGCCCATTCCCACTCGGTCTGCGAGAACGACCCGAACACGGGACTTCGGGTCACTTCACCCACGGTCTGACCGCTGACGAGGCTCTCGCGCATCATGTCCAGCGGCGAGGCCCGCGTGATCGCGTCCCATTCCATGCCATCCGGCAGCCGCCCGGTGAGGGTGGTCTGCAGGGTCTGCAGGAAGCTCAGCGAGGCGCCGGTCAGACCCTCCGGGGAAGGCCACAGCGAGAGCTCGCGCGGAAACGAGACCAGCACCACCACGTAGCCGACCATGGCCGGGTTGAACGGGTTGTAGCCGAGCCCCCCGTACAGGTGCTTGGCCACCACGATGGCGAAGGCGGTACCGATCAACAGGACCCAGACCGGGGCCAGCGGCGGGATCGCCAACGCAAACAGCCAGCCGGCCAGGATGGCGCTGGAATCGCCGAGCGTCTCCAGCACCGGTCGCCGGCGCGCGGCCACCATCAGTGCCTCGAACAGAACCGAAAACAGGATGGCCAGGCTCACGTTGACCAGCACGCCCCAGCCGAAGAACCAGGTCATGGCCAGGGTGCCCGGTATCAGCGCGTACAGGACCTGGCGCATGACGCCGCCCACGCTGTGGTTGGGAATCAGGTGCGGGGAGGTGCAGGTCCGAAAGCGCATCAGCCGTCGGCTCGTTCGCGGTCAGCGGAGGACGCATCCCCGGTCGACTGCCCGTCCCGCTTCGCCCGCGCGCGCTCAATGGCCCCGTCGATGGCGGTCTTCGTGCCCTGGTCGGGCTCCTTGCGGGCCAGCGCGGCCTTCTTGCGTGCAAGCCGCTCGGCCTTCTCCCGTTCCTCACGTTCCTGCCGCAACTGCCTGAATTCGAAACGCTCGCGCGCGAGATCCGCCTTCTGGCGTTCCCTTTCCCGGCCCCAGATCTCCTGCTTGGCGAAGCGGTAATACTGGACCAGCGGAATGTTGCTGGGACAGACATGGGCGCAGCAGCCGCACTCGATGCAGTCGAACAGGCCATAGTCCTGGACCGAGTCGAAGTCCTTGCCCTTCGCGAACCAGTACAACTGCTGCGGAAGCAGGTTCGCCGGACACACGCGGGTGCACTCGCCGCAACGGATGCAGGGCATCACCGGGCCCGGCGCCGGGGTGTCCTGGGGCCGGGTCGCCAGAAGGCAATTGGTGCCCTTGATCACGGGTACCGCATCATCGCCGATGGCGAAGCCCATCATCGGACCGCCCATGACCAGACGGTCGACGCCGGGCGCATATCCGCCGGCGGCTGCGATCAGGTCCGCGAAGCGGGTGCCGATCAGGGCCTCGACATTGCGCGGCTCGCGAATGCCCGGCCCGGTCACCGTGACGATGCGCGAGATCAGGGGCTGCCCATGCAGCACCGCGTCGCGGATGGCCTTCAGCGTGCCCGTGTTCTGGCATACCATGCCCAGATCCGCGGGCAGCCCGGCGCTCGGCACCTCGCGTCCCGTCAGCACCTGGATCAGCTGGCGCTCACCGCCAGTCGGGTAGATGCTGGGAATGGAGACGATCTGGATGAAGTCCGCTTCATCGGCGCGCCGGGCGTCGGTCAGCGCACGCAGGGCCTCGGGCTTGTTGTCCTCCACCGCGAACAAGATCCGTTCCGCACCGAGGATGTGCGCAACGATGCGCGCACCCTCCAGGATGGCCTCGGGACAGGTGCGCATCAGGATGTCGTCACAGCTGATGTAGGGCTCGCACTCTGCCCCGTTCACCACCAGGGTGTGGATGCGCGTCCCGGCACGTGGATTGAGCTTCGCCGCGGTCGGAAAGGCCGCCCCGCCCATGCCGACGATGCCCGCCGCGCGCACCCGGTCGCGCAGGCTGCGGGCGTCCCGTTCGCGCCAGTCAAGCCAGGCCGGCATGCGACTGTCGCCCCACTGGTCATGGGCATCGGACTCGATGACGATGCACGGAGCGCTGAGGCAGGAGGGATGGGGAATCGGATGCTCGACGATCTCCTTGACCCGGCCCGAGGTCGGTGCATGGACATGCGCGCAGATGTAGTCCTTGGCCCGGCTGATCCGCTGCCCCTTGGACACGTAATCTCCGGGGGCCACCAGGGGTTCGGTGGGGGCACCGATATGCTGTGACAGGGGTACGTAGAGGTACTTCGGCACACCCATGGTGAGCAGGGGCTGGGCCGTGCTCTCCGCCTTGTGGTCGGGCAGTTTCAGGCCGCCGTGGAAGCGATGCAGGTGCATGGGCGCATTCTATGGCAATCGACGCCCTCAGGCGGATTCCCGCCGTTTCCCGGTGACATCCCCCGTGGCCCGGCGCGGCCGTTCGACCGGCGATGGTTCCGGTTGCGCCCAGCGCCAGTCGGCGATGTCCTGTTGCAGCGGAACCATGAAGATGCAGTCGACCGGGCAGGGTTCCAGGCACAGTTCGCAGCCGGTACATTCCTCCTCGATCACGGTGTGCATCTGCTTGGCGGCACCGACGATGGCGTCTACCGGGCAGGCCTGGATGCACAGGGTGCACCCGATGCAGGTCTGCTCGTCGATCACCGCCACCGCCTTTTCCCGGGTCTCGGCCTCCAGTGGCTTTGGGTCGCGGCCGAGCAGGTCTGCCAGCGCCAGTACCGTGGCCTCGCCACCCGGCGGGCAACGGTTGATGTCGGCCTCGCCGGCCGCGATGGCCTCGGCATAGGGCCGACAGCCCGGGTAGGTGCACTGACCGCACTGCGTCTGTGGGAGGAGGGCGTCGATCTGATCCGCGATGGGATCGCCCTCGACCCGGAAACGCTGTGCCGAGTAGCCCAGGATCAACCCGAAGACAAGGGCAAGTCCGGCGATTGCAAGTATTGCGTGGAGCATGATCAGAGGCGGACCAGGCCAGAGAAGCCCATGAAGGCCAGGGACATCAGGCCGGCCGTGATCATCGCGATCGCGCTGCCGCGGAAGGGCACCGGGACATCCGCGGCGGCGATGCGCTCACGGATCGCCGAGAACAGGATCAGGACGATCGAGAAGCCAACCGCGGCGCCGAACCCATACAGGGCCGACTCGATGAACCCGTGGGCCTCCTGCACGTTCAGGAGCGCCACGCCGAGTACGGCGCAATTGGTGGTGATCAGGGGCAGGAAGATCCCCAGCACGTTGTACAGCAGTGGGCTGGTCTTGTGCACCACCATCTCGGTGAACTGCACCACCGCGGCGATGACCAGGATGAAGGCCATGGTTCGCAGGTATTCGAGATCCAGCGGAGTCAGCAGATATTCGTTGATCAGGTAACTGCTGACCGCGGACAGCGTGAGCACGAAGGTCGTCGCCAGGCCCATGCCGGTGGCGGTCTCGACCTTGCGCGACACGCCCATGAAGGGGCACAGGCCGAGAAACTTCACCAGAACGAAGTTGTTGACCAGAATCGTGCTGATGAGGATCAGGGCGTATTCCACGGCAATCCCGAGCGGTGCAATGAAACAGAGTATCGGTCAGCCGGAGCGACCCGCTCAACCGCGCGGGAATCCACGGGCTTTACGGCATCAGACCCAGCCAAGCCTCAAAATAGCATCCCGGCGCCGGAGAAGCGTTGGTCTCCACAGGTCCCGCATGGGCACGGGTGCGGGCTCGCCAGCCATCGGGAGGGACACGGCCTGCCTGCCCGTCACCCGCGGTTCATCGCGGCGGGCGTCAGCGCCGCGAGGTCGGGGACGGTGCGATGCCGGTCGAACGGGCCGTCGACGCCTTCCCGGAGCACTGCCGTCGTGTCCATGCGTGCGAGGGCCGCGGCAGCCAGCTCCTCGGGGCGATCCGAAAGGAAGAGAATCTGCTCCGGCGGCAGGCCGATCTCCCCCGCGATCCGGCGATAGCTGTCGGCGTCGCGCTTGCCGCCGATGCGGGTATCGAAATAACCGCTGAACAGCGGGTTCAGGTCACCCGCCTCGGTATGGCCGAAGAGCAGCTTCTGGGCGTGTACGGATCCCGACGAGAAGATGTACAGGTCGATGCCCGCATCCTTCCAGCGTTGCAGGCCGCCGGGCACGTCGGGGTAGACATGGCCGTGGAAGTCGCCCCTTGCGTAGCCGTTCTCCCAGATCAGTCCCTGCAGGGCCTTCAGCGGGGTGATCTTCTGATCGGCATCCATCCAGGCCCGCATGCGTTCGATCAAGGCTGCGTCATCCAGGTCGCCGCCCGCGTAGGCACGCGCATCGGCCAGCAGGCGTGCGACCGGGGGGTCGTCGCGATGCTCCCGCACGAAGTCCGCGAGATGGGCCGCGGCGTAAGGGAACAGGGTGTCATGGACGAACGACAGGCTGGTGGTGGTGCCCTCGATGTCCAGCAGAACGGCCCTGATCATTGTGCCTGCCCAGGCAGCGCGTCCAGCATCGGAAAACGGCGCGCGATGCCGTCGCCGGTGAATTGGGCGACCCAGCCCTCGGTGTTGGTGAACAGGCGGATCGCGGTGAAATGCGGCGCGGGGCCCATGTCGAACCAGTGCCGTGTGCCGGCTGGAACCGCGATCAAGTCCCCCGCCTCGGCGTGCAGGCCCAGCACCTCGCCGTCGATGTGCAGGCAAAAGAGTCCGCTGCCCTCGACGAAGAACCGGACCTCGTCCTCGCTGTGGGTATGTTCGTCCAGGAATTTCTCCCGGAACTCCGCCCGCTGCGGATGCTCCGGCGTCAGGCGCACGACATCCGCGGTGGTGAACCCGCGTTCGCGCTTCAGCCGTTCGACGTCGTCGGCATAGGCCGCGAGGATGGCCTCCTGGTCGGCGCCCGGGGGCAGCTCCTGGCTGGCATCCCAGCGTTCGAAGCCGATGCCGGCGTCGGCCAGGATCCGGGTGATCGCGGCGTCGTCGTCGATGTGCCTGCCCTGGTCGGGCTGGGAATCCGGGTACACGTAGAGGGTGGTCATGGGTTCAGCCTCCGGGAAAGGATCTCGCACTCGAACAGGAACTCGAAGGCCTCGATATGCTGCACCGCCGCCTCCACCGAGCGTCCCCAGGTGTAGAGACCATGACTGCCGATCAGGTAGCCGGACAGCTTGGGGTTGCGGTTCATGTAGTGATCCACCTGTGCCGCCAGTTGCGGAATGTCCTGGGTGTTCGCAAAGACCGGGACGGGCAGCGAGGTCTCGTGGGTGGTGATCTCGGGAAAGGCCTTCAGCACCTCGTAGTCGTCCAGGGTCAGGCCCTGGGGGAACAGGCGCGACAGGACCGTTGCGTTTGCCGAATGGGTGTGCAGGACCGCGCCGATGCCGGGATCGCGCCGGTACATCACGATGTGCAGGAAGGTCTCCGCCGAGGGCTTCTTGCCGGGCGAGAGGACGTTGCCGTCGAGATCGACGACCATGAACCCGTTGTCATCCAGGTGGCCCTTGTGGCGTCCCGAGACGGTGATCACGATCTGCTCGTCGTTCAGGCGTGCGGAGAAGTTGCCCGCGGTCGCGGGTACCCACCCGCGTTGGGCGAACAGACGTCCTGCGTCGGCCAGCAGGCGGACCTGTGCCTTGAATTCCAGGGTATCTTCAATCATGCCAGTGCCGTGAAAAGTGGCGAAGCTTACGCCAGCCCGCAGTGTAAGGAAACACCGGGCTCCGTCAGGCCGCCGGGCCGAAGGCCGGTCGGGTGCGGGAGCCGGCTCGCCCGTCGGGTGTTCGGGCGGCCGGGGCGAAGGCGGCGGCGATCCGGCGCACTCCAGATGTGCGGTGATCCTTCTTCGCACCGCGCGGGGATGTGATGGTTACTTGACCCGCATGCCGGGTTGGGCGCCTTCATCCGGGGCGAGCAGGAAGAGGTCCCTGCCGCCCGGGCCGGCGGCCAGGACCATGCCCTCGGAGATGCCGAAGCGCATCTTTCTCGGGGCCAGGTTCGCGACCATGACCGTGAGCCGCCCGGCAAGGTCTTCGGGTGTGTAGGCGGAGCGGATGCCGGCGAGGACCTGACGCTGTTCGCCACCGAGATCCAGGGTGAGCCGCAGCAGCCTGTCCGCGCCCTCCACGTACTCGGCGCCGGCGATGCGGGCAACGCGGAGGTCGAGACGGGCGAAGGTCTCGTAGTCGATGGTCTCGGCGATGGGATCCATCACCGGTTCCGGTGCTCCGGCGGACGTGCCGGACGTGACTGCATCGGCCGGCGTCAGGTTCTCCCGGGAGGCCTCCAGGAGGGCCGCCACCGCGGCCGGTTCGATCCGGGTCATCAACGCCTCGTAGGGTTGGATGCTGCCCCCGATCAGCGGTTCTTCCCGGCCCGCCCAGGCGAGGTCCTCGCGGTTCAGGAAACGACCCGCTCGCGCCGCGAGGCGGGGCAGCACGGGGGCGAGGTAGATGATCAGGATGCGGAACAGGTCCAGCCCCTGGGTGCAGATGGCCTGGACCTCGTCGGCCCGTTCCGGATCTTTCGCCAGCACCCAGGGCCGGGCCTCGTCGATGTATTGGTTGGCCTGGTCGGCGAGGGCCATGATCTGCCGCATGGCCTGGCTGTACTCGCGCCCCTCGTAGTGGCTGGCGATCGCCGCGCCGGCGACGACGAACTGCTGGTGCAGTTCGGGCTGCGGCAACTGCGGGGAAAGCCTGCCGTCGAAGCGCTTGGTCAGGAAGCCGGCGCAGCGACTGGCGATGTTGACCACCTTGCCGACCAGGTCGGAGTTCACGCGCTGCACGAAGTCGTCCAGGCTGAGGTCGATGTCGTCCACGCCGGCGCCCAGCTTCGCCGCGAAGTAGTAGCGCAGGGCCTCGGGATTCAGGTGGTCGAGGAAGTCGCGGGCGCGGATGAAGGTGCCGCGCGACTTCGACATCTTCTGGCCGTTGACGGTCAGGAAGCCGTGGCAGAATACGGCGGTCGGGGTGCGGAAGCCGGCCCCGTGCAGCATCGCCGGCCAGAACAGGGTGTGGAAGTAGGCGATGTCCTTGCCGATAAAATGGTACATCTCGGTCTCGGAACCCGCGCCCCACCAGGCATCGAAGTCCAGGCCGTGGTCGTCGGCATAGGCCTTGAAACTGGCCATGTAACCGATCGGGGCGTCCAGCCAGACGTAGAAGAACTTGCCGGGGGCCTCCGGAATCTCGAATCCGAAGTAGGGTGCATCACGGGAGATGTCCCAATCCGCCAGGCCGGCCTCGAACCACTCGTTCAGCTTGTTGCGGATCGCGCTCTGCAGCCGCCCCGAACCCGTCCATTCGCGCAGGAAGGTCTCGAAATCGGCAAGCTGAAAGAAGTAATGCTCGGAATCCCGGGTGACCGGTCGGGCACCGCTGATCGCCGAGACCGGATCCTTCAGGTCGGTCGGGCTGTAGGTGGCGCCGCAGGCCTCGCAGGAATCCCCGTACTGGTCGGTTGCCCCGCACTTCGGGCAGGTGCCCTTGATGAAGCGGTCGGGCAGGAACATGCCTGCCTCCGGGTCGTAGGCCTGCTGGATGGTGCGGACCGCGATGTGGCCGCCGGCCTTCAGTGCCCTGTAGATGAAGGTGGCGCAGTCGCGATTCTCTTTCGAGTGCGTGCTGTGATAGTGGTCGAAGGCGACCAGGAATTCGGCGAAATCGGCCTCGTGCTCCCTGCGTACCCGTGTAATCAGTTGTTCCGGGTCGATGCCCTCGGCCCGCGCCTTCAGCATGATCGGCGTGCCATGGGCATCGTCCGCGCAGACATAGATGGCCTCGTGGCCCCGCGCGCGCTGGAAGCGTGCCCAGATGTCCGTCTGGATGTATTCGACCAGATGGCCCAAATGGATCGGGCCGTTGGCGTAGGGCAGGGCGCTGGTGATCAGGATCTTGCGGCGGGATTCGGTCATCGCGGGCAGGGGGTCTCGGTCGGCGTGGGGCGGGCAGGGCGCGTAACGCCTTGTTCGGGTAACCCGTTATTCTCGGGGCTGGGCGCGGGCTTGTCGAGGCGTGCGGAAGAGGCGATTCGGCGGCATCGCGCGCACCGTATTTTCTGGCTGGCGGTCAAGCCGGGTTCCCGCTGGCGGGACGCCGTGAATGCGTCCCTGTAGGCTTGACGGCAGCATCCCTGCTGCCGACACCCGCCAGCGGGAACCCGGCTTGACCGCTTCGGCGCGATCGCTCGCCCCCTGCCGCCGCTATTGTGCCGCACGCCGTGGGTGATTTGGCGGGGCGGTTGCCGATCGTTACTATGCGCCCTCTAGGCAAATCACAGGGAATCAGTCGAACATGTCCGAGTTATCGCGTCTGCAGATCGAAACCGCCCTGAAAACGGTGCAGGACAAGTACCTGGAAAAGGACCTGATGGCGGCGGGTGCCGTGAAGGACATCGGCATAGACGGGGCGCGGGCCACGGTCGAGATCGAGCTGGGCTACTCGGCCGCGGGCTATTTCGATGAACTGCGCGCGAACGTCGAGAAGGCCTTGGCGACCGTCCGCGGCCTCGAGCACGCAGACGTCACGGTATCCAGCAAGGTCGTCTCGCACGCCGTGCAGAAGAGCCTGAAGCCGATGTCGGGCATCAAGAACATCATCGCCGTGGCCTCGGGCAAGGGCGGGGTGGGGAAGTCGACCACCGCGGTCAATCTGGCGCTGGCCCTGGCCGCCGAGGGCGGCAAGGTCGGCATCCTGGACGCCGACATCTACGGCCCCAGCCAGCCGCGGATGCTCGGGATCACCGACAAGCCGGAGTCCAAGGATGGCAAGAGCATGGAGCCCTTGCGGAAATACGGCCTCCAGGCGATGTCCATCGGCTTCCTGATCGAGGAAGATACCCCGATGATCTGGCGCGGACCGATGGTGACCCAGGCGCTGGAGCAGCTGCTGCGCGAGACCAACTGGCAGGATCTGGATTACCTGGTGGTCGATCTCCCGCCGGGCACCGGCGACATCCAGCTCACCCTGTCACAGAAGATCCCCGTCAGCGGGGCGGTGATCGTGACCACACCCCAGGACATCGCCCTGCTGGATGCGCGCAAGGGCCTGAAGATGTTCGAGAAGGTGGACGTGCCGGTGCTCGGCATCGTGGAGAACATGAGTATCCACATCTGCTCGAAGTGCGGTCACGAGGAGTACATCTTCGGCCAGGGTGGCGGCGAGAAGATGGCGGCCGATCACGATGTCGATCTGCTGGGCGCGCTGCCGCTGGACATCAGTATCCGCGAGCAGGCCGACGGTGGCGAGCCGACCGTGGTGCGCTCCCCGGACAGCCGCATCGCCGAGATCTACCGTGAGATCGCCCGTCGCACCGGCGCCAAGCTGGCCGAGACGAGCAAGGACTACAGCGGCAAGTTCCCAAGCATCGTCATCAAGAACACCTGACCGGTGTCCATCAAGTCCGACCGGTGGATTCGACGCATGGCCGAGTCCGCCGGCATGATCGAGCCCTTCGAGCCGGGCCAGGTGCGCTTCCGCGAGGACCTGCGCATCGTGTCCTATGGAACCTCGAGCTACGGCTACGATGTCCGTTGCGCGGACGAATTCAAGATCTTCACCAACATCAACAGCTCGATCGTCGATCCGAAGGGCTTCGATGAACGCAGCTTCGTCGATGTCAAGGCCGATGTCTGCATCATTCCGCCGAACTCCTTTGCGCTGGCGCGCACGGTGGAGTACTTCCGGATTCCGCGCAACGTGTTGACCATCTGCCTGGGCAAGTCCACCTATGCCCGCTGCGGGATCATCGTGAACGTCACGCCGCTGGAGCCCGAATGGGAGGGGCATGTGACGCTGGAGTTCTCCAACACCACGCCGCTACCCGCGAAGATCTACGCCAACGAGGGCATCGCCCAGATGCTGTTTCTGGAATCCGACGAGGTCTGCGAGACCTCCTACAGGGATCGGGGCGGCAAGTACCAGGGCCAGCGGGGCGTCACCCTGCCGAAGACCTGACGCCGGGCCCACGAGTGACGTGGGCGCACCGCCCGCCCGGGGTTCAGAAGTTCTCGGTGGAGGTGAACAGGCCGACGCGCAGATCCTTCGCGGTATAGATCTCGCGACCGTCCACCTGTACCGAGCCGTCGGCGATACCGAGCACCAACTTGCGGGCGATCACCCGCTTCATGTCCAGATGGTAGGTCACCTTCTTCGCAGTCGGCAGCACCTGGCCCGTGAACTTCACCTCACCCACACCCAGTGCGCGGCCACGCCCCGGGTTGCCCAGCCAGGCCAGGTGGAAACCGACCAGCTGCCACATCGCGTCGAGGCCAAGGCAGCCGGGCATCACCGGGTCGCCCGGGAAATGGCAGGCGAAGAACCAGAGGTCCGGATGGATGTCCAGTTCCGCGAGCATCTCGCCCTTGCCGTACTTGCCGCCGTCGCTGCTGATCTTCAGCACCCGGTCCATCATCAGCATGTTCGGCACGGGCAGTCGGGCGTTGCCGGGACCGAACATCCGGCCGTAGCCGCAGTCCAGCAGTTCGTCGCGGTCGTAATGATCTTTCTGCATGATGGCGTCCAGAGGCAAGCACGCTATTGGACCGAAACTGTGGGGCAAAAGCAATGCCGCCGCTGGCTAGCACGTCTAATGGCGCCAACCCACGCTGTCGCTGGACTTGGGTGATCGATCGGCCATACTTCGTAATCTGTCCATGCGGGGGAAGGGAAGGTGACAGCAACGATCCTGATCTGGGTGGCCGTGATCCTGGCGCTCATCCTCGTACTGGACCTGGCGCGGGAGCCGGTACGCCGGTTCCTGGTCGCCACCGCCAGTCTGATCGCCCGGGTTACCTGCGGCCTGCGCACGCAGCTGCTGCGCCTGCGCGATGGCGTCGGGCGTTGGCAGAGCCTGCATCTGGCCCGGATCGAGGCTGCGCACGTGGCCGATGCGGTGGACGCCCTGGAGCGGAACTACAAGGATCTGATCGCCCACGACCTGGAGCAGTTGCCGGATCTGCGTCAGCACACCCACGCGATCCTCAGGGACCTCCATTCGGCTTATGAGCGGGAGGAGACCGGCCTCACTGGTGAACCGCCCTGGGTACACCGGCTGGAGACACTCGCCGGCATCCCTCCCGGCGAGCAGCCGCAGAGCCAGCGCCTGGCGCGTGACATGCAGGAAACCGTGCTGCGTATCGCCCGGATGGCCCTGGAGGAACACCGCCAGCACGCACGGGCACTATTGTCCACCCGGCGCAGGTTGCAGCAGCCACTGCAGGACCTGGTTTCTCGTCTCGCATCGGTGCAGGAGCGTCTCGCGAGCCTGCAGGGCCAGGCGCAGGGGCTGGACGCGACCCTGAAGCGGTTCGAGCAGAACCGCACCCATCGTTCCCTGCGCATGCCCGTCTACGCCCGGGCCGGCAGCCAGTGGCTGCTCAGCGCCGCCGGCCTGGCCCTGGTGGCCCTGAGTATCCATGTCTACCAGCAGGTCTTCATCGAGCCCTTCGGGCTCCTCTTTCCGGCCCTGAGCAATGCCGATCAGGATGTCTCGAGGCTCGCGATCTGGGCACTCCTCGGGGTTTCCGCCGTGACCGGCTGGATTCTGGTCGAGACGCGCGCCATCGCCGGCGCAGGCCTGACGTCATTGGCCCGTCTTTCGCCCTTTGCGCGCGGATTGCTCGCCGCCATCGCGGCCATGATCCTGGTTGCCGTGGTGATCGTGTCCATGATCAATGGCTATCTTCGGGAATGGTTTCTGTACCGGGCGGAACTGGTGGAGGTCCTGATGGCCGGGGGTATCGAACCCCCGGGACCGGACGTGGACTGGGTCGCGCAACTGCTTGGCGGTCTCCTCGGTCTGGTTCTGCCGTTGGTGGTGGCCCTTGCGCCCCTTTGGCTGCTCGGCCTGTTGACCGCCACGCGCGTACTGTTCGGCGGTGCGCTCTGGTTCCTGCTCGCCCTGCTCGCAGGATTGCTGCAGTGGCTGGGCGGGATTTCCTGCCAGCTGCGCCGCTGGTTACCGGCAGGGTTCGATCTGCTGATCTTCCTTCCCGAGGCCTTCAGGCGCTGGCGCCGGCGCGACCGGGGCTGATGCGATGACCGCATTGCCGGATGCCGCAGGGGATCCTTTGGCCGCGATGACTGGTAAACTGCCACGCCGATTGACCGATAGCGAGAGCTGGGAGAAGGGCAGCATGGGTTTCAGATTGGTCGGTATCGCGTTTGTCATGGGACTGCTTCTGGTCCTCACGGCGCAGGCGGCGGCGCAGAACGTCACCCGCTACATCAGCGAGGAACTCGAGGTGGGCGTGCGCACAGGGAAGACCCTGCAGAACCGGATCATCCGGAGCGCACGCAGCGGCGAGCAGGTCACCGTATTGCAACAGGATCCGGATGGGTACTCGCAGATCCGGTTCGCCAATGGCACCGAGGGCTGGATCCTGACCCGCTATCTGCAGGCCCAGCCGCATTCCCGTGAACGGCTTGCCACGGTGCAGGCGGAACTGGACGAGATTCGCTCCGGTTCCGACGACCAGGCCGGTCGGATCGCCCAGTTGCTGGATACGCGCCGGGATCTGGAGGCTGAGCGCGAGGCCCTGCAACGTCAACTTGCCGACCTGGAGAGTGAGCTCGAGGACCTGCGGGACGTCGCCGCCCGTCCGCAGGAGATTCGCGCACAGAACGCGCAATTGCGCAGTTCCCTGGTCGAGGCCCAGAGCTCTGCCGAGGATTACCGCCGCCAGGTCGAGGTGATGCGGGCCGACAGCCAGCGCAAGTGGTTCATGACCGGGGCTCTGGTCACGGTGGGCTCGCTGATCCTGGGGATTCTCCTCACCCGGCTGCCGCGCCGGCGTCGGAGCAGCGAGTGGTAACCCGAATCGGGCAACGGTAATGGCTTGCGCCGAAGGCATCCAGCGGGTAGCCTTCGCGCGCCCTGGATCGGGCCACGGCCGTCTTGCGCCGGTAGGACTGACCGCTGATGCCGATGGGCGCGTGCACCCGGTGTACGCGCCTTCCCGAAGCTGAAGGAGCCTGGACCGGATGCTGTACGCGATTCTGTCGACATTCGTGCTGGCGGCCCTTGCGCCCTGGGTGCATCAGCTGACGGGGCGGCATAGCGGCTGGGTGCTGGCACTGCTTCCCGCCGCGCTCTTCCTCTATTTCGCCAGCTTCCTCCCGGCCATCAATGCCGGCGAGGTGGTGGTGCTGGTCACGCCCTGGATGCCCGGGCTGGACATCCAGCTGTCGTTTCTGGTTGATGGACTCTCCCTGCTGTTCGCATTGCTGATCTCCGGGATCGGGTTCTTCATCGTCAGCTACGCCGGCCGTTATCTCGAGAAGAGCCGCGACCTGGGGCGCTTCTACGTGCTCATCCTGTCGTTCATGGGTTCGATGCTCGGCCTGGTGCTGGCCGACAACCTGGTGGCGATGTTCGTGTTCTGGGAGTTGACCAGTGTCACCTCCTATCTCCTGATCGGGTACAACCATGAGGACCTGAAGGCGCGCAAGGCCGCCCTGCAGGGCCTGATCGTGACCGTCGCCGGGGGCCTGGCCCTGCTGGCGGGCATCGTGATGCTGGCCATCGCCGGCGGCAGCTACGAGCTCTCGGAGATCCTGAACTCCGGCGACGCGGTGCGCGAGCATGCCCTGTACCTGCCGCTGCTGATCCTGATCCTGCTCGGTGCCTTCACCAAGTCGGCGCAGGTGCCGTTCCACTTCTGGCTGCCGAACGCGATGGCGGCGCCGACCCCGGTGTCCGCCTACCTGCACTCCGCGACCATGGTGAAGGCGGGCGTGTACCTGCTGGCCCGCCTGAATCCGTCCCTGGGCGGCACCGAGGTCTGGTTCACGGTGCTGGCCCTGTTCGGCGCGGCGACCATGTTCACCGGGGTGTTCCTGGCCTTCCGCAGCACCGGCATCAAGAGCATGCTGGCGTACTCCACCGTGATGGCGCTGGGCACGCTGACCATGCTGATCGGCATCGGCACCGAGACGGCGCTGCTCGCGGCGATGGCCTTCCTGCTCGCGCATTCGCTGTACAAGGGAGCGCTGTTCCTGGTGGCCGGGATTCTCGACCACGAGGCGGGGGCGAAGGACTTTCTGCAGACGGGCGGCCTGCGGGCCGCGCTTCCGGTGACATCGGCGTTCGCGATCCTCGCGGCCCTGTCCCTGGGCGGGATTGTGCCCCTGTTCGGATTCGTCGCCAAGGAACTGATGCTGGAGTCGGTGCTCGGGGCGCCGGGCTGGGTGCCGCTGCTGGCCCTGCTGGCGATCGCCTCCGCGATTCTGGGCGTGGCGGTGGCGGCGATCGTGGGTATTCGTCCGTGGTTCGGCAAGCGGGTCGAGATGCCGAAGCAGCCGCACGAGGCGCCCCCGGCCCTGATCGCCGGCCCCGCGGTGCTCGCGAGCCTCGGGCTCATCTTCGGCCTGGGGCCCGGGCTCGCGGAGGGCGGTATCCTGGCCGCCGCCGCGCGCGCCGTGAACGGCGGCGCACCGGTCGACGCCTACCTGTCGCTGTGGCACGGGCTGAACTGGCCACTGGCGATCAGCGTGCTGGCACTGGTGCTCGGCCTGCTGCTCTACCGTCA
>JAWLFM010000048.1:0-17335 GCA_041685565.1 Thioalkalivibrio sp.
GTCCCGACGCCCGCGCAGGCGCTGCCCCCCATCGAGGCCGCAGCCATCGCGCCGGATCCCATGCCCGCCCCTGCAGCCTTCCCATCGCCCGCGATCCCGCCTGCCGGGACCGTTCAAAGTGCCGAACCCGCCAGCACTGCAGCGCCAGCCGGTGCTGCCGAGGTCGCGCCAGCACCGGCGATTGCGCCTGAATTCCAGGTCTTGATGGACCTGCTGGCCTTCCACGGTGACCAGCAGCATCTGGAACTCCTGCTGGATCGGCACCAGCTTCGCCTCGAAGTGGGCAACGACATCCTGTTTCCCTCCGGTACCGCCGATCTCGCCGCGCCTGGACGCAGCCTGCTTGCCGACGTGGCCGAGGCCCTGCACAACGACCGACTGGAGATCTCGGTAGAGGGCCATACCGACGATGTGCCGATCAATACCGCCCGCTTCCCTTCCAACTGGGAGCTGTCATCCATCCGGGCAATCACCGTGGCGCAGGAATTGATCGCGCTGGGAATTCCACAGCACCGGCTCCGGGTCACCGGCCATGCCGACACACGGCCCCGGGCCGCGAACGACTCTCCCGCCAACCGGGCCCTGAACCGACGCGTCAGTCTGGTATTGGAGGTGGCGGAGGATCCCTCGCCACCAAAATGAATGCGGTGCGCAAGGCATCGGCCTCCACCTGCGCGGTCACCACCGGCAATCGCCCGCTTCAGCAAGCTGTGTCGTAGGAGCGGGCTGTGTCGTATGATTGAAGCCAGCCACGAACCGAGCGACCCGTCTAATGAAGATTTACTTGCGATTTGGCAGTGCCATCCTCTGCCTGGCCCTTGCGGCCTCCCTGCCCGCGGTTGCCCAGGACAGCTGGGCAGACCGGCTCAAGGGCGCCATCCCTGAGACACCCACCACGCCCAGACCCCTGGAGGGGGCTGCCGGTCCGACGCTTGGGGCCGAACACGAACAATTGGTCGCGGGCCTGAAGGAGGCCCTGGAGACCGGGAGCCGCCGCGCGATCGAGGCCGCCGGGGAGTCGGGCGGCTTCGAGGACAATCCGGACATCCGGATTCCCATGCCGGGTCCGCTCGCCACCGCCAGCGGGATGCTGCGTGGTGTCGGTCTCGGGCGCCAGGTCGATGAATTCGAGGAGAGCATGAACCGGGCGGCCGAGAAGGCGGTGCCCGAGGCCCGGGACATCATCATCGAGGCCATTCGCGACATGAGCATCGACGATGCCCGCGCGATCCTGGTCGGGCCCGAGGATGGCGCCACCCGGTTTCTGCGCCGCCAGGCCGGGGATCGGATGGCCGCGCGCTTCCGTCCCATCGTCGCCGAATCCATGGAGGAAACGGGCGTGACCAGGGCCTTCACCGGCCTGACCGAGCAGGTGGGAACCCGGCTACCCGGGATCAGTGCCGTGGACGAACTGGATCTGAACGAGTACGTCACGAACGAGACCCTCGACGGTGTCTTCACCCTTCTCGCCCAGGAAGAGAAGAAGATCCGCCAGGATCCTGCGGCCCGGACCACCGAACTGCTCCGCGAGGTCTTCGGCAACTGAGGGGAGGCGGGCCGCAGCCGAGTGTCAGGCCTCGGCGAGAGACTCCACATGGACGCCAGCGCCGAGCCGCGCCCGGGCGATGTCGACCAGATGCCGATGATGGGTGAAGAATAGCACCTGGGTCTTCGCGGCCAGCTGGCCGAGCACGTCAAAGCCCGCCGAAGCCCGCTGGTCGTCAAAGTTGATGAACAGGTCGTCCGCCACGAACGGGAGGCCGGGGGCCCGTTCCAGATAGTCCTCGATGGAGGCCACGCGCAGCGCCAGGAACAGCTGGTCGGCCGTGCCGGTGCTCAGGCCGGGTACCGGCACGGGCTCCCCGTCCGCACGCAGACCGGTCAGGTGCGGCTCGTCGCGGTCATCGTACTCAACCTGCAATGCGGTGAATGCGGCCTCGGTCAGCGTGGCGAAGACCTCTCCCGCCCGCCCCAGCAGCGGCGCCTGCTTCTCCCGCCGGTAGCGGTCGATGGCCCACTTCAGCAGCACCGCCGCACTGCGCACCCGCACGTAGCGCTCCGCGACCACGCCCAGCTCGGCCAGGGCCTCCTGCCGGGCCGCGGCCGCGCGCGCAGCGACGTCGTCGCCGCCAATCGCCTCGAAGGCCGCGCGCGCCTGTGCCCGCTGCTCCACCGCCACGTCCCGGCGCTGCCGCAGTTCCTCCATCTGCTCATGCAGGGTGTCCTGGCGCGCGGCAATCCGATCCACGTCGGCGGCCGCGCATTCCTGCTCCAGTTCCGCCAGGCTCAGGCCATCCCCTTCCTGCTCCAGCGTACGTACGGTGGCGTCCAGCTCGGCCTGCAGGAGACGCAGCCGGTCGGAACGTTCGATGGCCCGGCGCAGGGCCTCGACCGATTCGACGCCAGCGGCGCCTCGGAGGCGGTCGATCGCCTGGCGGGCCATCCCGAGCGCCACGTCCAGATCGGCGGTCTCCGCCTCCAGCTTGCGGATCGTGGCCTGCCGCTCCTCCTGCAGCCTGTGAATCTCCCGCGCCTCGGCAAGACGGCCTTCGATCTCGACCACGGCCGCGTCGGCGGTCATGCCCTGCAGGTCCGGGGCGATCTCGTTCACGAAAACCGCCACCACGCGCTCGAAGGCTGCGACGTCGATCTGGATCTTGCCGATGCGGTCGTGGCGCAGGCTGGCAATGCGCTGGGCCAGATCCCGCAGCGCGTCAATGGTGTCGGCCTGGCGCGCCACCTCCTGCGGATCGCCACCGGGCGACAGCCCGAGTTCGATCACCGCATGTTGCCAGCGGTCCTGCCATCCGGACCATGCAGCCTCTGCTACGGCCCGGTCCTGCCGGCGACGTTCCAGTGCCGCCTCGGCCTGGCGCAGATCCTGCTCCGCGGACTGCCGCTCGCGGGTGGCCTGCTCGTAACCCTGCAGCAGGTCCACCGACCGCTCCAGCAGCAGCGGCAGGGCGTCGGCCTCGACGTCCATAGGCGGGACCCCCTGCGCCACCAGCTCGGCCAACAGCACTTCCCTGGCCTGCCGCTCCTCGGCGTGTTGCGCCGCCCGCCGGGCCTCGGCGGCATCACGCGCCTCCAGCACCTGCGCCAGTTCGCCGCGCGCATCCAGCCATTGCAACATCGCGTCCGGGCCCAGCGGCTCGAACGGCGCCGCACCCCAAAGAGCCTGCCATTCGGCCTGCAGGCGCCCGCCCTCCTCGGCAAGCGACGCCCTCCGCCGCAGCAGCGCCGCCAAGGCCGCCTCCTGCTCCTCGATGCCCCGGGACAGTTCCGCCAGGCGTCCCAGCGACTCGGCATGTTCGAAGCGCCGGTCCGCAATCGCATCCGCAGCCCGCAGTGCGGGTGCGAAACTGGCGGCCAGATCCTCCAGTTCGTGCGCGAACTGCCGCCGTTCCTCCTCAGGCACCGGTGCGCCCTGGATGTGCCGGCGGCGCACCAGCTCCCACAACGCATCCCGATAGCGTCGGGCCTCACGCAACTGCTCCCCGGTATCGCCACCCTGCTCGCGCGCCGAGCGCTCGAACACACCACGCGTGCGGGTCAGATCCTCCTCGGCCGCCTGGAGCTGGCGCTGCAGTTCGCGCTCGTGCTGCTCCCAGTCCTGGAACCGGTCCCGGTAGTCCTTGACCTCGGCGCGCGCGGGGACGCGAAGCCCGGCCACGGCCTCGGGTGACGCCATGGCCGGGTGCAGGGATCCATGCAGCCGCTGGCTGCGCCGCCGCAACTCACCGAACTCGGCATCGGCGGCACGCAGCCGCCCGGTGACGTCGCCCAGGTCGCGCACCGATCGGATCACGGCGGACAGCCTGCTGGTTTCCAGGGCCGCAGGCATGCCCTGCAGGCGCTCGCGCAACCGCATGTGCAGCGCCTCGGCATCGCGCAGGGCCGCGCCGCTCGCGGACAGGTCGGAGGCTGCCTCGCCGCGCTCGGCGAGGAGCGTTCGCACCAGACCGACCTTGGCCCGGGGCGGGATGGCCGTGATCACGACCTCGACGTCATCGCGCGGCCAACCGAGTTCGCCAGCCAACACGCGCAAATCGGCCTCCGCCGCATCGAGTTCGGCCTGGCGTCGCGGCAGATCCCTTTGCGCCCGGCGGATCTCGATGCGGCGCTCGTGCAGGAGCTGTACCTCGTCCCCGCGCAGCAGCAGTGCCGGGTCAGCCGACAGACCCGACAGCGCCTCCCGCGCCTGCCCCAATTGCCCGGCCAGCGTATCGATCCGGGTCGTGGCCTCGAAGACACCGCGCTCGGCCTCGGCAAGCTGTCCTGCGGCGTCTTCCGGAAGTGGCACCACGGACCCGAGTGCCGCGACCGCCGTCGCCAGCTCCTGTTTCCGGCGCACGTCCCGATAGACGCGCCGGATCCGCGCCAGCCGCCGGTCCTCGGCGTCCAACCGCTCGTAGGCATCTTCCAGTTCCGCATGCGCCGCCTCCGCAGAGACCTTGGCCGTCTTCCGTTCCTGCCACTGGGCCGCGGTCAGGGTGTGCTCGCGCAGGTCCCGGTCCGCCTGCTCCAGGCGCTCGGCCGCCTGCGTATACAGGCGTTTGGCGGATTTGCGCGCGCCCCACAGGCCGGCCGCCTCCTCTTCCAGGGCCGCCAATCGTCCGCGCAGGCCGCTGATTCCGGCACCAGCGGAAAAGAGCATCTGGCCGATCTCATCGCGGGCGTCCAGGATTTCGCGGCCGCCCTGTTCCAGGCGTACATGATCGAGGCTGAACATGCGCTCGAAGAAGGCGCGATCGGCACCGGCAAGGAAGGGCTGGAGCAGGCGTTCGCCGCCGGCAAGCGCCAGGTCATCGGGTCCGAGCAACGTATCCTTGTTGCCCTTGCGGCGACGGAACTCCAGCGAATCCGCGCCGTTCTCCAGCAAGGCACCGATACGCATCTCCCTGTAATCATGTACAAAATTGTAGGATGACTGGGGCTGGATCCCGAACAGCAGGTCCTCGATGGCGGCCAGCGCGGTGGATTTCCCCGCCTCGTTGGGGCCGAACACGATGTGCAGATCACAGCCGCTCCCCGGCAAGTCGATGGAATGCCCGGTAAAGCGTCCGTACCGAAGCAGATCCAGGCGGCGCAGGCGCACCTCAGTCCTCCTCCATGGTCAGCCGCGCGGCCAGGTAAGGCAGCACGGTGGAGATCAGGGCCCGCTGATCACCCTCCAGCGCCGCCTTCAGGGCCGAGTCCGCCTCGGCATCGATCCGCACCTCGTGAGGCAGACGCAGGAGCATCTGACCCGGATCCTCCCCCAGCTGAGCCAACAGGTCCGGGTCATGGCTTGCCTCGGCCAACATCCGGTGCAGCTCGCCCAACGCATCGGTCCGGGCGGCCAGCGTCCTTGCGTCCACTTCCGGCTCCGTTGCCACCTTCACGCGCTCGACCCAGACCTGCTCCGCGCCCAGGCCGAGCGCGATCGCCCGCGCCTCGGCCAACAGGTACGCCTCGGCACCGACCAGTTGCCCGTGCATCGGGGCCCGCCCCTGCAGCACGACCCGGCAGGCCAGCAGGCGCCCTTCGGCCTGATCGGCCATGGCCTCCTCCAGTCCGGCGCGAATGGCTTCCAGAACCTCGGGGACGCTGGCAGCGGCATCGACCGCTACCGGCACCAGGCTCCAGCGGACCACCTCGCTCGCGATCATCGCCACCTCGCCGACCTCCCCGTTCGCCACCGACACCAGCGCGGCCCCCTTGGCCCCGGTCTCGCGGACGTGTCGGCCCTGGAGGTTGCCCGGAAACACCACGTGCGGCTGCCGGTGGAGAATCTGGAACTGGTGCACGTGCCCCAGCGCCCAGTAGGCATAGCCCTTGGCAGTGAGCTCGGCGAGCGCACAGGGCGCATAGTTCTCGTGCCCGCCCATGCCGCCGAGGCCAGTGTGCAGGACACCGATATTGAAGGCCCCTGCCACCGGTTCGGGATAGCCCGGCACCAGATTGTCCCGGATCTCGCGCTGGGAAAAGCTCTGCCCGTGCAGGGCGACATCGATATCCTCGAGCCGGAAGGTCTCGGGCGAACGCGCCCCGAACACGCGGACGTTGTCGGGCAGTTCCAGCCTGCGCGTGATCTGGCTCTGGGCATCGTGATTGCCATGCAGCAGGAAGACCGGGATGCCGGCCGCGTTCAGACGCCCCATCTGGGCCGCGAAGAACAACCCGGTGCGGTAATCGCGCCAGTCGCCGTCGTACAGGTCCCCGGCGATGACCACGAAGGCCACCCGTTCCGCGATCGCGCGACCGACCAGGAGTTCGAAGGCCTCCCGGGTCGCGCTGCGGATCCGCGCGGCCGCACTGCCCTCCTGGCCGGTCAGTCCCCGCAGCGGGCTGTCCAGGTGAATGTCCGCGGTATGCAGAAAACGAAAAGTCCCCAAGCCTTCACTCCGTCTTCGTCCGACTCCGGCACGATCTGGCGGATCCCGCTGATCTTGCGGCGGAGAGTAGCATCGTCACCTGGCCGGCATGACCGCCTTCCTGGGTCAAGGGACCCGTTGCGGCAGCAACGGTGGCAGCGGGCAGTGCAAGCCGGCGCAGATGGCACGCAGCAGTTCCGCCTCCTGCAGGGCGACTCGCCCGTCGTGGTGCAGGGTGACCAGCAGCGCCTCCAGCAGCAGGGACTTGGCCATCGGTTCCAGGTTGTCGAGCCTGGGCAATGCGTGGTCCAGCGCCGCCGCCCAGTCCGGCGGCGGCGCATAGGCAATCGCCGCCTGCGGCAACAGCGCATACAGGCCCTTGAGGTAGGCGCGGCGTGCTGCCTCGGCATCTGCGTGCCCGTGCCGGGCCAGCACGGCCAGCACGGTCGCGGCCTCGGCCTGCACCTCAGGCAGAGACACCGTGCCGAATACCCTGGCCCGGGACGGATCGTGCGCTTCCTCGAGATGCGCGTCCAAGTCGCGACCCAGCGCGTATTCGAAGAGGCTGATCTCGCCGTCGAGATGGATCAGCACATCGACGAGTTCGCGGAAGGCCTCCAGCTCCGTCTCCGGGCGGCGCTTCAGCGCGGGAAAGGCGATGGCCAGTAACGGTGCGCGCTGCACCGGGTGCAGACCGGCGAAATGCGGCAGCAATGCCTCGATCGCCGCGCGGGAATCCGCTCCCCGGCTCTCGCTGATCCGCTCCAGGTGACGGCTGCGGCCGCCCCCGGCGGCGTCGACCAACACCGCGAGCACCAGATCGATGGCGTGGTCGTGCATGTGCGCGGCATCCGCCAAGGCCTCCGGCAGGTCGGCGCGCAGCAGTTCAGCGTAACGCACCTGGTCAAGGCCGGGGTTGCCGACCTGCCGGGCCAGGGACCCACCCGCGACCCCCGCCGAGCCATAGCCACCGTCCCTGGCCAGCGGCGTGCTGGGACCCGCTACCGTCCCCCCGGCAAGCACGGCGCCAGCCAACACCCCGCCAACCGCTCCCCCAGGCAGCGCGTCGGCACCGGGGAGCGAGCCGAGCCCACCGGGGAAATGATCGCGGGCCTGCTGCAATTGCGCCGCCTCTTGCGCCTCCTGTTCGGCCCTGCGCCGCCGCTGCCACTGGACGGCGAGATCCTCCAGCTGCTCCGGACGAAAGGCGGGGTCGACCCGCCGGATGCGTTCCATCAGCGGCGGGTGGGTGGCGAACAGGCGCGAATAGCCAATGCCATCGCCGAACAGCATGTGGCTGAACTCCTCGCCGTCGGCAACCGTCAGCTGCGAACCCTGCGCGGTGATGGCGATCTTCTTCAACGCGCCGGCCACCCCGGTCTTGTCGCGGGTGAACTGCACCGCCGAGGCGTCCGCAAGATATTCGCGCTGGCGCGACAGGCCGGCCTTGATCAACCGGCCGAAGAACACGCCGATGGCACCGACCACCGCCACGGCCAGCGCCACCAGAAGGATCGGCGCCGCGCCACGGCTGTTGCGGCCGCCGCGCGCACCGCGCATCACGATGCGAGCCAGGATGGAGAGCATGAGGATGCCGAACAGCAGTCCCACCAGGCGGATGTTCAGGCGCATGTCACCGTTGAGGATGTGGCTGAACTCGTGCGCGATGACCCCCTGCAGCTCTGCCCGGTTGAGCTGCTCGAGACAACCGCGGGTGACGCCGATGGCGGCGTCGGAGGGCGTGTACCCGGCGGCGAAGGCGTTGATGCCCGGCTCCTGCTCGAGCACGTAGATCTCCGGCACCGGCACGCCGGAGGCGATCGCCATCTCCTCAACCACGTTGCGCAGCCGGCGGTAACTGGGGTTGGTGGTGTCCGGCGGGATCAGGATACCGCCCAGCTGCCGGGCCACTACGCCGCCGCCCTGGCGCAATCTGCTGGTCCGGATCCAGCTGGCCACAGCAATCACGGCCAGCGTCGCCAGCCCGGCGATGATCGCCACGGGAATCACCTCACCGGGCGCCGGACCCCGGGCCATGGGCTCTCCTTCAGAGAAGGCGATCCAGCCCAGCGCCACGACGGTGCCGATCACGATGGCGATCACGGCCACCGCGAGCACGAACAGCACCACCAGGCGCTTTGACTGCCCGACGGCGCGGCGCTGCTCGCCAAAGAAATCCATCGCCCGCTCTCCCGCCGTCAGCCCGCGGCCTCAGCCGAAGGAGACCTTCGGCGCCTCGCGCATGGACTTGTCCTCGATCTCCAGCAATTGTGCAGGCCCGAAATTGAACATCCCGGCAATGAAGTTGTTGGGGACGACCTCGCGCTTGTTGTTATAGGCCATCACCGCGTCGTTATAGGCCTGGCGTGCGAAGGCCACCCGGTTCTCGGTGCTTGCGAGTTCCTCGGACAGCTGCATCATGTTCTGGTTGGCCTTCAGATCCGGGTAGGATTCGGACAGCGCGAACAGGCGTCCCAGGGTCTGCGTCAGCTGATTTTCCGCCCCGCCCAGCTGTTGCATGGCATCGGGGCTGCCCGGGTCGGCCGCCGCCGCCTTCAGACCGCTGACCGCCGCATTGCGCGCCTGGACCACCGCCTCCAGGGTCTCCCGTTCGTGGGCCATGTAGCCCTTGGCCGTCTCGACCAGGTTGGGAATCAGGTCGTGCCGGCGGGTCAGCTGCACGTCGATCTGGGCAAAGGCGTTCTTGTACTGGTTCCGGGCCAGGACCAGCCCGTTGTAGATCGTGAAGACAAAGATCACCAGGGCCACGACGACGCCCAGAAAGATCAGCAGTTCCATAATCGACTCCTGGCCGCAATGTGTGAAGGCGGCATCATGTTACCCGATCCGCACGCAATGTCCTCTTCAAGGACCGTCGCCGGCGCTCTGTCCTGCGCCGGGACTGCAGCCGCATGGCGGCCGAATCGGGTCGCGCGTATATTCAGGTATCGATCTTCGCTACCCGGGCTTCGTCCCGCGCCCTTCGCGGGCGGCGATGGCCATGACACTGCATCGGGCCACCGCGCGCCCAGATGCTTGAAGCAACGAATACGGATGGGTCACAAACGCCTCCTCACGCCCCTGCCGCCCCCTGGCGACGCCGTTGGCGGACCGCCGCGGACGACGGTGTCTCGGACCGTCGCCGGTCTCGGGATCGGCATCAGCGGCGGTGCACTGTTTGCGCTGATGGGGGCCCCGCTTGCGTGGATGCTGGGCGCCCTGATCGCCGTCACGGCGGCCAGTCTTTCCGGCGCGCGGCCGGCGATTCCGGCCACCCTGCGCACCGTCATGATTGCGGTGCTGGGGGTGATGCTCGGTTCCGCATTCACACCGGAGATCGCCGGGCACATCGCCGTCTGGGGCGGCGCGGTGCTGGTGCTGCTCCTGTTTCTGGTGGTGACCATGGCGCTGGTGGTTGCCTTCCTGCAGTTCGGCGTCGGCATGGATCGGGCCACCGCCTACTTTTCCGGCGCACCTGGCGGTATCACCGAGATGGCGCTGGCGGGCGAGTCTCACGGCGCGGACAGCCGCGTCATCACCCTGATGCACGCCAGCCGGATCCTGGTGATCGTCGCCGTGATCCCCTTCTACTTCCGTGTTCTCGGCGGCCTCGAGGTGCCAACACTGCCACCCGATGCCGCCAGCCTGCTGGACACGCCGGTATTCGACGCGCTGCTGATGGTCGGCTGTGGCATCGTCGGCTACCCGGTTGCCAGAGTGCTGCGGTTGCCGGCCGCCGCACTGGTGGGTCCGATGCTGTTCAGCGCCGGCGTGCACATGGCGGGTTGGACGGCGGCGTCACCCCCGTTCGAACTGATCGCGGCCGCCCAGGTGGTGGTGGGAACCGCGCTGGGCGCGCGGTTCGCGGGCGTATCCATCCGGCGCGTCTGGCCGTACCTGCTGGTCGGCGCAGGTTCCGCCGTGGTCATGATGGCCCTGTCCTGGCTCGCGGCGGTTCTGTTCGCGGAGTGGGTGGGCGTAGACCCGACGGGCCTGCTCCTGGCGCTGGTGCCCGGCGGCCTGGTGGAAATGGGACTGATCGCCCTGTCGCTCGGCATCGACACCGCGATGGTCTCCACCCTGCACGTGCTGCGCATCGCCGCGATCATGCTCGCCGCACCGGTCGTCTTCACGATCCTCGAGCGCTACGCCCTGCGCCGCTGGAGTGACAGTCACAAAGGATCCTGAGACCCGGCCGAAGCACCCCGAGCGGGACCCCCCGGGACCATCACCCGCGTTCCCTGTTCGACGAAGCCGGAGGGTTCTACCCGCAGAAGGGACCGAACTGGTAGAAGCGCCGGCAGCGAAACTCGGACTCACAGGAAGACAACTGGCCCTGATAGCGTTGGGCTCGCTCGGCGACCTGGCGCGCGGAGCGCTGCACCGCGGGCTTGCCCCGCCAGGTGCCGCGATTATAGCCACCCTGACCTTCGTGATAGGCGAGATACAGGTGTTCGGGGTTCTGCAATGACACCCCGGTCATGCGCTGGGTGCGGACGTTGTACCAGCCGACGAAGTCGGTGGCGTGCTTCATGTGCGTGCGCCGCGCGGTCAGACTGCCGGCGTCGGCGCGATACTCGCCCCAGACCGGATCCTGGGCCTGGGCATAGCCGTAGGCGGAGGAAGGGCGACGCCAGGGGAGTATTCCCAGCAGCCGCTTGCGCTCCGGGCGAACGTGGCTGCGGAATGCGGACTCCTGCTGAATGAAGGCCATCTGGGTGGCGATCGGTGTGCCCCACGCTCGCTCGGAATCCCGCGCGTAGTCGTACCAGCGGGGCTGTTCGCGAAAGATCTCGCAGAGGTTGTCCTGATTCGGGGGAGGAGCGGATCCAAAGGTGGCACAACCGCTCGTGAATACCATCAGTCCTGCGAGCAGCGGCACACGGCTGGCGGCGATCCGAGGCGGAAATCGGGTCTGCATCGAATCTCCCGGGTCGCGGTTCACGGTTGACCTGCGCGGTCAGTATAGCGAAGAGCGCGGCGGCGCTGACCAGAACCCGATGGGTCGCCAAGACATTCGCGGGCCATGCGGAAAATGAGGACATTCCTCAGTCCAGTGCATCCAGAAACTGACGGGCCTGATGCTCGATTGCGGCACGACGGTCGTCGGTCATGCGGGCCAGCGTGCGATAGGGCATGGCCATGCGGGGGTTGCCTTTCAACCGGCTTGCATTCACCGACAGGAAGTGCCAGTAGAGGTAATTGAACGGACAGGCGCCTTCGCCGAGCTTGACCTTTGGGCTGAACGCGCAATCCCGGCAGTAATCGGACATGCGGTCGATATAGGCGCCCGAAGCCGCATAGGGTTTTGAACCCAGCAGGCCACCGTCGGCATGCAGCGCCATCCCATGGGTGTTCGGAAGCTCCACCCACTCGAAGGCATCGGCATAGACGACCAGATACCAGGCCTCTACCTCGGCAGGCGCAAGGCCAGCGAGCAAGGCAAAGTTCCCGGTGATCATCAGACGCTGGATATGGTGCGCATAGGCGTTGCGGCGAGTGGCCTTGATCGTCTCGCGCAGGCAGCGCAACTCCGTGTCCGCGGTCCAGAAGAAACCAGGGAGCGGGCGGCGGGCATCGAGGAAGTTGGTCTCGGCATAGCCCGGCATCCGCAGCCAGTACAGGCCGCGGACGTACTCGCGCCAGCCCAGGATCTGCCGCAAAAAACCCTCTGTTGCAGTCAGCGGCACGCTGCCCGCCGCGTAGGCCTCCAGCGCCAGCTCGCAGACCTCCTGCGGCTCCAGCAGACCAATGTTCAGGTAGGGCGAAAGTACCGCGTGGAACAGGAAATCCTCCCCTGTGCGCATTGCGTCCTGATAGTCGCCGAATGACGGCAGACAGACCGTCACGAAGTGATGGAGCGACTCCAATGCCTGCTCACGGGTGACGGCCCAGCCGAAGTTTTCGAGTTCCCCGAAGTGATCGGGAAAACGCGACTCGACCAGGGCCATGACCTTCCGGGTCACCGGGTCTGGCACGAACCGTTGCCTGGGCGGCACCCGCGCATCGGACGGGAGGGGTTTGCGGTTCTCCGGATCGTAGTTCCAGCGACCCCCAACCGGTTTCTCCCCGTCCATCAGCCAGCCGGTGCTGCGGCGCATCTCGCGATAGAAGAACTCCATACGCAGGGCCTTGCGACCCTGTGCCCAGGTAGTGAACGCCTCCCGGGAACAGAGAAACCTGCGGTCCTCGCGGATCTTCACCGGAATTCCGTACGCCTCTTCCCAGCCGCGCATCGCCTCCCACACGCGCCATTCGCCAGGCTCCGTCGCCACCACCCGCTCGACTTGGTGTCGCTCCAACGCTCGACCGAGTTCCTGCGTGAAGGAGCCCCGGTTCTCCGGATGATCCAGCGCGACGTAATCCACGGTCACACCTTCCGCCCGTAGCGATTCGGCGAAGTGGCGCATCGCCGACAGCACCAGTACGAGTTTCTGCCGGTGGTGCGGAACGTAGGTGGCCTCCTCCCGGACCTCCATCATCAACACCACGTCCCGGGAACGGTCGAGGCCGTCCAGTGCGCTGAGCGAGCGGCTCAGCTGATCACCCAGCACCACGCGCAGCGTCGCCATCAAGTCGCTTCCATGCCTTCAACCGATCCTCGCCGCCGGCGACAGCGTTCCGAACAGTAGCGCACGGAATCCCAGTCCCTCCGCCACTTCCGACGCCATGCGAACGGCCGCCCGCAGGCCGCACAGATCTTCTCCGGCAGATCGGCCTTACGGCCCCAGCGGGGTCGGACCAAGCCAACATATTGATTTTTCATCTCTTTCAATCTTTTCTCAGGCTATATTTCGGCTTAGCGCCCCATTTTTGCGGTCAAAAATGGCCTTCTAAGAAATATCCGCCCGCAGCATACCCACAGGTTCCGCGAGCGGGCCCCAAACCGGCGAATGTGCTTCGGGCCGCATTTTTGGTACCGAAAACGCCCGGATAAGGCACCAATCAACGGGGTTTTGATCTGGTTTTATTCATGAAAACAACGCGTTGTCTTGGTCCGACCCCGCAGGCTCCCGGGCCATGGGTCATGGTTCGCCGGGACTGCGAGTATACCGGCGGCCGCCGCACCGCTGGCCCGAACCGCGTGGGTCATTGGTCACGCTTGGCCTGGTCCGGGACCGCAGTGTCCGCAGTGTCCGCAGTAGAGTCGACACGGGACCCCGGTTGATCGATCAACGGATGCGCCAGACGAGGATCAGGACGGCGAGCAGGAAGGGGATCACCAGCGCATTGATCACGGCCCAGCCGAGGGTGGCGAGCAGGGCGCCGGAGCCGAGCGCCGTCAGGGTCACGGTGCCGAACACGATGAAGTCGTTCAGCGCCTGCGTCTTCGCCTTCTCCTCGGGCCGGTAGGCCAAGGTCAGCAGCGTGGTGCCGCCGATGAACAGGAAATTCCAGCCGACACCGAGCAAGACCAGCGCCAGCCAATAATGGCCAACCCCGTGGCCATGGAAATTCACGCCCACGCAGGCCAGATTCAGCAGCACCCCGGCGATGAGAATCCGCCGCACGCCGAAGCGCCGGATCAGATCGCCGGTGAAGAACGATGGAAGGAACATCGCGACCACGTGCCACTGGATCACGAAGGCCGCTTCCTCGAAACGATGGTGGTGCCCCTCCATCGCAAGCGGCGTGGCCACCATCAGCAGGTTCATCACACCGTAGCCCACGGTCGCGGCCACCACGGCCATCGCGAACATCGGGCTCGCGGCGACTTCCCGCAGGGGCCGACCCGCCGATGGCAGCGCCCCCGGCGCCGGCATCGGGATCCGCAGCCCCAGGATCGCCACCAGCCCGACCAGGTACAGGCCCGACAGGAAGAGGTAGCTGGCCGCGAACTCGGGACCGGCGAGGTGGCGCGTCCACGCAGCAAGGTTCGGCCCCATGAAGGCGGCCACGATCCCGCCCGCCAGCACCAGCCCGATGGCTCGCGCGCGCAGCGCCTCCGAGGCCACCTCCGCCGCGGCGAAGCGGTAGAATTGGCCGGTCGCATTGAAGCTGCCCAGCAACACCGCGGCTGCGCAGAACAGTCCGAAGCTGCCCTCGAACACCGCGTATCCGGCGAGGAGCGTGCCGGCGAGCCCCAGGCTCACCCCGACCAGAAACCCGGCCCGCCGCCCGTACCGTCCCATGAACAGCGATGCCGGAATGGTCGACAGGGTCATCGCCAGGAACTGCAACCCGAGCGGGATCGTGGCCCACCCCGGATCGTCCGACAGGTTGCGGCCCACCAGCGCCGACGTCGAAATCAGCAGTGACGTGCCGGTCATCAGCATCGCCTGGGCCAGCGCCAACAGGCCGACATCGCGGTAGGAGATCTCAGCGCGGATCGACCTCATGGGCCACAGCGGGGTCGGACCAACGCAACATGCTGATATATAATCAATTATCACCCAATTCTCAGGCTACATTTGACCTTAGCGGCCCATTTTTGCGGCCAAAAATGGCTGTCTAAGCGATATCCACCCACTGCATGCTCCCGGGCCTCGCCAGCGGCCCCCAAACCGTTGAATTCGCTTAGGGCCGCATTTTCGGTACCAAAAATGCCCGGTTAAGGTGCTAATCGATGCTGTTTTCAGGTGGTTTTTCTCTTACCAACAACATCTTACCTTGGTCCGACCCCGGTCCGGCGGGCGCGAGGCGAAGCTTGGTGCGCAGGTGCGCGATGAGGGCCGACTGTTCCCCGGGGTCGTAGGGATGCGGGGTACTGTGGCCCCAGACCGGACCGGGCCAGGCCGGATCTCCCGCGCGCCGGCCGACCACGTGCCAGTGCAGTTGCGGCACCACGTTACCAAGGCTCGCGAGATTGGTTTTTTCCACCCCTGGCAACGCGGCGACTACGCGGGCACAATCCGCGACCACTCCGTCCACCGCCGCGCGCTGATCCGGCGACAGTTCCCACCACTCGCGGAAAATGCCCATGGCCGGAATCACCAGCAGCCAGGGGTAGCGGGCATCCCGGAACAGGCGAACCAGGCAGCCCGCCCGCCTTCCCACCGGTACGCTGTCCGCCTCTAAACGTTCATCCAACTCGAACACGGCACCTCCCCGCAGAGCAGTGGTCCTCAGACCCAAGGATACTCACTGGGCGTCATCATCGGAGAGATGCCGCCGCGACCGGAAATGGCCCGCGGATCCGGTTTTTGCGATAACCTCCCCCGAAATCGTAACCACCATGCCACCGGATACGCCCGTCATGCCCGAGCTGCGCGTCCTCTGCAACCATTTTCCACGCGCCGGGCGCCTTGAACAGATTCTGTTGCGCGCCGAGAAGCGCGGGGCTGTCGAGCGTGTGAGCGAGGCCCTCGCCATCGCCGGCCAAGGGCTTCGCGGGGACCACATGGCAACGGCGAAGGTACACCGGAACCACCCGGGCAGCCGCCAGATCACGCTGCTTCAGTCCGAGCACCTGCCAGTGATCGCGGCGCTCACCGGTCATGACAAGGTGGACCCGGCCGCCCTCCGGCGCAACCTGCTGATCTCAGGAATCAACCTGCTCGCAGCACGGCCACTGTTTGCCGACTGCCCGCTTGTGCTCCGTATCGGTGATCAGGTCCAGCTTGCAATCACGGGTCCGTGCGAACCCTGCTCGCGCATGGAGAGCACCCTGGGTCCCGGCGGCTACAACGCGATGCGCGGCCATGGCGGCGTGACCGCCCAAGTGCTGACCGGCGGTATGCTGCACGTCGGCGATCCCGTCACCGTTCACCTTCGGAACGCGCCCTGAGGGAACGCCGAGGCGCGACGGCTGGGCCGGCGCCCAAGATCGTCGATATCCAATACCGGATCACACCGGATGCGCGTCCAAACCGCTGTGCGATCCGGCTGCGCGCGCTCGAGGGCCGGGAGACCGTCCCGGCCGCGAGGCTCATCAGCGGCGACCCGGCCAACCCCGAGGCATAATCCATGAGACCGCACCGTCTCAACGGCATGACCAAGCTCCGCCTGTTCCTGCTGACCGCGTTCGCAATGCTCCCGCTGGCTGCGAATTCCTGGCTTGCCCGAGCGGCCCTCCGGGACACCGCGATCGATGCGGCGAGCTTCACCTCCATCCGCCTTGCCTCCGGCGCGCTGATGCTCTGGCTGCTGGTGTGGCTTGGCGGCAAGGTGCGCAGCGGTTCGGGTCACTGGCTCTCGGCCCTGGCCCTGTTCGGGTACGCCGCGCTCTTCTCCTTCGCCTACCTGAGCCTGACGGCCGCGACCGGGGCGCTGCTGCTGTTTGGCGCCGTGCAGGTCACGATGGTCGCACTCGGCATCCGCGGCGGTGACCGGCCCGACACGATTCAGCTGACCGGCGTCATGCTCGCGTTCGGTGGCCTGTTGGGCCTGCTGTGGCCGGGCCTGCACGCCCCGCCCCTGGCCGGTGCGCTGATGATGATCGGGGCCGGTATCGCCTGGGGCATTTACTCGGCACGCGGCAAGGGTGCGGGTGATCCGATCCGCGTCACCGCCGGCAACTTCCTGCTGACCCTTCCGATGGCCGCCATACTCAGCCTGATCACGCTGCAGGGGGCCTCGGTAGATCTCACCGGCGCGGGTTACGCGGTGGCCTCGGGGGCGATCACCTCGGGGTTGGGATACGCGCTGTGGTACACGGTGGTGCCGCTCCTGCGCGCCGCGACTGCCGCCACCGTGCAGCTCAGCGTCCCTGTCATCGTCGCGATCGGCGGGGTGATCCTGCTCAGCGAGCCCATCACGCTGCGGCTCGCCCTGGCCACCGTCGCCGTGCTCGGCGGTATCGGTCTGGTCATTCTTGAGCGCCAGCGTCGACAGCCCTGAGCCGTCCACGCATACATGGAGCTCGATACTCCCCCGCCTCCGGGCTTTCTTCACGTCCCGGGCCCATCGTGTAGACTCGGGCCGATCCTTCCAGAACACCCTTTCCGCAGGGATGAGCCATGAGAGAACGTACCGCCCCCGAGATTGTTTCGGTCTCCGCAAGGGCCTTCGCAGTGTCCGTTTTTCCGCCGGATGCCTGC
>JAWLFM010000225.1:0-4203 GCA_041685565.1 Thioalkalivibrio sp.
GCAGGCATGCCGGACGGCCTTACAGAAGCACCAGAAGCCAGATCACCCCGGCATTGGCGAAGGACAACAGCACGGCGGCCGACGCCATGTCCTTGGCCCGGGCCGACAGCTTGTGCAGCTCGCCACCGAAGCGGTCGATGGCCGCCTCGATCCCCGAGTTCAGCAGTTCCACGATCAGGATCAGGAAGAGGCTGCCAATCAGCAGCGCACGCTCCAGGCCGACATCGGTCAGCAGGAATGCCGCGGGAGCCAGGACCAGGCACAGCAACAGCTCCTGCCGGAAGGCCTCCTCGTGCTTGAAGGTGGAGCGAAGCCCGTTCCAGGAATACCCGAAGGCCTTGATGACCCGAGTCAGTCCACGGTGATTGCTGTATGCCATGCCATTGAGATCCGGACGGGGTGAGGTCTGGGGGCCGTTACAGAATGCGTTCAGAGGGAACTGGCGACCTGCTCCACGAGTTCCACCAATCGGTTGGCGTAGCCCCACTCGTTGTCATACCAGGCCAGCACCTTCACTTGCGTACCGTCGATCACCAGGGTGGAGGGGGCATCGATGATCGCCGAGCGCGGGTCCGTTCGGTAGTCGGCAGACACCAACGGGCGCTCCTCGTAGCCGAGGATGCCTGCCAGCGGACCGGCTGCGGCCGCAGCCCGCAGCAATCCGTTGACCTCCTCCACGGTGGTGGGCCGCGCCGCCTCGAAGGTGAAGTCCGTCAGCGAGGCATTCATCAACGGCACGCGCACTGCATGGCCGTTCAGGCGGCCGTCGAGCTCGGGAAAGATGTCCCCGATGGCGCGGGCCGAGCCGGTGGTGGTGGGGATCAGCGAGATGCCGGCGGCACGGGCCCGGCGCAGGTCGGCATGCGGGCGGTCCACCGGCGACTGGGTATTGGTCATGTCGTGGACGGTAAGGATCGCGCCGTGGCGAATGCCGATGGCCTCGTGCAGGACCTTGACGATCGGTGCGAGGCAGTTGGTGGTGCAGGATGCCGCGGTGATCACCCGATGCCGGTCGGCCTGATACAGGTGCGCATTCACGCCGACCACGACGTTCAGGGCCTCGGGATCCTTGACGGGCGCGGCGACGACGACCTTCTTCACACCTGCGGCGAAATAGGGTTCGAGTGAGTGGAGGGAGCGGAAGCGGCCACTGGATTCGATCACGAGGTCGATGGCAGCATTGCGCCAGGGAACGTTGCCGGGGCTGTCGTGGCTGCTATGCGCAATCCACTGCCCGTCGATTCCGACCCGATCCGCTGCACCCTGCATGGCATGAGGCCAGCGTCCATGCACCGAGTCGAACTCCAGCAGGTGTGCGGACACGGTTCCATCCCCGTTCTTCTCGTTGATCAGTCCGAATTCGAGGCCCTGCCGGCCCCAGGCCGCGCGCAAGGCAAGCCGCCCGATCCGTCCGAAACCGTTGATGCCCACCCGCACCGTCATCGCCATCTCCCGAAAAAAGGCACCAGTCTCACAATACTGTATGACAGCGCGGTTACGTTACCCGAATGGGTGCGCGGCCAATGCCAGCTCATGTCGCCGGCCCGAGCAGGGATCGGTAGAGGTCCAGCAACCGCTGCGCCAGCGCCGGGCCGGACCAGGTCTCCACGTAGGCGCGTGCGTCCGCGGACAGTTCCGCGCGCAGACCGGGCTCTTGCAGCAGGCGCACGACCTTGTCGGCAAAGTCCCCGGTGTCGTCTTCGGCCACCAGGGCGCCCCGTGCCGGGCCGAGGATATCCTTGGTACCCATCTCCGCCAGCGCCACCACCGGGACGCCAAGGGCCATGGATTCCAGCAACACCAGGCCCTGCGTCTCGGTGCGCGAAGCGAACACGAACACGTCGCCCGCACGGTAGCAATCCAGCAGTTCACGCTCCCGGTCGAGGTAACCGACGAATAACAGGTTCTGCCGAAGACCCAGGCGTTCGCCCAGTCGTTCCAGATGACGCCGGGCCGGTCCCTCGCCGACAATCATCAGGAGTACATCCGGGACTGTGGCGCGCACGCGCAGGAGGACCTGCAGCAGGAAGTCGATGTTCTTCTCGTGGGCAACCCGGCCCACGTGTGCGAGGACCGGCCGGTCGAGGGGAATTCCATGCTGGTGACGGAATCGTGCGCCGTCGCCGGCCTGGAAGCGATCGAGATCGAGGCCGGTGGGAATGATCTGGATCGGTGTCGCAACGCCATAGCCCGCCAGTGTGTCCCGGACCGGGGTGGATGGGACCACCACCGCATCGACCCGGTTGCACTGGCTGCGGGTGAATCGCCGCGACGCCCCGCGGAGCCAGGAGGCGGGAAGCCAGGGCAGGTAGTGGTAGAGATACTCCTCGAAATGGGTGTGATAGGTTTCCACGACCGGTACACCGAATTCACGGGCAATCCGCAGCCCCAGATAATGGGCCACGAAGGGTGTCTGGATGTGGACGACATCGTAGCGGCGCTGGCGCAGTTCGGGGATCCGTCTGCGGATCGCCCGCGCAGACATCATCCGGTCTTCCGGGTCAAAAAAGAGGTAGCGTGAGGGGATCCGCAGGACCCCTTCTTCATCCCCGTCGGCGTCGGCGGGATACGCCGGGGCCAACAGGTCCACCGTCTGGCCCAATGCCGAGAGATCGCGCCGGAAGGTCTGGATCGAGGTGGATACGCCGTTGATTCTGGGGAAATAGACGTCCGATATCATCAGGACACGCATGGGGCTCCTGGGTAATGGCGACCCGGCGGCGCCCCCTGCGCCGCGCAAGGCAATCAAGATACCAGTGCAGGTTCACGGAGGAAATGCCGGTCATGGCCCGGGCGGGTCCGCGAGGCCTAACCGAAGGCGCCGCTGTCATCGTTCTGTCACATGGGCATGCTACTTAGGCGCCCCATGACCGAGAATGATCAGATAGCGCGGGCCGACGAACGAAGGGCCCTGCTGGACGAGCTGCTGGCACTGCGCCAGGAGTTGATGGAGGGGGCCGCGGCCCGCCTCGATGCCCTGTCGTGGGCCGATGAGGCGGGCCGTTATCCCGCCAGTGCCCATAATCTCGCCCATTATCTGGCGCTGCGCTGCCGCGATCTGCGGCCCCTCCAGCTTCGGCTCGCCCGGCAGGGTCTGTCCTCGCTGGGGCGCGTCGAGGCGCATGTCATGGCCAGTATCGATCAGGTGATCCATGTGCTCGCCGGGCTCTGTGCAGTGGCCGATCCGCCGCTCGATCCATCCCGGGCACCCGGCTTCGACGCCGGAAACGATCTCCTGAGCGTCAACACACGGGGCCTGTTCGGTGCGCCACAACCCGGACGGGCGGCGCGAATCATGGTGACCATGCCCAGTGAGGCGGCATCCAATGAGGACCTGGTTCGCGCCCTGCTGGAGTCCGGGATGGACGCCGCCCGGATCAATTGCGCGCACGACGACGTGCTTGCCTGGCGGCGAATGATCGAACACGTTCGGCGTGCCGAGCAGAGTGTTGGCCGACCCTGCCGGGTGTTGATGGACCTCGCCGGTCACAAGATCCGCACCGGCCCCCTGGAACAGGCGCCATCAGGGATCCGCTTGCGCCCGCGCAGGCCGGAGGCAGATGCCGCGGCGGCACCGGCCCGACTCGTACTCCGGCCTTACTCGGCCCAGGGGGCCGCGATGCCGGGGGGCGAGGCCGATGCCTGCCTGATGCTGGATGCCCGCGGCACGCGACTCGTCGAGGCGGGGGACCGGCTGGAATTCACCGATCTGCGCGGCAAGCGACGGGTCCTGGAGGTCGACCGGGCCCGTGACGATGGAAGCTGGATGGTGCATTGCCACAAGAATGCCCGCATGGGTCCGCAGACCGATCTGCGGGTGCTGCGGATGCGTTCGGGCCGCTGGCTTCCGGTGGAGACGCAACCGATCCGACTCTCCGGTTACCGGATGCGGCCGGTCAAGATCCGGCTGCTTGAGGGCGACCCGCTGCGCTTGACCCCTCCCGAACGGCCGGGGCGGCCGGCCCGCAGGGATGCCTCCGGCCAGGTCATCGAGCCCGCATGCATCGGCATCACGGCGGCCCCGGTGCTCGGGCGGCTGCACCTCGGGCAGCCCGTGTGGATCGATGATGGCAAGGCGGGGGCGGTGGTGGAGGAGATCCATCCGGATTCCGTCCTGCTGCGGGTGACCCGGGCGCCGCCCGGCGGCTTCCGTCTGCGTGCCGACAAGGGCATCAATCTGCCCGGCGCCGCCCTGGAACTGGG
>JAWLFM010000226.1:0-4181 GCA_041685565.1 Thioalkalivibrio sp.
CGGCGCGCAGGATCCGGCGGAGCAGGGTCCCGCGGCGTGCCTGCGGCCGCCGGGTGCGCGTGCTGGAGCGGAATCGCGTCATCCCTGCATTCTGCCAGACAGTGCCCGGTTGCTTCGCCGCGGGACCCGCCGGCATACCCAAAGCGGCGGCAAGCCACCGCACTTCATGGCCCGTTCGGCGGGTGCGCCAGTCCGGAGCCCTTTTGGTTGCGGAGGCAATACCCGGCTGAACTAACTCTCGCGAAATCGGCCGAAAGCGGGGTATGTACAAGGGCCTTCGGCCGGGAGCAGGGCATGTCGGAAGCGGAGTCCATACAGGCCGCCAGCGTCGATCCCGAGGAGGTCGCGCGCTATCAACGGCTGGCCGAGACCTGGTGGGACGAGAAGGGTCCATTCTGGCCGCTGCATGTCCTGAACCGGGTGCGCACGGCCTGGATCGTCGAGCAGCTTGCGCGTGAACTGGGCCGCGATCCGGAAACCTTGCGCCCCCTGGAGGGACTCCGGACACTGGACGTCGGCTGCGGCGGCGGCATCCTTTCCGAGAGCATGGCGCGGCACGGGGCCGAGGTCCTCGGGATCGACGTGACCCCGCGCAACATCATCGTTGCCCGCAGTCACGCCGAGGGCAGTGGTCTCGCGGTCGCGTACCGTCACGTGGCCCTGGAGGATCTCGCCGAGGATGGCTTCGACGTGGTCCTGAACATGGAGGTGATCGAGCACGTCATCGATCCGCAAGCCTTCCTGGATCTCTGTCTGGCAAAGGTCCGGCCCGGCGGGTTCCTCGTCCTGGCGACCCTGAACCGGACCGTGGCCGCCTACATCGCGGGCATCATCGGCGCCGAGTACATCTTCCGCGTGCTGCCGCGGGGAACGCACCAGTGGCGCCGGTTCGTCCGACCCCGGGAACTCACCCGGCCGCTGGAGGCGGCCGGTTGCCGCATCGTCGCCCGTTCCGGGGTTGCCGTGAACCCCCTGCGCAGGCGCATGCGCCTGACGCGTTACGAAGGCATCAACTACATGCTGATGGCGCGCGTGCCCGCCGCCACCGACACCTGAAACGAATTCCCCCGACCCAGGAGAAGACCATGGACTATCTGCCATACCGCTTCACAACGCCGACCGGGGATGCGATTTCCTTTGAATTCAGGCTGCACCCCGAGACCGGCTCCGCGACCCGCGTGCATCAATTGCTGGACCGCATCCTGGAGGTCGTGAACCACGAGATCGCGCTCCTCGGCGACACCCGCAACGGTGACCTGCTGCAGGCCCTGGCCATGGCCATCGCGGTGCGCACGGAAATGATCCCTGCAGACCCCGAATTGACTCGGGGCCTGGCCCGCGACGTGCTGGAACAGGCGCTGCGTTCGCTGCAGACGGCCACGCACGATGCCCCGACGGCAGGCCATGCCTGAGGGCTGCCGGCTCTCGATTCAGAGGGTCGCCGCGCCGATCCGCGCCAGCAGGGCGGTCCCGCGCGCCGCCTCCTCGTGTTCGGCGCGCCGAACCGGTACCCCGAGGATGCGCTCCCGCAGGCCGGTCCACTCCGGATTTGCCGCCCCGCCACCGACCGTGACGATGGCGGTCACCGGCGGCGCACCCAATTCCCGCAAGCGCCGGTAGCCGGTCGCCTCGATGCGGGCGATGCCTTCGAGCAGGCCCTGCAGGAACCGTGCATCGTCCGGGGGACGGGGTGTGAGGCGCGGCGGCAGCCGCGGATCGTTGACCGGGAAGCGTTCGCCGGGGCGCAGCAGGGGGTAGTAATCCAGCCCCGAGTCCCGGGTCGGATCGAGGTCCCGCGCCAGTGCCTCGATCTCGGCGGGCGCGAAATGGGCGGCCAGGACCGCGCCGCCGCTGTTCGAGGCGCCGCCGGCCAGCCAGCGGCCCAGCACGCGGTGGCTGTAGACGCCAGCCGCAGTGTCGAACAGCGGCTGCTCCGACAACTGTTTCAGTACCAGGGTGCTGCCCAGGCTGGTGACGCCGGTTCCGGGCCGGTCGACGCCAGTGGCAAGAAAGCCCGCGATCCCGTCGGTGGTGCCGGCGATGACCCGGCTGTCCGCGTGCAGACCCGTGCCACGGGCGACTGACCCGGCGATCCGCCCAAGAGGCGTCCCCGCGGGCACGATCTCCGGGAGCAGGTCCGCACATGGCCCCAGTTCGTGCAGCCACCAGTCGGGCCAGCGCCTCTCGATGGGGTCGTAACCTAGCTTCAGGGCATTGTTCTCGTCGCCCCGGTCATGGCGGCCCTGCAGGCGGCCGCCGATCCATTCGGCCTGGTGCAAGACCCGTGTGGCACCCGTCAGGCGGCCCTCGCGGCGCAGCCAGAGCAGCTTGGCCGCCGAGGACGAGGCCCCGTGCGCCGCGCTCGCCGCGGGGGCGATGCCGCGCAGGTACTCGCCCTCGTCCACCGCCCGCGCGTCGTTGTACATCAGCGCGGGCCCGATCGGGTCGCCGGCACGATCCACCGCAAGCAGGGTTGCCGAGGTCCCGTCGACGGCGATGGCCACGGGTGCGTCGGGCAGGCGCCGTGCGGCCTCCCGGAGCAGGCCTCCCACGGCCGCCCACCAGACGCCGGGATCGTCCGGTCCCCCGGTCTTCCCGTCCCCGGAGCCCTCGGGCCATGCCCTGCGCAGGGCGCCCAGGGAGGTCCCCGCCGCGTCCAGGATCTCGGCACGGATGCCCGAGGTCCCGAGGTCGATCCCGATGCAATATCGGATCACGCGGTTTCCGCGCGCCGTGCCGGCTGGTGCGGCTCAGGAACGGGTCGGCGGGGGCAGGCTGACCGGCGCACTGGGGCTCCATCCCTCGGCCCGGTGCTCCGCCACCACCTGGGTATACACGCCCCCACGCACGTTGAAATCGGCGGTCAGGCGCATGAAGCGCGGCTGCAGGGCCGCGACCAGGTCATCCAGGATGCGATTGGTCACGGCCTCGTGATAGGCGCCCTGGTCGCGATAGGACCAGATATAGTTCTTCAGCGACTTCAGTTCCACGCAGGCGGTCTCGGGTACGTACTGCAGGTGCAGTTCCGCGAAGTCGGGCTGGCCGGTGGCCGGACACAGGCAGGTGAACTCCGGGATGCGGATATGGATGGTGAAGTCCCGCCCCGGCTGGGGGTTGGGAAAGCTGTCCAGGGTCTTGCTGGGCTGGCTGGGCATCGGGGATCCTTGTCGTCAGCGGTTTTCTGGCGCCTGGCAACAAGCCGGGCCGAACCATGTAAGATTCTACCCGTTGTCCCCACTGGACCCCATTCCCCCGTGCGACTTGCCCGTATAAAACTGGCCGGCTTCAAGTCCTTCGTCGACCCGACCGTGCTCGTGCTGCCCGGCAACCGGGTCGGCATCGTCGGGCCCAACGGCTGTGGCAAGTCCAACACCATCGACGCGGTGCGCTGGGTGATGGGCGAGTCCTCGGCCAAGCATCTGCGCGGCGACTCGGGCGAGGACGTGATCTTCAATGGCTCCGCCTCGCGCAAGCCGGTGGGCCAGGCCAGCATCGAACTCTTCTTCGACAACAGCGAGGGACGCCTGGGCGGCGAGTACAGCAGCTACGCCGAGATCTCGGTGCGCCGCGCCCTGACCCGGGACGGCCAGTCGAAGTACTACCTGAACGGCCTGCGCGCCCGCAAGCGCGACGTCACCGACCTCTTTCTCGGCACCGGGCTGGGGCCGCGTAGCTACGCGATCATCGAGCAGGGCATGATCTCCCGCCTGATCGAGGCACGGCCCGAGGAACTGCGGGTCTACCTGGAGGAGGCGGCCGGCATCTCCAAATACAAGGAGCGCCGGCGCGAGACCGAGAACCGCATCCGCCATACCCGCGAGAACCTGGAGCGGCTGGACGACGTCCGCGAGGAAGTGGACCGCCAGGCGGCCAAGCTCACCCGCCAGGCCGAGGTGGCCGAACGCTACCAGGAACTCGCCGCGACCCGGCGTCAGCGCCGCGCGGAACTGCTGTTGCTGCGCCTGCGCGGGCAGGAGGAACGGCTGGCCCGCGAGAACCAGGAACTGGTGGCGGCGGAGACTGCGCTGGCCGGTCTGCAGACCCAGGCGCGAAGGGCGGAGACCGAGGCCGAGCAGCAGCGCGTGCTGCGGGCCGATCGCGAGCGCGAACTGCAGGCGGCGCAGGCGCAGTACTACGACGTGTCGGCCGCGGTGTCGCGGCTGGAGCAGTCCATCCGCCAC
>JAWLFM010000227.1:0-4177 GCA_041685565.1 Thioalkalivibrio sp.
CAAGGATCCTGCCCAGTCGGTCTTCCTCCAGGCGAACGGCCTCGGCGACGAGGCGCTGGCGAAAAGGAGTCATGGCTTTGGTCACGGGAGGGGCAATCCGGGATCTGGCAAGGTGTCGGTATCGATGCCCTGCGAAGATATCAGATTTGTCGCCATGCCCGGTGGTCAAGGCCGCAACACGGCCCAGTGCAGCCGCTGCGCGCGCTGGCCCGCTCTCCTTCCCCGCTGCAGCTACTCGACCCTGCAGACGTCCTCGAATTCGAACCGCGGACTGCGCGGGAACATGGCCTCGGACTGGCCATAGCCGAGATTGCACAGGAAGTTCACCCGGGTCGTGCTCCCGGCGAAGAAGGCCTCGTTGACCTGGTCCGGATCGAAGCCCGACATCGGTCCGCAATCCAGACCCAGTGCCCGGGCCGCCATGATCAGGTACGCCCCCTGCAGGGTTCCGTTGCGAAAGGCGGTCGCCTCGATCAGCGGCTGGTTGCCGACGAACCAGGAGCGGGCATCCGTGTGCGGGAAGAGCTTCGGCAGGTGCTCGTGGAACTCGAGGTCGTGACCGATGATGGCGGTGACGGGCGCGGTCCGGGTCTTCTCCACATTGCCCTCGATCAGCGCGGGCAGCAGTTTGGCCTTGGCCTCGGGGGTCTTCACGAAGACGATGCGGGCGGGGCTGCAATTGGCGCTGGTCGGCGCCCAGCGGAGCACGTCGAAGAGTTCCCGCAGCAGTTCGTCGCTGACGGGCCGGTCCTGCCACGCATTGTGGGTTCGGGCATCGAAGAAAAGCTGGTCCAATGCCTTCTGGTCAATCTTGTCGCTCATCGAAGAGACCCCTGTCGTCGCGCGCATCCTCGCCCGAACCCGGGAGGGATCGCATCTGGTTGATCTGGTGAGGTGACACCGTACTGCCCGCGGGGGCACCTGGCAATTCCCCGGAGACCGGGAATGCCCAGTGCCTGCGCCCGGCCATCGGCCCACGGAGGACGTCCGGCGTCATCAGTTCCGACCGATCGCAGGATCGGCCGCGGCATCCGGCAGGAAGAGGCTGGCTACTCCGCCCGCCCCCTATGTCGGGGGATCATCCGCCCGTTCCTTTGCCTTCGCATGGCGCGTGAGAAAGCGGTCCAGGTGATTGGCAAAGTTCTGCCGATCGCGCTGATTCAGGGCGGGCGGTCCGCCGGTATCAATCCCGCTGGAACGGAGCGTCTCCATGAAGTCCCTGATGTCGAGCCGGGACTTGATGGTGTCCGCCGCGTACAGCTCCCCGCGAGGATTCAACGCGTGTCCGCCCTTGTCGATGACCTCGGCAGCCAGGGGAATGTCGCCGGTGATCACCAGGTCCCCCGGCTCCAGCCGAGCCACGATCTCGTTGTCGGCAACGTCGAATCCCGCCCCGACGCAGACCATGCGGACGTAACGCGACCGGGGAACCCTGACCGGCTGATTGGCCACCAGCGTCACCTGGACCCGCGCACGTTCCGCAGCGCGAAACAGGATCTCCTTGATCACCACGGGGCAGGCGTCGGCATCGACCCAGATCTTCATGTCCCCATTCCCCCGACTGCGCCCGGGAACAAGCCCCTGAACCGGACCACGGAAAGGACGGCCGCCGGCAAGGGAACCCGAAGACCGGGCCGGGGGACCCGGCTCCGGGGGTTGATCTCAGTCCCGGTCAAAGACGAGGGTGAAGTTCACCGGCGCGTTGCTGGTGATGCTGTCCAGGCCGACGATGGCGCGCAGCGCCTCGACGCCCCCGGCCAGCCCGAAGTCGTCCGCCCTGACCACGATCGGCTTCAGACTGCTCACCTGAACGCCATTCTCCAGGCCGACCACAACCAGCCCGGCCTTGATCTCCCGTGTGGTGTCATGCAGCGTCAGGTCCGCCTCGACATCATCCATGACCACCCGCGAACCCGCCTCCATGCCTTCCAGGACCGTCGGATCGAAGGTCAGGCTGATGGTCGCCGCCGGAAACTCCGCGGTATTGAAGAACAGCTCCCGCATTCGCTCATCACGAATCTCGACGGCGGTATCGACGCTGTCAAGATCGATGCTCACCGTGGCGGAACCGTCTGCGCCAATGGTTCCCGTCAGCTGATTGAAGGTGTTCAGCTCGGTGACGTTCGCATTCTTGGTGGTCAGATAATAGAGCGAGGATGTGTCATTGTTGAGCGTCCAGTCGCCCGCTGCGGCGCCGGACATGAGGGTTATGGCCAGGGCAATCGTCGTCTTGTGCATGCGCATCGTCCTTCCTCCTGTAGCGGGTCCTTCCTGATTCGGCGGACCTCATATACCGGCCCAGTGGCGTGCCGATGCCCTGGAACCGGTTGCCGGAACGGTACGGGTCATCTCAGTCATCCGTCAAGCGATCGTGGGTCAGAGCGGTCCCCGACCGCATGGCGCGTGGGCGGCGGGACCCCTCGCCCGGAGAAGGCCCGGCGCTGCTGGAGTCCCGTGCTACCATCGAGAGTACGATCGGACGGACGACCGGGGCTGAACAATGGCGGGCTCACTCAAGGACCAACTCTTGCAAGCCGGCATCGCCAGCAAGAAACGCGCAAAGGAAATCGAGCTGGAGAATCGGCGCAAGAAAAAGCAGGGCAAACCGGCCCTGACCCGGGAAGATCAGGAAAGGGCGGCGGCCATCGAGCGTGCCCGCCTGGAGAAGCTCGAGAAGGACCGGCAGCTGAATCAACAACGCAGGCAGCAGCAGGCCCAGCGCGCGATGCAGGCGGAGATCAGACAACTGGCCGAACAGCATCGCCTGCATCCGCCCGCCACTGCCGATGTGCGCTTCCATTTCGTCTGGAAGGCCAAGGTACAGTCCCTTTGGGTCGACGCGGAGCTGCACAGGCAGCTGGTGGCCGGCACGTTGAGGCTGGTGGCAGTGGAACAGGGCTTTGCGCTGGTTCCCGCCGCCATCGCCGAACGCATCATCCTCCGGGACCCCTCTGCCGTGGTGCAGAACGATGACGCGGGACGCCGGATTGCTGCCGAGGAGGCCGAATACGCGGACTTCCCGATTCCGGACGATCTGCACTGGTAGCAGGTGGCCGTCTCCTTCGGCCGGTTCGGGAAGGGCGGCCTCTCGATTCAATGCCTGGTGGTGTGGTCGAAACAGGAGCGGGATGCGCGCGAGCCGCATGGCCGGCCAAGGATCCCTGACGAAGCGTAGAGGTGGGCGCGGCTCTCCGGTCAGGCCGTGGAGCACCCGTTACGGCCCTGGAGCTTGGCCTTGTACAGCGCCTCGTCGGCGCGGGCAAAGACCTGCTCCGGCCTGTCCCCCGCCCGGAACTCGCTCAACCCGCAGGAGATGGTGATCGGGACCGCCTTTCCCCGAAAATGAAAGCCACAGGACTCGACCGCCCTGCGGATCCCTTCGGCAATGATCAAACCGTTGTCCAGCCCCGTTTCCGGCATCAGGAGAACGAACTCCTCCCCGCCGTAGCGGGCGACAAAGTCCGTGTCGCGTACGGCATCGCGAATCAGCCGAGCGATGACCTTCAAGGCCTTGTCTCCCGCCTGGTGCCCATAGTGATCGTTGACCTCCTTGAACCGGTCGATATCCCACATGGACAGTACCAGTGGTGACTGGTATCGCCTCCACCGAGCGAATTCGATCTTCAGACGTTCGTTATAGGCGAAGCGGTTGGGGATACCGGTCAGGGTATCGACCATCGCCAGCTCACGCTGATCGCGCAACCGCTGGCGCAGCAAATCCGACTCCCGTTGCACATTCTGCAGCCGCTCATTGAGTTGCGCGACCTCGCCTTCCGCGCGCGCGATACGCCCCTCCTCGTTCCGGCGGTACTGTTGCATGTGGGCGCGGATCACATCGACGCGTTCCCGCAGCGCCGCCTTGAGCAGAGTCAGGTCCTGCGCCTGAGTCACCGACTCCTCGATCTTCTGCACCTGGATATTGACGGACTCATCCAGCTCCTTGCCCTGCTCGTAGGACTCGCGCTGATTGACCAGACTCTCCCGAATGCCGCTGTCGATTTCCCCCAGCCGCTCGGCCATCTGCTTCAGAAAGGCCTCGATCTCGCTCTTTTCACCCTCCAGCCGGCTGCACATCTCCCCGATCAGTTCCACGATGCCCTGGATGGCCTCATCCATCCTGTCCGCATCCGCGCCGCCGGCGAGCAGGGCCCGGATCGCGTCGCAGCGGCCGCTCAGC
>JAWLFM010000228.1:0-4151 GCA_041685565.1 Thioalkalivibrio sp.
CTCTCTTGCCGCCGCCAGGTCGCGGACGATCGGCTCCACCTCGAGGTCGGCGTTCAGGTAGGCGAGATCGTAGTCGAGGGCATCCGCGCCGCGGCGCCGGACGGGACGCCGCCGGCCCTGCAGCTCGCCCTGTCGGGCGAGGTGCTCGTCAAGGAACGCCTCGATGGAGTCGCCTTGCCCGGCGTTGCGGAGCAGCCTTGCGACCCGCGCCGCGCGGCGAATCTCGGCGGGTGTGAGCCCTTCGACCTGGGCGGCCCGGTCCAGCCAGGCCTCGCTGACTTCCAGCTCGTTGCAGGCCTTCGCGAGCAACTGACGCCTTACCGACCGCGGTGGATGGCTGACCTCGATGGTGTAATCGAACCGTCGCAGGTACGCGGGATCGAGATGGCGCGGGCTGTTGGAAATCCAGATGGCGGGCGCGGGGTTCTCCTCCAGCATCTGGTTGGTCCAGGCCTTGCCACCCATCCGGTCATGGCGCCTCAACGGGGGAGAGTCGAACGGGCTGAACGCGAAGACATCCTCGATTTCGTCGAACAGGATTAGGACGTCGGGATTGCGCGCCATAAGGTACTGGGACAGCTGGTAGGCCCGCTGGCGAATGCGTGGCTCGAGGGGCTCGCCGAGGTTGTCCTCGTGGCTCACCTCGTGGCCGGCAAGCCCCGCCTCGATCGCAATCCGGCGGGCGAGCTGCGTCTTGCCTGTCCCCGGCGGTCCGAAGATCAGGATGTTCACGCCCGGTACCTGAGCCATGGCGGCCTGCGCCAGGATCGCGCTCGTGCGGCGAATCTCCTGTTCGAGATGGGGCAGGGCATCGACCGCCAGCTCCGGGGGCGGGCTCGGCCGGAAGTAGGCCGAGAAGAGCTGTTCCACGGACTCGACGTTCCCGTTCAGCGCGAACGCGAGACCTTCGAGCAGGTCGTACCCGACATTGCCAATGAGACCGCCCCGAGGCTCGATCCGCACCAGGCCCGAGCGCAGCAGCATGCTCCGCGTGGACAGAGCCCCCTCGATCTCCGGCTCCGGCCGATTGAGGCAAAGGGCGATCGTGGTGAGCGACTCGAGTCCGACCGCCTCCTGGATGGCCGCGACGACCTGCGAGAAGGACTGCCGGGTCGTCTCTTGGGTAAGGAACGCGAGCACCGAACATTCGACCCGGGACAGCCCGAGCCGATCGCCGACCAGCGCGATGTTCCGCTCCAGCGGGCGTCGGTAACGCGCGGGCATCATGGCCTCGAGCACTCGCAGTCGGTCGGCAAGCAGGGCGTCCAGCGCTTGCTCACCGGGTACTTCCTCGGGGTCCTCGACCTCGATTCCGAGGGCCTCCAGCGCCTCGGTGTCCAGCTGCTCGGCGAACTCCCTCCCTGGATCACGGGCCAGTACCCCAACCATCAGCCGCAACACCCAGAGCTGCTGCACGTGTCGAGCGCTGCCCGACGCGTTCAGCGTGAAGTCGTGGAATCGAGAACGGTTGAATCGGCGGCGCGGGCGTTGGGCAACGGGCATGGGAGTTCTCCGGTCGGGGGCCGGTGCGGAGCATCTCACAGGCATGCGACAGTTCTTGACGCTTTACCGGCTGGCACCGAACGCGGCGGGCCGGATTCCACCCGCGCCGCAGGGGTTTGGCGTCGAGCCGATTCGTCCGGGGTGGCTGTGGCCGGTGACGGCCTCTTTCTAGGCTGAGGCGCCTGTGCGACAGGTTTTGACGGCCCGGTCGGCTCCACTTATCGTGATCAGGAGCGATGCGGCCACTGGTCGCCGCTAGGCCTGGCCGGGTTTCGACCGCTTGTGGCCAGCAGGAAACCTGCTCCCCGGACAGGCTCCTCTTCCTTGCAGGGGGATCGAGATGACAGAAGGACGCGGATCCCGCGCGACGCTGCAACGCCGCATGCTGTTGCTGGGGATGATCCCGCGCCATCCGCGGAAACGGAGCGCGCCGGAGATGGTGGAGTGGCTGGCGCACCGCGGGATGGACGTGTCATTGCGCACCATCGAGCGCGACCTGGAGGGCCTATCCCTGTTCCTGCCGCTGGCCCGGGATGATCGCGAACGGCCGTACGGTTGGTACTGGACCATGGACGCGCCCCTGCAGGACGTCCCGGCCCTCGACCCGGAGACCGCGCTGACCCTGTGTGTCCTGAACGAACACGCCTCTTCCCTCCTGCCGCCCATCGCGCGTGCACGCCTTGCCCCGTTGCTGAGCCGCGCGGAGGAGGTCCTCGCTACCGCGGGCGATCACTCGGGGCTGCAGCTCTGGCCCGAGCGAGTCCGGATCCTGTCCTCGGCGCCTCCGCTCATCCCGCCCGCCATTGGCGCGGGCGTCTTCGAGACCGTCCAACAGGCGCTGCTGGAGCGTCGCTGCCTCGATATCGACTATCGGTCGCGCTCGAAGGAGGGCGCGCTGTCCCACTACCGGGTCCATCCCCTGGCACTGGTGCTGCGCGAGCCGATGACCTACCTCGTCGCCACGGTTGGCGACTACACCGATCCCCGGCATCTGGCGCTCAACCGGTTCGAGTCGGCCTCGATCTCCGACGAAGCCGCGCGGGAGCCGCCCGGCGGATTTGATCTGAACACCTTCGTTGCCAGCGGGAGTTTCGATTATCCGGAAGAGGGCGAGATCAGGCTCGAACTCAGGGTCGATGCGGCATTGGCCTATCATCTTCAGGAGGCTGCGCTCTCGGAAGATCAGGAACTGGTTGTCGAGGACGACGGGCGAATGCGCCTGACCGCGACCGTGCGGCAGACCGCCCGGCTGCGTTGGTGGATCCTGGGTTTGGGCACGGCGGTGGAGGTGTTGGGTCCGCAGTCATTGCGAGCAATGATCGCGTCGCACATTACCGATCTGGCGCTCAGATATGGAGCGGAAAGACGGCCGAAACGACTTGAAGCATAGTGAGTCAGATGTTGAAGCGAATCTAGACACGGTAGGAGGTTTCTATGTTCAATTGGGCAAGAGAAAAACTGGGTGTTGCGGAGCTTGAGCAGAGAATGGAAGACCTTGAGAATCGGGTTGAAAGTCTTGAGGACCATATGGAATCTATGCTTGACACATTCGGCTCATACGCTAAGAGAACAGGCGCAGAACTCGTGTTGATGAAGGGTCAGATTGAGGACATGCTTGATACAATAGATTCAGTAATTGCGATTCAAGAGAATCAGTTTGCAATTGAGAGGGCGAAAAGCCTGAGAAGACGGTTACGCAATAATCGAACCAGAATCGAAAATGCGCTAAACGCGGCGTCTTGACAGGGAGCGGATATGAGATCAAAAGAGCTAAAAGATAGGGCGCAGCTTCTCAGAGACCAGTCCTTTTATGATCTATTCGAATTGATGGTGGAGAATTCGCAGATTCTTAAAGAAATAACTCCCACAAAACGGAGGCCATGGCTTTCTCATGTGGTGGAAGAAATATATGACAATCAGGGAGGCAAGTGCGCAATCTGTGGGTGTGATCTGGAATATGGGCGCCATGAGGTAGATCACATAATACCTCACTGCTACGGAGGCGGCAACGAGCGATCGAATTTGCAGTTGGCATGCCTGAAGTGCAATAGGGAAAAGCGGAATCTGGCTGACCCAACCGATTTGCTTAATTATCTCGAAGACAGGGTTATGAATCTGTAGCCTGTTGTTCTTGGGAAGTGCAAATTAAGTCATTTAATGTTGGGTGGTGTTTTCGACGCTGGGCGCGTTTAACAGGCTGTTCAAAAACTCCGGCGTTCGCGATCATGGGTGGGATATGTGCATAGGCGGCGGAGCGACGATGCCCGGGAATGCCGACTGCAGCAGACGGTGTTCAGCTACTTATTCCTGGATGCGCGGGTGCCGGAGAACGCGGCCCTCTGCGCGCGATTCGGGTGTCGGTGAATGAGGCGCTAGCCGTGCTGGATGTCTCCCGGGAAGAACCCTGATGAAGGGCCGGTCCTTTGTACAACGTTGGATCCTATGCGGGCGGCACTAAGGTCCGTTTAGGGCCGATTATGGGCACCGAAAACGTCGCCTTGCGCGTTGCAGGTAGTGGGTTTTTTCGCGTGAGCCCACCTGTCGGCATTACTCTGAACCGGCTCAACCCCGCGTGATCGCCCGGATCGTCATCAGCAGCTGCACGTAGCCGTCCCGCGTCACGCCGGGGGGCAGGTCGACGCTGGCCA
>JAWLFM010000229.1:0-4142 GCA_041685565.1 Thioalkalivibrio sp.
CGGGCAACGTTGGCAGGCCGGCTGTGTCCGTCTGCAGACCGTGGCGCCCAGATCCATGATCGCCTGGGTATAGTCGCCCATGCGTTCGCGCGGCAACCGCGCCTCCGCGAGCTCCCACAGGCGACTCTGGACGGCGGTGCTTCCGGGCCAGCCCGCGACAGCGGCATGCCGGGCCAGGACGCGGCGCACGTTGCCATCGAGGATCGCCTCGGGCTGGCCATGGGCCTGCGCGAGGATGGCCGCGGCCGTGGAGCGCCCGATGCCCGGCAGGGCCTCCAGGGCGGCGCGCTCGGCCGGCAACTCACCGCCATGGCGCTCCTGCACCAGGCGCGCCGCGCGATGCAGGTTCCTCGCCCGAGCGTAGTAGCCCAGCCCGGACCAGAGATGCAGGACCTCATCCAGTGGCGCCCCGGCAAGCGCGCGGACATCGGGAAGGCGTGCCATGAAGGCCTGGAAATACGGGATCACTGCTTCCACACGGGTCTGCTGCAGCATGATCTCGGAGATCCAGACGCGGTACGCGGAGCGCGGATGCTGCCAAGGCAGGTCGTGGCGACCATGGCGATCGAACCAGGACAACAGACGTGCCGCGAAGAGACTCATCAGGGCGCCTCCCGCATGGTCTGCCGGTCCTGATGCGCAATGGCCGCCTGCTCGATGCGGTCGATGCTTGCGCGAAGTTCCGACCGCACCCAGAGCCGCACCAGCGGCGGCCCAAGCACGGGGGGCACGGCGAAGTCGGGTTCGAAGTATCCGTACATCTGGATCTGCACCCCCGGGGAATCCCCGGTTTCCTGATCGATCCTCCAGGAGAACTGACCGCGGCGCACCCGACTGAGCTCGGGAACGCTGATGCCCGACGACCATCCGCCAGGCACCCGGCGCACATCGATGGTATGTGGCCCCTCTCGGCAGACGAAGAGCAGACAGCCGCGCATCAGGGTGAAGACACGCGCGACGCCGTCCCCGGCGGGTCCCAGGAACCGGCTCTCCACGACCAGGGGCAGGATGCGGTCCAGGCGGTCGTAGTCATGCACGACCGCCTGGACCGCCGCCAGAGAGGCCTGCACCGAGGCATCGAGCCTGAACTCCAGGCGTGCACCGTCATAGGTGACATGGATATCGGGGTCCGCCAGGGCCCAGGAGGGAAACAGCAGACACCCCATCGCCACGCCGAGCAGCGACCACCCGCGGCCCGGCATGACTAACGGAAGAGGCTCCGGCCTCGCTCCCGCAGCTGGTCAAGCGCCTCATCAAGACCGTCGGAACCCGAGGGCTCCGACTCGCCCGTGCCGCTGCTGCCGTCAGAGCCACTGGATTCGTCCACACCGAGTTCCTCGAGCACCCGCTGCTGCAGGCGATCCGTCTCCCGCCGCACGCGTTCGTCGATGCGCTCGCGGACCACGTCCTCCAGATCCAGCCGAAAACGCGGTTCCGAGAAGCTGCCGGTGATCCGTATCGGCAGATTCACGCCGCGCAGGTCTTCGAGACTGCGCCCCCCCTGGCCCTCAATGGTCGCCACCAGGGTGGTATCCACCCGGTAATCCAGGGTCTGCTCAGGGAGATCGGCGGAACCGCGCCCGGCGGCCCGCAACAGCGGCGAACTGACGGCCAGGTCATCGTTGCGGACGACACCGTTTTCGATGCGAAGGCTGCCGCTCAGCTCGCTGAAGTCGGTCTGGTTCGGCTCATCGTCATCCTCCGGTGTCTCGCCCCGCAGGCGTGCCTCGGCCTGACGGATGATGCGTGCGATGTTGATGCCGCGCACGGCGCCGTCCGTGAAACGCATCTCCCCGGTACCGTTCAGGCTGGCCGTCAGCGCGTCCACACTGGCTCCGGCGGTATCGATATCCAGGGCGAGGTTGCCGGTTCCGAGCAGCCGCGACTCCTTTTGCCAGAGTGCCTCCAGCAAGGCGCCGATGGCGATGTTCTCGAGCCGAACCCTTGCCGCATAACGCGGGATGTCCGGACGCGCATCGACCGTCAGATGGCTCTCCAGGCGTCCCTCGTAGCCGCTGCCGGTCAGGGGCTCCATCCGCCACTCGCCATCGCGGGCACGGAGGTTCATTTCGATGCCCTCGAGCGTCAGGCCGAAAAGCGTCAGGCCTTCCAGCTTCAGGTTGCCGTCGATGTCGAAGGCGCGCATCAATTCCGCTGGCAGGCTGATCGGGATGTCCGCCTCCGCGGCCTCCGCCGGCACCTCCGGAGCACGGGCCTGCTCGACCTCGGGCGGCAGATAGCGATCAAGATTGAGCCGATTACCCCACAGTTCGAAGCTGATCATCGGCCGCGGCCCGGACAGGTCGACCCCACCCTCCCCACGCAGACTGGAGTCGTCCACGGTGATCAGCAGCGGAGCCACGGTGAGACGCTCGGTGCCGCCGGACAGCGACAGATCAAGGGCCATGCGCCTCAAGACGTCCGGATCCGCGGTGTTGGGATCCTCGAGCCCCAGGCTATCGAACAACGTCCTCGGATTGAAGGTATTGCTGCGAAGTTCGGCGTGCAGTTCGAGCCCCTCGCCGCCGATCCCGCGGGCCTCGATCAGCCCGGTGAGATGCAGGTCCGAGAGGTGCGCGGACAGGCGCTCGACCCGCGCCACGGAGTCCTTCAGGTCGAGCACGAGATCGGTTTCCAGCCGTGCGCTGACCTCCGGTTCCAGCGCCGGATGCCGAAGGTCGAAGCGCGACGCGACCCGGCGCATCGCATAACGGTTCGCCACTGGATCCAGATTCAACAGGCCGGTGAGCTGTAGATCCAACTCGACCGGCGCACCGTTGTCATCCTCGATCCGCATCGATCCGTCAAGCGTCAGGGGCGTCTCGATGCCTGGCCGGAAACCACTGACAACGAGGTTCATGGGCTCGAGCAGCATGCGGGTACCGGCCTGCCGATCGTCCCATTCCAGGCGCAGGTTGGTCACCTCCAGCCCGGCGATCTGGATGTCGCCGAAGGCTGCCTGCGGACGGCCGACACCGCTGTTGTCCAGGTCCTCGACCGCCTGCTCCCGGGACGCCTCCGCCCGCTCGGTCAGATCGTCCCAGTTGCTGCGCCCCTGGGCGTCGCGGGCCAGGAGGATACTGACGCCATCCGCCCCGATCCGCTGCACCTCGATCTCACCGCGCACCAGAGGCAGCACCGCCACCGCGACATCGACCACGCGGACCTCGGCGAAGGGTGTCTCGGCAAAGCCTTCGGCATTGGCCAGGCGCGCGCCTTCCAGGCGCAGGCCAAGGGACGGAAACAATGTAAGGTCGATGTCGCCGTCCAGGGTCAGTTCGCGCCCGGTGACCTCGGCCACCTTGTCCTCGATCTGCTTCTTGTAGGCATTGGGATCGAAGGTCATGGCGAGGTAGACGCCGAGGATGATCGCCAGCAGCACCAGGATGCCGATCAGGCCCAGCAAGCGCAGGATCCATTTCATTTCCGTTCTCCCGTCATCTCTGGTTTTCCGTCATTTGGCGCCGCGAACCAGCTGCCGCTTCGCCCTCCGTGTTTCTCCAGCAGCCGCACGCCCTCGATACGCATACCCCGATCCACGGCCTTGCACATGTCGTAGATGGTCAGCAGGGCCACACTGACGGCCGTCAGCGCCTCCATCTCCACACCGGTCTGGCCCTGAACCTCGCAGGTGGCCTGCACGCGGACATGATCCTCGCCCGCCTCCAGTTCCAGAGCGACCCGGCTGAGGCCAAGGGGATGGCACAGGGGAATCAGTTCTCCGGCGCGCTTGGCGCCCATGATCCCCGCGATCCGGGCCACCCCGAGGACATCCCCCTTGTGGTGATCTCCGGCGCGGATGCGCGCGGCAGTCTCCCGGAGCATGCCAATGCGGCCCTCGGCGACGGCCACGCGATGGCTGACCGGCTTCGCGCCGACATCCACCATGTGCGCCTGTCCGGCGGCGTCGAAATGTGTGAGGTCGTCCATGGCCGTATAATGCGGGACTGACTCGTCCATGTGTAGGGCCGTACCGTGACGATAACCGTTCAATATTTTGCCCGACTGCGCGAGGACCTTGGACGCGAGGGCGACCAGGTCGCCGCGCCGGAGGGCATCGCCACCGTCGCCGACCTGTGGCACCACCTGCATCGGGAGGCGCCGCCACCACGGCTGATGGTGGCCGTGAATCAGAGCCATGC
>JAWLFM010000230.1:0-4142 GCA_041685565.1 Thioalkalivibrio sp.
CCGCGAGCAGTCCACCGAATGGGCCAATGAGCGGGTCAGTGCTATCACGGCCGTGGTCGGGGACCGCGTACCGGCGATCTGGACCGAGCAACTGGACGAGGAACGTGCCCCGGCCCTGCTCGCCCATCTCAAACAGGAGCCGGTCTCCCTCGGCCAGCTGCTGCGCGCTGACCACCCGGAGCGCCAGCGCCACGCCTGCCTCGCCCTCCTGCTGCGGCGCGCGGACAGTACACAGGATCTCCTGGCCCCGGACGACGAGACGCCCTTGCAGGCCGGCGACCAACTGCTTTTCTGTGGCCGCTTCGCGAGCGCCCTGACGATCACCCACACCCTGCGCGACCCGCATGCCCTGCGCTACCTGCTCACCGGCGAGGACAGCCCCCAGGGCTGGTTCTGCCGCGCCCTGCGCGCCGCCCGCGGGCAACCCGCCTGAGAGGACAGACGGATCCAGTCGCATGCGCTTGCCGGGCGCCAGCGTCTGGTCGCGATCCGGCGCTGAAACCGGAGCCATTACAACGTTTCCATGCGGGCATCGGTGTTCCGGCCCTGCGCTTGCCGGTGTCGTTATCATGGGCGGCTCTTACGCACTGTCCGGGGCAGGACCTTGCATCCACTGGTTCGCCATTCACGCTTTCTCGGGGCCGGCTTTCTGCTGGTGGCGTTCTCCGCCGTCGGGCAGACGTTCGTTCTGTCCCTGTTCGGGGGCGAGTGGCGCGAACTGTTCGATCTGACCCACGGACAGCTGGGGCTGGCGTATTCGGTCGCCACGCTGGCCAGCGCACTACTGCTGATCAGCGCCGGGCGGCTGGTGGACCACGTGCCGCTTCGTGCCATGGTGACGTTCGTGCTACTGGGGGCGGCCGTGGGCAGCGCCGTGCTCGCATTCAGTCCGGGCGTGCCGGGGCTGGTGCTGGGGTTCTTCCTGCTGCGGTTTTTCGGCCAGGGGCTGATGACGCACACGGCCCAGACCGCAGTGGCGCGGGCGTTCACCACGCACCGGGGCAAGGCCATCAGCCTGGTGGTGGCCGGGTTGCCGGTGGCCGAGGCCGTGGTCCCGATCCTGGTGGTCGCAGGGGCGGCCGCCATCGGCTGGCGCTCGACCTGGGCCGTAATCGCCGTCATCCTGATCGGGCTGACCGTGCTGGTGCTGATACTCTTGGGGCGCTCGATCCCGCAGGCCCGGACGGACCCCGACGCCGGCGAAGGCGAGAGCCACTGGTCGCGTCGCGAGGTCCTGCGCGATCCGCGCTTCTACATGGTACTGCCGGCGCTGATGGGCGCACCGTTCATCATCACCGCGGTGTTCTTCCATCAGGTGCCGCTGGCGGAATCCAAGGACTGGACGCTGGCCTGGCTGGCCTCAAGCTTCGTGGCCTTTGCCGCCATGCACCTGCTGTCCTTGTTCGTGGCCGGCCCGCTGGTGGATCGGTTCGGCTCGCGGCGCCTGCTGCCCTGGCACCTCGCCCCATTGATCCTGGCCCTGCTGGCGCTGAGTCTGCTGAAGGGCATCTGGCTCGCACCGGTGTACCTGGCACTGGCCGGGCTCGGCATGGGGATCGCCAACACCCTGATGGGCGTAATCTGGGCGGAGCTCTACGGCACCACCCACCTCGGCGCCATCCGTGCCTTGGCCCAGTCCGCGATGATCTTCGCCACCGCCACGGCACCCGTCGCGGCCGGCGCGCTGCTGGACCTGGCATGGTCCATGGAACACGTCGCGCTACTGCTCGCGGCCTATGCCGCAGCCGCCTCGATGCTCGCCCGGCGCGGGCTCCGCACCGCCACCGCAAGCCACTGAAACGCGCCGAATCGCCGCACCACCGGGGGCAATCGCGTGGCCTGTCCTTCGGGAAACAGCGATCAGTACCTGCGTTCGCGGCGTCCTGAAGGACCCGCCGGAAAACCCGCAGGCCTCGTGTCAAGCTGGACGATCAGCCAGTCCGCGAGACGTTTGGCGCTGGCTTGCCAGCCCGCATGAGAGAGGTGGCCCCGCGGTTCGAGGCGTTGTTCGTGAGGCGAAAGGCGTCCCGGCATAATCATCTGCCAGCAATCGGAACTCCCCGCGGAACAAGGAACATCGCCCGATGGCGAGCGTAAAAAGTACCTGTTACGAATGCGATGCCAACTGCGCCATCGACGTGACCCTGGACGCCACCGGCGAGCCGCTCGCCATTGACGGCCCCGACTGCCCGCGCTGCTACGTCCAGCTGGATCGGCGCAACCACCCGGAGCGTCTGCTCCACCCGCTGCGCCGCACCGGGGCGCGCGGCGGCGGCGAGTTCGAGCGCATTTCCTGGGACGAGGCGCTGGACACCATCGCCGAGCGCCTGCGCGCCACCCGCGAGGAACACGGGGCCCCGGCGGCGGCGTTCTTCGCCGGCTACACCAAGGAGGCACGCCCGCAGCTCCAGCGCCTGGCGCATGCCTTCGGCTCGCCCAACTACCTGACCGAGAGCGGCTGCTGCTTCTCCTCCACCAAGGTGGCGGAGGAGGTCACCTTCGGTACGAAGATCAAGACCTCGTCCACCGTAGCGTCGGATGCGACGCGCTGCCTGCTGGTGTGGTCCACCAATCCGCGCGGTTCCATCCCGCCGTTCCACCAGCACCCCCTGGCCGGGGCGCGCCCCGGCTGCGCCACCGTGGTGGTGGACCCGCGGGTGACCCCGCTGGCGAAGCAGGCCGAGGTGCACCTCCAGCTCCGCCCGGGCACGGACGGGGCGCTGGCGCTGGGCATGCATTACCTGATCTTCGAAAACGGCTGGCAGGACCAGGTCTTCCTCGACGAATGGGGCAACGGGGTGGCCGCCTTCCGCGAGTACGTGGCGGAATTCCCGCCGGAGCGCACCGCACAGATCTGCGGCATCGACGCGGCCGATCTGCGCCGCGCCGCCGAGCTCTATGCCGCCAACGCACCGGCGCAGATCATGCTCTCGCCCACCGCCACCGTGCAGCACAGCAATGGCTTCCAGAACCACCGCGCGGTGATCCTGCTGGCCGCAGTGACCGGCAATATTGACCGCGAGGGCGGCAACCGCTTCTTCAACGACAAGGTCACGCCGAAGCCGATCGACCTGTTCGACCACTGCCGCAAGAACCTGCCGCCACGCATCGGCGACGAGACCTTCCCGGTGTGGACGGCCCACTGGCCGGCGGCGCAAAGCATGCTGCTGCCGGATGCCATCCTCGAGGGGCAGCCACAGCCGGTCCGCGCCCTGCTGGCGATGGGCATCAACACCGCGATGTGGCCGAACTCCAGGCGCATGGAGCAGGCGCTGGGCGCGCTGGATTTCTTCGCCGCCTCCGACTTCTTCCACAACCCGGCCACGCGCATGGCCGACATCGTGCTGCCAGCCGCCACCAGCCTGGAGCGCGCGGCGCTGATCGCCTACCCCGGCTGCAACTTCCGCGGCGAGCTGCGCTACCGCCGCCCCGCCGTCGCCCCGCGCGGCGAGGCGCGCCCGGATGGGGAGGTATTCCTGGAGCTGGGCGTGCGCCTGGGGATGGCAGAGCAGTTCTGGAACGGCGACCTGGAGGCCAGCTGGGCCGAGGCCGCCGAGGGCATACCGGAGACCATCCGCGAACAGGTCTACAACGACCCGGATGGCGTCACCGTGTTCGCCAGGACACTGGACGACATGCTTGCGCACGGCTTCGTGGAAGGCGACCGCCAGTACCGGATCGACGGGTTTCGCACAGTCAGCGGCAAGGTGGAATTCGACGCCGCGGAACTGCGCGCGGCCGGGCACGACGGCCTGCCGGTCTACCGCGAACCGACCGAGAGCCCGGTCTCCACGCCGGACCTGGCGCGCGCCTACCCGCTGGTGCTGACCAGCGGCGCCCGCCACAAGCACGCCACCCACTCGCAACACCAGTATCTGGAACGCATGCGCCGGGCGATGCCGAACCCGCTGGTGGAGCTACACCCAATGGATGCCGTCGCGCGCGGCATCGCAAACGGCGATACGGTCGAGGTGCGTTCGCCGCGCGGGCGCGTCGCATTCGTGGCCAAGGTCACGGACCGCATCAAGCCCGGCGTGGTTCATTGCCAGCACGGCTGGAACCACGCCAACGTGAACGAACTGACCGACGACCGCTCGCTGGACCCGATCAGCGGGTTTCCCGCGTTCAAGTCGCTGCTGTGC
>JAWLFM010000049.1:0-16981 GCA_041685565.1 Thioalkalivibrio sp.
TGCCGGAACAATCCGCCGTTGAGGCTGATGTCCCTGGTCTCCGTTGGATGGTAGTGAATGCCGTCCAGACTCAAATGTCCCAGAAGTCGCAGCGGCAAGCGCAGGTTTTTTCTTTTTTCCATCGCGTTCTCCTCCAAAGCTCTTTGGTTTCGTTACATCCAGGCTCCTTTGTCGTCACGGGTTTCTTTTGCCATGTTCGTGTCTGGAAAATCCGCCCGTCCTGGAGTGTAGTCCATCTCATGCAGGATCGATGGAGCGTACTCAGTCATTGGTGGCCTGGGCATCGAAATCGTGGGCCCAGGCCACGGACTCCAGGTACAGTGCCCCGATCCGGATCTCGTCCAGATCCTGGAAGCGTCGCGTGGTGGGATTCTTGGACTCGAAGGCCAACGCACAACCCAGAGCCTCGCCCATCGGGCCCTCCAAACGCAGAAGCGCGGCGGTCACTTCGTCGCTGAGCGGGAGTTCCTCCAGCAACTGGGCCAATGGCAACTGCAGGATCGGCTCCAGGTTCGAGAACAGGCCCACGGTGAAGAAGCTGTCCACCTTGTCCAGCGACGCGGCCTTCGCGAGGCTTTGCGTCATGCGGGCACGAACCAGCGAGTCAATCAGCAGTTCGCTCTGTTGGTCCTGAAGGCTGCGCAGCGTCATGATCATGATCCAGTTGCGAATCGCATCCTGTCCCAGATACACGATGGCATGCCGAATGGATTCGATCGATCGGCTGAGGCCGTAGAAGGCTGAATTGATGAAACGCAGCAGGTGATAACTCAGGGAGACATCCCTGGCAATCTGCGCCTCCACGGCCTGGATCGACAGGTCGGGCAGGTAAAGGGTCTTGATCAGTTCCACCACCGCCAACCGATTCGTGGGCATCCGCTGGCCCTGGAGCACCATGGGACGGCTCAGGTAATAGCCCTGGAAATAGTCGAAGCCCAGGGAAAGGCAGGTCTCGTATTCCTCGAGGGTTTCCACCTTTTCCGCGAGGAGCTTCAGGTTGTAGGGCTCCAGCTGCCTCACGTGCTCGTGCAACTGCGCCGACGTGAGGCTCTTCAGATCGATCTTCACGATGGAGGCCAGCTTCAGCAGCGGCACATGGTGCTCGTGGTAGATGTAATCGTCGAGGGCTATGGCGTAGCCGCGCTCGGTGAGTGAACGAACTGCCGCGACCACCTCGTCGTCGATCTCGATGTCTTCCAGGACCTCAAGCACCACCCGGGTGGGTGGCAGGGTGTTGGCCACGCTGGCGGTGAGGAAGGAGCGCGTGAGGTTGATGAAGGCGAGCTTGTCGCCGACCAGGCGATGGAGCCCGATGTCCATCAGGATGTTCTGGAAGACCTCGTAGGTGGCCGCATCCCCGCTGTCGAAACGGGCCGAAGTCTCGTTCTTGGCTCGAAAAAGGAGCTCGTAGGCCTGGATCTGCCCCTCGCGGTCATAAATGGGTTGACGCCCGACAAAGACTTCGTCCATCTGCCTGCTCCAACAGAGACCCGCGTGGCCCTGCGCCACCACGATGTTATCAGATGCCCGAGTGGCGACGGCAGTATGCGGTGGCTAACGGGCACCGTCTCGTTGATGGCGGGCCATGATGGCTTGCGTGCCCGAGTGCGGTGGGGCAGGGCTGTGCATGCAGGATTGCGCAGACGCAGGTGGGTCGTGGGTGTGCATGCAGGACCCCCATGCACCCCCGGGGAGAGGATGCGGGGAATGGATCCCGGATCAGCCGGGGACCAATCGGTCGCGGTAGTCGGCGCAGGCCAGCGCCAGGCGTGCCAGGTGGGAGGCGCTCTTGGCGCCCATCTTCTGCATCAGGTGGCCCCGGTGAATCTCGACCGTGCGCACGCTGACATCGAGCGCCCGGGCAATCAGCTTGTTCGGCTGGCCGTCGAGCAGGGCCTCGAGAACCTGCCGTTCGCGCGGGGTCAACGAGGCCAGCCGTTCCTCCACCTCGGCCATCTCCGCAGCACCGGCACGCTGTTCCGCGTCCAGGGCCAGGGCCTGCCGCACGCCGTCGATCAGGGCGTCATCGTGGAAGGGCTTCTCCAGGAAGTCCAGGGCGCCCTCGTTGACGGCCCTGACCGCCATCGGGATATCTCCATGACCGGTGATGAAGATGACGGGCATGGCGACGCTGCGTGCCTTGAGATGACGATGCAGGGTCAGCCCGTCCATGTCGGGGAGGCGCACGTCCAGAAGCAGACAGCCCGGGGTTGTCTCGTCCACCGCGGCGAGCACCGAGCCGGCATCGGCAAAGGTCGTGACGCGGAAATCCTCGGTCTTCAGCAGCAGGCTGACCGCAGTCCGCACGTCGGCATCATCATCAACCAGGTAGACATGGGGGCGTTTAGGTGCGGGCATGACTGTCCTCCATGGGCAGGGTGAATTGGAACTCGGCACCGCCTTCTTCGCGGTTCCGGGCCACCATGTGTCCTCCGTGTGCCTCGACCAGCGAGCGGCTGATGGACAGTCCGAGCCCCAGTCCGCCGGACTTCCATGTGGCGAAGGGGTCGAAGATGCCCGGGAGCCGATTCTCAGGAATACCGGGCCCATTGTCCGTGACGCTGAGCCGCAACTGAGCCCCTTCTCGCAAAACCGACAGGCAGATCTGGCCCCCTGCACGATCCGCGGTGGCCTCCATGGCGTTGCGCAGCAGATTCACGAGGACCTGCTCCATTTGCACCGGAGCGACCCTGATGTGGGGTGGCGGGTCCGGCAGGGAGACTTCCATCTGGACATGGTTGCGTCGCAGTTCGGGGCCCAGCAGATCGATCACGGGCTTCAAGAGATCGGGTAGGGCGATGGAAGAGAACTCAGGATCATGTCCCTCCGCGGCGAAGGCACGAATCTGCCGGACCGTCTCGGCCGCGCGGTGTGCGCTGGCGTTGAGCTGGCCCAGTGCCTCCTTCAGTTCCTCCGTTCTGCCGCGCTCGAGCAGTCGCTTGCTGGCCTGAGCATAGCTGGCCAGCGCACACAGCGGCTGATTGAGTTCGTGGGCCAGACCCGCGGAGAGCTCTCCCAGCGTGCTCAGCCTCCCGGCGCGGGCAAGCTCATCGAGGTGTTGCCGGGCGCGTGCCTCGGCCGCCTCCCGTTCGCCGCGCAGCGCGCTGAGGACCAGGGCCGTCAGGACCAGCAAAGCCAATTGCGCGTTCAACGAAAGCAGGCTCACATCCAGACCCAGTTCCGCAAACGGCCCCATACCCCAGCCCGTGCCCGAGAGCGCAATCGTGCCGGCGACCATGGTCAGGGCCGTCGTGACCTGGACCGGACAGCGCAGGGCGGCCAGCATCACCAGCGGAAATATGGCGTAGGACAGGGGCATGGCCACCCCGATGGGTAGATCTCCGGCATAGACCACGCCAGCGATGGCAACGAGACTGAAGCCCAGGGCAGCCGCCTTCGCGTGGTTCTGTTCGACATGCCGCGTAAGATCTGCACCCAGCCAGGCGAGGAGGACCGGGGCCACCAGCATCAGACCCATCAGATCCGCCATCCAGCACAGCCACCATGTGTCGCCGAGGCTCAGGGTTTCCATGCTCGCGGCGACGCCCCAGGCACCCGCGGCTGCGGCGGTGCCCGAGGCCGCGAGACCCCCTATGACCAGCAACAGCCAGACATCGCGCAGCCGCTCGAACCCGGGCGAGAAACGGAAACGGCGAAGCCCATGGGCCCCCAAGGCCACGCCGGCGAGCGTGGCGACGATGATGCCCAGGGCCTCGGCCAGGGGCATCATCGTGCTCGTGAACTGCCAGGTGACCAGAGACACGGCGATGCCCAATGCCGGCAACAGCCGGTATCCGTAGAGGTAGACGAAGGTCAGCCCCACGCCGGTGGCCGGCCAGACCAGAGGGATGCCGTAGGCGTCCGGGGTGAACACGAAGCCCCACAGACCCACGCCATAATACAGAGCGATCAGCATGGCGCTGCGGCCCGCAAGCCAGACCCGGGAGGCGGATGCCTCGGCGCGAGGACGCGGACGGATCAGGGGCAGCAGGGGAGCGGTGGACATGGGGGAGGCCTTGACTTGGGATCTCGCACGAGTTTAAGCCAATGCCGGCCAGGGCCGCATAGGGGTTTTTCCGTAGGGTGGCAGCGTGCAGGGCCATCCGTTGATGCGAAGTCCCGTGCCTGGCGACGACGATGGCCGCGGTCCTGGCACCGGCACCCAAGGCCCTGAACGTGAAAAGGCCCGGACCTTGCGGACCGGGCCTTGCGATCAACCGGCAGAGCGGTTGTCCGTCTTCAGGCGGCCTTACTCGGATTCACCGGACTCACCGGACTCACCGGATTCGGGAGCCTGAGGAGCAGGTGGGGCCCCCCAGGGAGCACCGTAGGGGGCGCCGTAAGGGGCGCCGTAGTGCGGGCCATAGCCGTAGCCGTAGGGATGACCATAGCCGTAGCCGTCGCCGTAGCCGCGGCCATAGCCGGAGCCGGCGCCGCGTCCGCGGGCACTGAAGTCGAAGTCGCTGAACATGTCGCCGAAGCCGAACATGTCACCGAAACCACGGCCATAACCCGGGCCGTAGCCGCCATAGCCAGGGTAGCCGTAGCCAGGACCGTAACCATAGCCAGGGCCGCCCCACTGGGCACTGGACTGCATGGGGAACACAAACGCGCCGATCAGAGCGGCAGCAGCCAGAACCTTCATTGACTTACGCATATCAAGAATCTCCTAGGTTGTTGAGCCCATGTTTCGTGTACGTCATGTACGGAAGCGTACTCCCTGTGGTGCCCGCTATCGCGAAGGGCGCGCGTCAGCGGGTTCTGTAATGCGAATCCGTATTAAAGACGTCTCCGGCGGCGTTTTTCAAGTCTCCCGCAGAATTCGTCAGCAATCATCAGCGGTTCCTAATATTCCGGAAACCATACCGAAAAATAGTGATCCAGATCAACATTTTTCGAGAAACCTAGGGGGTATTTCGATCATCCCTCGTGCCGAGACTGCGGTATCAACGATTTTTTAGACAATTACGGAGAATTCTTCGATCGATGACCCCGGACAGGTCGTGCGCACGCGGCGTCCAGCAGACCGGTCAGGTTGCGCCGGGAGGCAGCGTCAATCCGGCCTGCCGAAGCCAGGAGCACAGCAGGATCAGTGGCAGTCCGATCAGCGCCGTGGGGTCATCGCCCTCCATGCGCTGGAACAGCACGACGCCCAATCCTTCCGACTTGAAACTGCCCGCACAGTCATAGGGCTGCTCAAGGCGCAGGTAGCGTTCGATCTCTGCCGTTGCCAGTGTGCGGAAATGCACGGTGTACGGCACCACCCCGCGCCAGTGGCGGCCCGAGGCGCTGTCGATCAGGCACAGGCCCGTGTGAAAGACCACGCGCTGTCCCGAAAGCGTCCCGAGTTGTTCCAGTGCCTGCTGGTGGCCTCCGGGCTTGCCCAGGATGCGGTCGCCGACGGCGGCACACTGGTCCGAGCCGATGACCAGGGCATCGGGGTAGCGTCGGGCGACATCTGCGGCCTTGGCGGCGGCCAGTCGCCCCACCATGGCCTGCGGGGCTTCATCGGGCAGACGCGTCTCCTCGACCCGTGGGCTCGCGGTCTCGAAATCGAGATGGAGCCGCTCCAGCAGGGAGCGGCGGTAGGTCGAGGTGGATGCCAGGACGAGGGTGCGCGTACCCGGCACTCAGGCCTCGATCTCGATCAGGGCGTCGTCCGGGTTCGCGGCCTGTCCCTTGGTCACGTTGACGGTCTTCACCGTACCGCTGATCGGGGCGGGGATCTCGGATTCCATCTTCATCGCCTCGATCACCAGCACGGGATCGCCGGCCGTGACCTCCTGGCCCTCGCTGACCAGCACGTCGATCACGGTTCCGGGCATGGAGGTGGTGACGTCGCCGGGGCGGGTGGCGCGGCGCGCACCGGACTTCCGGTTGCGCTTGCCGCCATCGCCGGGCACCGCCGCTCCGGGGGTGACATCGATCTCTTCCAGGGTCTCCAGCAGGACCTCCTCCGGCAGACCGTCGACGGTGACGTAGAGTGGGCGCGAATCCTCGCGGCGGTGGCCGCTGCCGGTGACCTTGATGTGATAGGTCTCGCCGTGAAAGGTGACATTGAACTCCACCGGGGCCGGGCAACCCTCGGCAGTCGAGGCCTGCGGAGGATTCAGGGGCTCCGGTAGCAATGTCCCATCGCTGCGCTGCTGCAGGAACTGGCGTCCGACCTCCGGGAACAGCGCATAGGTCAGCACGTCCTCCTCGGTCAGCGCGAGTTCGCCGATCTCCACGCGCAGATCATCCAGTTCCGGCGTGAGGCGGTCTGCGGGACGGCACTCCAGCACCTCCGCATTGCCGATGGCCTTGCCGCGGATGATCGGATTGACGGGACCCGGGGTCCTGCCGTAGTGGCCCATCAGGTAGTGCTTGACCTCGTTGGTGATGACCTTGTAGCGCTCTCCCGCCAGCACGTTCATCACCGCCTGGGTACCGACGATCTGCGACGTCGGGGTGACCAGGGGCGGGTAGCCGAGATCCTCGCGGACGGTCGGGATCTCCAGCAGGACGGCCTCGAACTTGTCCAGCGCATCCTGATCGCGCAGCTGGTTGGCCAGATTGGAGATCATGCCGCCGGGTACCTGGTTGACCAGTACCCGCGTGTCCACGCCCGTGTAGCCGCTCTCGAAGCGCGCGTATTTCGTGCGCACCTCGCGGAAGTAGGCGCCGATCTCCTGCAATGCCTCCAGGTCGAGCCCGGTGTCGAAGCGGGTGCCGGCCAGGGCCGCCACCATGCTCTCGGTCGGTGGGTGGCTGGTGCCGCCGGCAAAGGCGGAGATGGCCGTCTCGATGTGGCGGCAGCCGGCCTCGATGGCCTGCCACTGGCACAGTTCGGACAGGCCCGAGGTCGCGTGGGCGTGCAGGTGGATGGGCACCTCGACCGCCTCGACCAGGTCGCCGACCAGTTCCCGGGTCGCGCTCGGGGTCAGCAGGCCGGCCATGTCCTTGATCGCGATGCTCTGCGCGCCCATCTCCACCATCTCGCGCGCCATGGCCACGAACTGGCGTGCGGTATGCACCGGGCTGGTCGTGTAACAGATCGTGCCCTGGGCATGGGCTCCGGCCTCGCGGGTGGCCTCGATCGCCACCCGCAGGTTCCGGACATCGTTCATCGCGTCGAAGATGCGGAAGATGCCGATGCCGCCCTCGGCGCTGCGCTGCACGAAGCTGCGTACGACGTCGTCGGCGTAGTGGCGGTAGCCCAGCAGGTTCTGGCCGCGCAGCAGCATCTGCAAGGGCGTGTTGGGAAGGGCCGCCTTGAGCCGCTGCAGACGTTCCCAGGGGTCTTCCTTCAGGAACCGCACGCAGGCGTCGAAGGTCGCCCCGCCCCAGGCCTCCAGGGAATGGAAGCCGATGCGATCCAGCTGCGCGCAGATGGGCAGCATGTCCTCGGTCCGCAGACGGGTGGCAATCAGGCTCTGATGGCCGTCGCGCAGGGTGACGTCGGTGATGTGTACTCGGCTCATGGGGGATCCTAAAGACCGTGGTGGGCGGCCAGGGCGGCGGCGATGACGACCGCAAGGTTGCGGTTGGGGCGGGCCTCGGGGACGTGGCTCAACTCCGGGTGGGCGCCGATGAAACCGGTATTGAAGACGCCGGTACGGAACTCCGGGTGGTTCACGATCGCCAGGTGATAGGGAATGGTGGTCTTGACCCCGTAGACGCCGATGTCGCGCAGTGCGCGATCGGCCCGGGCGAGCAGCAGGTCCCAGTCCAGCGCCCAGCAGATCAGCTTGGCGCACATGGAATCGTAATGTGGAGGAATCTGATAGCCGGTGTAGATCGCGCCATCGGTGCGGATCCCCGGACCGCCGGGGGCGAAGTAGCGCGTGATGCGTCCGAAGCTCGGCAGGAAGTCGTTCTCGGGATCCTCGGCATTGATGCGGAACTCCATCGCATAGCCGCGGCTGGTGATGTCCTCCTGGCGGTAACGCAGGGGCAGGCCGGCCGTCACGCGCAGCTGCTCCTGCACGATGTCGACGCCGGTGATCATCTCGGTGACCGGATGTTCTACCTGAAGACGTGTATTCATCTCCATGAAAAAAAACGATCCATCGTGGTCCATCAGGAACTCGACGGTGCCCGCGTTCTCATAGTCGACCGCGCGCGCGGCGGTGACCGCGGCCTCGCCCACGTAGGCGCGCTGTTCCTTGGTCAACTGCGGCGAGGGCGCGATTTCGATGAGTTTCTGATGCCGGCGCTGGATGGAACAGTCGCGTTCGAACAGATGGGTGACGTTGCCATGACTGTCGGCGAGGATCTGGACCTCGATGTGGCGGGGATTGACGATCGCCTTTTCCAGGAAGATCTCGGTGCTGCCGAAGGCGCGGGTCGCCTCGGAGCGAACGCGGTCGAAGTTGCGGCGCAGACTCTCCGGGTCGGTGCACAGCCGGATGCCGCGGCCGCCGCCGCCATTGGTGGCCTTCAGCATCACCGGGTAGCCCACCTTTTCGGCGATGGGCAGGGCGGCCTCGACGTCCTCGAGGTTGCCCTCCGATCCCGGTACCACCGGCACGCCGGCCGCGATCATGGCGGCACGGGCGGCCACCTTGTCGCCCATGCGCCGGATCACCGTTGCCGAAGGCCCCACGAAGCGGATGCCCCGGGCCGCACAGGCGGCGGCGAAGTCGGCATTCTCGGACAGGAATCCGTAGCCGGGATGGGCCGCGTCACAGCCGGCGGCGCGCGCCACGTTGATCAGCCGATGCATGTTCAGGTAGCCGCCCATGGTGTCCGGCCCGATCGAATAGGCCTCGTCGGCCTTCTTCACGTGCAGGGCGTGCCGGTCGGCATCGGTGAACACCGCGACCGAGGTGATGCCCATCTCCGCGCAGGCGCGGATGAGGCGCACGGCGATCTCGCCGCGGTTGGCTATCAGCAGTTTGCGGATCGGGAGCACGCCCTGGGTCCTGTGGAGGATGGTGAACGGGCAGTATCCGCAAGGCTTCACGCCGCTGCAAGTAAGCCTCTGTTCGCTTTGACAGAAAACCCTCGCGCGCGTATATTGCGCGCCCTTGTATGAGCCGCATCCCCGTTACCCTGGATCCCTTTCTCCCCCGCGCACTGAATCAGCGCTGGGAGGGGGAGCTTGGCGGCGACGAACTGCCGCGGGTGCGCGCCGCCGCCCTCGAGGGTTCACCGATTTCGGTGCGGGTCGGGTTGACGGTCGTACGCGGCGCCCTCGGGGAGATCCGGCTTCAGGGTGCGCTCACCGGGGAGATCGAGCTGCAGTGCCAGCGTTGCCTGCAGCCGATGACCTGGCGGTTCAGTCTGGAACCGGATGTCGTGCTGGTCGATCCGGCCGGACCGTCGCCGGCGCTGGGTGACGATCAGGAGGTCCTCGAACTGGGGCCGGAGGGCCAGTTGCGGCCCGCCGAATTCGTCGAGGAGGAGATTCTTCTGGCATTGCCCCTGGCGCCCAGGCACCAGGACTGCCGGGCGCGTCTGCCGCACGAGTTCGAGGCGGGAGGTGGAGATCGGGATGCGGAAAACCCCTTCGCCATTCTGCGGGAACTGCGAAAGAATCGCTGACGCGGGCGCGCCAAACCTTATACACTGCGCCCGGATTTTGGAATTCGGAATACTGGAGAAGCACCATGGCCGTTCAACAAGCCCGTATGACCCCCTCCAAGCGCGGCATGCGCCGTTCGCATGACGCCCTCAAGGGAGCCACCCTCTCGATCGAACCGACCACCGGGGAGGTGCATCGCCGGCACCACGTGTCGCCCGATGGCTTCTATCGTGGGCGCCAGGTCATCCAGAAGGACGTGGCGATCGAAGACGACGAGGATTGATCGGCCCGGCCAGGTTGTTCTTGCGGGCCGCGGAGCGTAGCGTTCCGCGGCCCGTTCACGTCGAGTCAATCCCTGTATGCCGCGCGCCGCGACAGTCTCGTTCTGATGGGCTGAAGGGCCTGTCCGGCCATGGGTTTCTGTTCGCCCCGATCTGTGCTGGCGGGGTTGGCCGGGAGGCGGGTGGCGCAACCCGGCACCGGAACGCCGGAATGCACGGGGTCGTGCGGAGAGAGAGCGGGTCGCGATCGGCATGAATCACAGGTACACCATTGCTCTGGACGTGATGAGCGGAGACCACGGGGCCTCCGTGATCATGCCGGCCGCCCTCGCTGCATTGGGAGAGACCGCCGACATCGGGCTGCTGCTGGTGGGCGACGAAGCCGTGATCGCGGCCCACATGCGCCAGTGGCCGGAGAAGGACAGGGCACGGATCCAGGTCGTGCATTGTTCGCAGACGGTGGCCATGGAAGAGCTTCCGGCGGTGGCCCTGCGGAACAAGAAGGATTCCTCCATGCGCAGGGCCATCGATCTGGTGAAGCTGGGCAGCGCGGACGCCTGCGTCAGCGCCGGCAATACCGGCGCGCTGATGGCGACCGCGCGCTATGTGCTGAAGACCCTGCCCGGCATCGACCGGCCTGCGATCGCCACCGCGCTGCCGTCCCTGTTCGGGCATACGCACATGCTGGACCTGGGCGCCAACGTCGATGTCGAGGCCGCCCACCTGTACCAGTTCGCGGTGATGGGATCGGTCCTGGTGAGTTCCATCGACGGGTTGGAATCGCCCCGCGTCGGTCTGCTCAACATCGGCTCCGAGGCCATGAAGGGCAATGACCGTGTCCGTGAGGCGGCCCACCTGCTGGAGAAATCCTCGCTGAATTACATCGGTTTCGTGGAGGGCAACGACGTCTACTGCAGCGACGTGGATGTCGTGGTCTGCGACGGTTTCGTCGGCAACGTCGCGCTGAAGACCAGCGAGGGCGTGGCCCGGATGATTGCCGACAATATCAAGGCGGAATTCAAGCGCAACTGGCTCACGCGTCTGCGCGGGCTGGTCGCGCTGCCGGTGCTGAACCGCTTCCGCAACCGCATCGACCCCCGGCGCTACAACGGCGCCTCGCTGCTCGGTCTGCAGGGGATCGTCATCAAGAGCCACGGCGGCGCCGACGAACTGGCATTTCAGAATGCCGTCCGGATCGCGCGCAAGGAGGCCGAGGCGAACGTTCCGCAGCGCATCGACAAGCAGCTCGGACGCATGTTGCGCCAGGAGGTGGAAGTGTGAGCTTTGCACGCATCGCGGGTACCGGGGGCTACCTGCCGGAGGGCATTCTGAGCAATGCCGACCTGGAGAAGATGATCGATACCACCGACGCGTGGATCTTCGATCGAACCGGGATCCGGCTGCGGCACATCGCGGCACCGGGGGAGACGACCTCCGATCTGGCGCTGCATGCCTCGCGCCAGGCGCTGGATGCCGCCGGGCTGCGCGCTGCCGATCTGGACATGATCCTGGTCGCCACCACCACACCGGACCAGATCTTCCCCAGTACCGCCTGCCTGCTCCAGGCCAAGCTGGGCGTGGGCGGCTGTCCGGCCTTTGACGTGCAGGCAGTCTGCAGCGGGTTCGTCTACGCCCTGGCCACGGCGGACCAGTTCATCCGCGGCGGGCAGTGCCGGCATGCCCTGGTCGTGGGCGCCGAGACCCTTTCGCGCATCACCGACTACACCGACCGCGGCAACTGCATCCTCTGGGGCGATGGCGCAGGCGCGGTGATCCTTTCACGTTCGGAGGAACCGGGGGTGATCTCGACCCACCTGCATGCCGACGGCGCCCATCGCGCGCTGCTCGAGGTGCCGGGCGGGGTGTCGCGCAACGACGTCGCGGATACCAAGATCCGGATGGAGGGTCGCGCCGTCTTCCGGGTCGCGGTGAACACGCTGGACCAGATCGTCGACGAGGCCCTTGCCCACAACGGCATCGGCAAGGCCGATCTGGACTGGCTGGTCCCGCACCAGGCCAACATCCGCATCATCCAGGCGACGGCGAAGAAGCTGGCCATGTCGATGGACCACGTCGTGGTCACGGTCGACACCCACGGCAACACCTCGGCCGCCTCCATCCCGTTGGCGCTGGATGTCGCAGTGCGTGACGGGCGCATCAAGCCAGGCGAACTGATCCTGACCGAGGCCTTCGGTGGCGGCTTCACCTGGGGCGCCGCCCTGATCCGCATGTGACCTTGGGTCGCGATCCCTCCGGCGAGACCCCTGTCACGAGACCACAAATGCCTCGAGAAATTGAACGCAAGTTCCTGTTGAAGAACGAAGCATGGCGTTCATCCGTGCACGAATCCCGGGTGTTGCGTCAAGGCTATCTGTGCGGGAACACGCGCGCCTCGGTGCGCGCCCGGATCGACGGCGATCGGGCCAACCTCAACATCAAGAGTGCCACCCTCGGCGTCGAGCGGCTCGAGTTCGAATACCCGATCCCCTGTGAGCAGGCCCGGGTGCTGCTCGCGGAACTGTCCGGCAATGTGATCGAGAAGACGCGCCACGAGGTCAGGTACGAAGGCCACCTTTGGGAGATCGACGAGTTCGCCGGCGAGAACGCGGGCCTGATCGTCGCCGAGATCGAGCTGGAGGACACCGACGAGGCCTTCGCCCGGCCGGACTGGTTGGGGGAGGAGGTGTCGGACGACCCCCGCTACTACAACAGCGAACTCGCCCGGCACCCGTACTCGCAGTGGTGAACGACCCATCGATCTTCGACCCGGCCTGTGTGCGCTGCCCGCGACTGGCCGGGCACCTCGCTGCCGTCCGACGCGACCATCCCGGTTACCATGCCGCACCCGTGGCCCCGTTCGGACCCGCCAACGCCTCCCTGCTGATCGTCGGGCTCGCGCCGGGCATGCACGGCGCGAACGCGACCGGCCGTCCCTTCACCGGCGATCACGCCGGCATCCTGCTGTACCAGACCCTGCACGCCGCCGGGTTTTCCAACCAGCCCGACGGCGCGGCACCCGACGACGGACTGATCCTGCAGGATTGCCGGGTCACCAACGCCGTCAAGTGCCTGCCGCCGCAGAACAAGCCGAGCCCGGCCGAGATCCGCAGCTGCAATGCCTTCCTCGCGGCGGAAATCGATGCCGTAGCCCCGCGCGTCATCCTCGCCCTCGGCCGTATCGCCCACGATGCGGTACTGCGCGCCCGGGGTCTGGCACTCGCCGGGCACCCCTTCGCCCATGGCGCCGAGCATGATCTGGGGCAGGGACGGCGCCTGTTCGACTCCTATCACTGCTCGCGCTACAACACCCAGACCCGACGCCTGACACCCGCGATGTTCGAGGCTGTATTCAGGGAGATCCGCGCCCGGTTATCCTGAAGGCATGAGCGAGACCGCAGCCGCGTTCGATCACAAGGCCTTCCTGCAGGCCTGCACCCCGGCGCCGGGTGTCTACCAGATGCTGGACGCTGCCGGCACCGTGCTCTATGTCGGCAAGGCCAATAACCTGCGCAAGCGCATCGCCAGCTATTTCCGCGTGGCCGGGGAGCGCAGCCCGAAGACCCGGGCCATGGTCGCGCAGATCGCCGACATCCGGGTCGCGGTGACCCAGACCGAGGCCGAGGCCCTGCTGCTGGAGGCGAACCTCATCAAGCGCCATCGGCCGCGCTACAACATTCTCTTGCGGGATGACAAGAGTTATCCCTATATCTATGTTTCCAATCATGATTACCCTCGGCTGGGGTTCCATCGCGGTGCCCGGAAGAAGGGCGTGCGCTACTTTGGTCCCTACCCCTCGACCGTGGCGGTGCGCGACACCCTGAATCTGCTGCAGAAGCTCTTCCTGGTGCGCCAGTGCGAGGACAGCGTCTTCGCGCATCGCAGCCGGCCCTGCCTGCAGCATCAGATCGGCCGCTGCAGTGCGCCCTGTGTCGGCCTGATCGATCCGGAGGAATATGCGGCCGATGTCGATGCCAGCGTGCGCTTCCTCGAGGGTCGCAGCGATCGCGTCATCGGGGATCTGGTGCAGCGCATGGAAACGGCCGCGGCGGAACTGCGCTTCGAGCGGGCCGCAAGGCTGCGCGATCAGATCGCCAGCCTGCGCCAGATCTCCGAACAGCAGTACGTGGCCGGTGGCGAGGGTGATGCCGATATCTTTGCGCTGGCGCGCGAGGGCGGGGATGCGGCCGTGCAGATCTTCTTCGTGCGCAACGGCCAGAACCTCGGCAATGCGGTGCGCTACCCGAAGCTGCCGGAGGATGCGGGCAACGCCGAGATCATGACCGCGATCCTGGCCCAGTACTACGCGGAACGGGAACCGCCACGCCAGGTGCTGCTGTCCGAGCCACCGCAGGAACCGAAGGCACTGGAGGCCCTGCTGGAGCAGCGGCGGGGCGGCCGGGTCAAGCTCGCCTGGTCCACACGCGGGCAGCGGGCGGAGTGGCTGCGCATGGCCGAGCGCAATGCCGAGCTGGCCCTGCGCACACACCTTGCGGGAAGGGCCGGGCAGCAGGCGCGCCTCGCGGCCCTGGCCGCCGCACTGCACCTGCCCGAGCTGCCCCGGCGCATGGAGTGCTTCGACATCTCGCACACCCAGGGAGAGGGCACGGTGGCCTCCTGCGTGGTGTTCGGGCCGGAGGGCCCGATCAAGTCCGATTACCGGCGCTTCAACATTGCCGGGATCGCACCCGGAGACGACTATGCCGCAATGCACCAGGCGCTGGAGCGCCGCTTCGCGCGCCTGAAGAAGGGGGAGGGGCAGCTGCCCGACATCCTGTTCATCGACGGCGGCAAGGGGCAGGTCAGCCAGGCGCTGGACGTCCTGCGCGGGCAGGGGCTGGAGGGGCTGCGGGTGATTGGTGTGGCCAAGGGCGCAGACCGGCGACCGGGGCTGGAAACCCTGGTATTGAGCGGGGTGGAAGGGCCTTCTATACTGCCCGCACAGTCCAGCGCCCTGCATCTGATCCAGCAGATCCGCGACGAGGCCCATCGCTTTGCGATTACCGGGCATCGGGCGAGACGTGCCAAGGCGCGCCGGGAGTCGCGTCTCCAGGAGATACCGGGACTGGGGCCGAAGCGCCGGACCGAGCTGCTGCGCCACTTCGGCGGGTTGCGCGGGATCGCACGGGCGGGCATGGACGAACTGGCCAAGGTTCCGGGCATCAGCCGAAACCTGGCCCGCGCGATCTACGAAGGCTTCCACGAGAGTTGAGATGCTACACAAACTGCCCAACTGGCTGACCTGGTCGCGCATCGCCCTGATTCCGCTGATGGTGCTGCTGTTCTACCTTCTGCCGGCACCCTGGGGCGGCATCGTCGCGGCCCTGATCTTCGCGCTGGCGGGCTTCACCGACTGGCTGGACGGCTATCTCGCGCGCCGTTTCGAGGTCACCTCGCATTTCGGCGCCTTCCTCGATCCGGTGGCCGACAAGCTGATCGTTGCGGCGGCGTTGGTGCTGGTGGTGGATACCGCGGCGGGCATCGGCATCGCGGTGGCGGCGATCATCATCATCGGTCGCGAGATCGCGATCTCCGCCCTGCGGGAGTGGATGGCGGGTGTGGGCAAGCGGGCGCGCGTGGCGGTATCCTGGGTCGGCAAGGTGAAGACGACCGCCCAGATGGTCTCCATCTTCCTGTTACTCTGGGCGGTGCCGGTGGGGCCGATCCCCATGTTTCTCCTCGGCGAGTGGCTGCTGTACCTCGCGGCCATCCTGACCCTGGTCTCCATGGTGCAGTACATGCTAGCGGCGCGAGAGGGTACCTGACGGGCGTTTCCCGTGGGCCCGTCAGATCCCGCACATCGTCGAACGGTCGCCGGATGCCGCGCAGGCGAAGGGCGGCGGGCCCGCCGGCCCGCGGCACGTCCTTTCCCACCCGAAATCCACTGGAAACGGCGGAAGAAACCACCAAGAGTCGACGAAAATGCCAATCCACCTCAAGCTCGCGAAGGGCGCCAGGGAGATCGATGACGCCTTGTGGCTCCGTCACGAGGTCTTCGTCATCGAGGATGGCAAGTTTGGTGGAAGGCCGCTGCGCGGATCGCGGTTGGTTGATCGCTTCGATGCCTTCCCCGACACCTCGCACATGGTGGCATACGAGAATGATGAGCCTGTCGCCACGGTGCGGCTGATCAAGGACAGCGAAGCCGGCATGCCGGTCGACGAACTCCTGGATTTCGGTCCCGTGCGTGCGCAGCTGCTCGCGGAGAATGCCGTCGCGGATGGTCAGGCGGCCGGGTCGGCACCGGTGCAGTTCGGCAGCGCGGGCATGTTCGCGATTCGCTCGAGATGGCGGCGCCGGCGCGATGTCATCCGGGCGATGTTCCGCATGGCTGCGGCGGCCTTGCATCGCCGCGGCGTGACGCATGTACTGGCGGCCGTCAACCACGAGACGGCCGGGATGTACCGCCGCTTCGGGTTCATCCAGCGCAGCGAGAAGGTCTGGAATGAGGAGATCGGCGATCACATCATCGCACTGACGGGCACCACCGAGGACCTCGTCGCCTGGGCCCGCGGCAAGCTGCCCGAAACCGTGCTCAGCCTGTTCGAATACAGCTGCGACCGCATGGTGTTGCGTGCCGGTGAGTCCGTCTTCCTCGAGGGCGAGGTCGGAGAACATGCCTTCGTGGTGGATTCGGGTGAGATCCGCATCACGCGGGAACGGGCCTTCGGCGAGGAGCTGACGCTCGCCCATCTGGGACGAGGTGAGTTGTTCGGTGAACTTGCGCTGATCGACGACAAGCCCCGCTCGGCGTCGGCCTTCGCGGTCTCGGACACTGAACTCATGACCCTCGATCGCGAGACGTTTCAGCATCATTTGCGGGAGCACCCAGAACACGGCGAGCAACTCTTCCAGGTGTTCTCGTCCAGGATGCGTTCCATGGGCGAGCTGGCGATGGTCCTCGCCTTCGCCCCCGCTGCGCAGCGCCTCGAGTTCGCGCTCGAACTTGCGCGCGGGCAGGCCTCGCGGGATCCCGACCGATCAGGGAGGTTGGTATTCCGGGGAGGGGCGCGCGAACTGGCGCGACTGGCCGCCGTGGACGAACCGTCTGCACTCGCCTTTCTCGAGCAGGCCTCCGCCGCATCCACATTGGAGTTCTCCGCGCGGCATATCGTGTTTCTCGATTGAGCCCGTCTGGCGCCGGCCCTTGGCGATGCCTCGCCGGCGTCCACCCATCCGCGTACGGCCCTTCAGG